>DATLAN010000234.1:0-3051 GCA_035527455.1 Thermoguttaceae bacterium
AAACGCTCCCGCGTGACGCCCACGTAGTAGGCCGCCGAATGGGTCGGGTACCATTGCGGCGGCAACCCCACGCGCCAGCCCTTGTACGACTCGCGGGGCGTCGAGCTGTAGTGGTAGTACTCGCCTTCGGAGTAGACCAGCTTGCCGAACCCGCCGGCCCGGTAGACCGCCCGCATCGCGCAGCAGTCGCCCCGGAACCAACTGGTCTCGAACATCATGTACTTCTGTCCGGTCTGGCG
The DNA here is from genome assembly GCA_035527455.1 of Thermoguttaceae bacterium. GTDB lineage: Bacteria > Planctomycetota > Planctomycetia > Pirellulales > Thermoguttaceae > DATLAN01. The sequence continues at coordinate 240 of DATLAN010000234.1, forward strand.
AACGGCCTCCAACAGCCGCTGGCCGTCTTCGACCGAACCGAACGCGGCCGGCACCGCGCTGGCGGCGTGCTTGCCGTGCTCGAGCACTTCGGTGCAGTGCCGGGCGTGACTGGGGGCGTCGGTGGCCACGAACACGGCCTCGATCTTCGGGTCCTTGACCAACACCTCCAGCGACGGATACGACTTCTCGCACCGGCAGGCCTGCATCAGCCCCCGGCAGCGATCGGGGATCAGGTCGCTGACGGCGACGATCTCGACGTTGGGATGGTCCTGGAAGCCGAACTCGGCGCCGAACTTGCACGACCCGTAGCCGACGATGCCCACGCGGACCTTCCGGTCGGAGACGGGCTGCCACGCTTTGGGCGCCGATGCGGTATCCGCCGCCGTAGCCCCGGACACCAGTCCGCCGGTTGCCGCAACTCCCAGGGCGCCTGCCCCGAGTTTCTCGAAGAACGCACGTCGAACGATCGGTTGATCGGGCATGGGAATCTCCTTAATCATTCGGACTCGCCGCTCACAGTCTCGGTTCCCTTCACTCGCTCCAACGATACATCAACCGCCCGAACTCCTCGAACATCGTTTCGGTCGCTTCTCGCGTGGTGCCGATCGCCTCGTCGAAGCCGTAGTTGAAGACGATGAATCCTCCCTCGGGCGTCGACCAGTTCTCGACCAACTGGCGGACCTCGCGGCGGATGGCTTCCGCGTCGCCCTTCGGCATGGTCGCCTGGATGTCGGCCGTGGTCAGGAAGCAGACCTTGCCCGCGAATCGGCGACCCAGCTCTTCGATGCCGTAGGCCTGCGGCTGCTGCAGGTTCAGCACGTCGACGCCCAGGTCGATGAAGTAGGGCACGAAGTCGTTGACCCGCCCGCAACTGTGCAGCATGAAGTGCCAGCCGCAGTCGTGCACCGCGTCGATCATCCGGCGGTAGCGGTCCAGGAAGAAATCCTCGAACATCCCGGGGCTGATGAACGTGCCGTTCTGGCTTCCCCAGTCGTCGGTGCAGAAGAGTCCGTCGATCCGATCGCCGAAGCGGCGGTGCAGCTCGTCGAACATCTCCAGCTTGAATTCGAGGATCATGTCCAGGAGCCGCTCGATCTTGGCCGGCTCCAGGTGGAAGTCGACCAGCGTCTGGGTGAAGCCGTGGAGCATGTGCAGCCGTTCGATCAGATTGAAATGGCAGGTCACCGCCACGTAACGGCCGCCGGCCTGCGAAATCCGCTCGCCGATCCTCTCGAAGTAGAACGGGTCGCGCGGGTCGGGCGGCCGGTAGGCGTCGAGTGCCGCCCAATCTTCCAGCGGATGGCGGACGACCTGCCCCATGTTCTTCTTCTCGGTGACCGCCCAGCCGCATCCCCAGTCGTCCTCGACGGCGTGGTCGAAGAACCACCCCCGCCTGCCGCGGTCAATTTCCCAACAATCGCACACGTCGCCCGGCACGCCGTCGACGACGTCTTGCCAGAAAGGTATTCTGGAGGGCCTTCGGAATTCGATGGCACGGCGGACGAGTTCGCGGCTCTGCATGGCGGGGCGTTCCCGTAGGTCAGGGCTTGCCCTGACGGTTTTTCCTGGCGAATACCCGATCCTTTGGGGTGGCACGCCCTGAGGAACGAAGGGCGTGTTTTCCCGACCTACCACGCCCTTCGTTCCTCAGGGCGTGCCACCCACCGTACTACTGCTCATCTTCCCCGATACGGCCCGGAATGCAAGGGAGAAACTTGCACTTCTGTTGGTTTCGGCTATGATGGGCGGGTGGAAAGCCGTGCTGGAGAAAACCATTTCAGAGAGACTTGTGCCGGAACTGCGCTGCGCTGGTTCCGGCCTACTTTGCTACTTTCCCTGGAAGGAACGAACCATGAGACTCTGCCCCTGCGTTGTTTCCGCCATGATGCTGACCCTTGTTCTTGCGGCCCTGCTGCCGGCCCGCGCGCGAGCGGCCGACGAGGATTTCGACGTGCTGAAGTACCAGGACGCCGACGGCGCCACGCTGCTGTACCGACTGCTCGAACCGGGCGACTTGAACGCTGCCGAGAAGAAACACCCGTTGTTGCTCTTCCTCCACGGGGCGGGCGAACGCGGCTCGGACAACCAGGCCCAACTGAGATGGGGCGCGGAGATGATGCGATCGGCGGCCAAGGAGCACGGCTGTTTCGTGCTGGTGCCGCAGTGTCCGCCCGACAGGAAATGGGCCGAGGTCGATTGGAGCAAACTAACGCACGAAATGCCGGAAAACTCGTCCGAGCCCATGGGCCTGACGCTCGAGGTGATCGCCGAACTGATGAAGAAATACCCGATCGATCCCGACCGGCTGTACGTGATGGGCCTGTCGATGGGCGGCTACGGCACGTGGGACGCCGTCCAGCGTTGGCCCGACATGTTCGCCGCTGCGGTGCCGATCTGCGGCGGTGGGGATGAAACCTCGGCCGACCGGATCAAGTGTCCCGTCTGGGCGTTCCACGGCGACAAGGACACGGCCGTGCCGGTGAGCCGTTCGCGAAAGATGATCGAGGCCATCAAGGCGGCCGGCGGCAAGCCGAAATACACCGAGTATCCCGGCGTGGGACACAACTCGTGGAGCGCGGCCTTCGCCGACCCGGAGTTGTTGAAGTGGTTGTTCGCCCAGAAACGCGGCGGTGGGTAGACCAAAGTAGCCATCACGCTGCGGCGAGATGAAGCTTCGTCTCGCGGATAGCCTGTGAATTTATTAAACGGGCTTGTGCATTTTTGGTGATCGCGCTAAAACGTGGTCATGAATACAAAAAATACCTCAGCAACCGCTCGTGTGGATCGACCTCACCGCTCTCAGGTGCAGAT
>DATLAN010000235.1:0-3352 GCA_035527455.1 Thermoguttaceae bacterium
CTTGCAAGGTTTTCAGAAGTTGGTAAACTCACGGGGTGGGTTTTGAGCCCATTCCTAGCTCACAGCACCTTGCTGGATGGGACGGCCGCCCACAACTCGAAACAGGGCGGATTGCCATGCTGCCGAACGGATTCGCACACCCGGAAACATACCGGACGGACGAGGGACCTGATGCCCGACGCGCCAGCGATGATCCTCGGCGAATTCCGCCGCACGCTCGACGAACGGCATCGGGTGGCGATCCCCGGCGAATTGTGCGATATCCTCACGGCCGACTCGCCCGATTGCGTCTTGGCCAAGGAGCGGGCCGGTTGCCTGAGCCTCTGGAGTGCGGCGGATTGGCAGGCCAAGTTCAGTGCTCGACTCGCGCTGGTCAAGCAGAAGCTCCAGGCCGAGGCGTTCGACCAGGACCGGCTCGGGCAGGTTCAACTGCTCGGCCGGCTGCTCTCGACCCGGCACAAGCCCGTCACGCTGGCCGGCCGCGGCCGATTGTTGATTCCCGAGGGGTTTCGCGAATTCCTGTGCGTCGACCCGGCAGGCGAGGTAATGATCGTCGGGGCGGCGGTCTGCGTGGAGATCTGGCACCCCCCGGCGTGGCTGAAATATCTGGAAACGCGGATGCCCAAGTTCCGCAGATTATTCCACGAACTCTCGAAGTAACGTACGTCCCCATGTCCGGCCCGGCGGATTTTCCAACCCCCCGGCGCGTCACCCGGTGGAATGCAAGCTTCCAAGGAAGGGAAAGCAGGGCGCAGGAAGCGTTCGCCTCTCTTCCCCGGGCCGGACATGGAAGTTTATGCAACGATGAATGATGAATTAGGAATTAGGAACGGGGGCGTTCGTCATTCATGGGGGGCCGGTTGGTCTCGTCGGGCGACGTAGCTTAGGCGCAACTCGTGGAGCATGGTCTCCAGTTCCTGCGTTTCCTCGGGCGTGCGGTTGCCCTCGGTCTTTTCCTGAAGCATCTGAAGCGTGTCGATGAAGTGCTTGGCATGGTCGAGATGGACCTCCGGCTCGTCGGAGGCCGGATTGGGCAACAGGCCGAGCGAAACGATGCCCTGCATGTACAGAGTGCTCGCCAGAAACGTCAGACTCGGCGGCGGCAGCGGCCCCGCGGGTCCGGTTGTGGCTTCTGCCTCGCCGGAATCCGAAGCTTCCCCCGGCTGCCGAGCCGCTTCTTCCTTTTCCGCCTCGACCCGGCTCTTCCAGTCCTCGTCGATGAGGATCTTCTTTTCCTCGTTCGGTTCGCCAGACATGGCTACGTCCTCTCTACCTCCTGCACCTGCGGGGCATGCGTCAAGCGCCGTTTCAGCGCCGCGCCCACGAAACCGGCGAACAACGGATGCGACCGCGTCGGCTGGGACTTGAATTCCGGATGAAACTGCACCGCCACGAACCACGGATGGTCGGGAATCTCGACGATCTCCACCAGCGCGCCGTCCGGGCTGGTGCCGGTGACCAGCATACCGCAAGCGGCAAACTGCTGGCGGTAGACATTATTGAACTCGTAGCGGTGCCGGTGCCGCTCCGAAATCTCCTCGGTGCCGTAGCACTTCGCCGCCCTGCTGTCGGGGACCAGTCTCGTCGGCTGTGCTCCCAGTCGCATCGTGCCGCCCTTGTCGGTGATCGCCTTCTGCTCGTCGAGCAGGCAGATGACCGGATGCGGCGTGTCTTTGTCGAACTCCGTGGAGTTGGCTCCGTCCAGCCCAACGGTTCCCCGGGCGAACTCGGCCACCGAACATTGCATACCCAGGCATATCCCGAAGTAGGGAATCCCCCGCTGTCGGGCGAAGCGCACGGCGTCGATTTTGCCCTCGATCCCCCGCTCGCCGAACCCGCCGGGCACCAGCACGCCGTCGACCCCGGCCAGCAGCCGTTCCGGGCCTTCCCGCTCGATCGCCTGGCTGTGGATCCGCTGGATGCGAATCTGGGCCCGATGGTGGACGCCGGCGTGGTCCAGCGCCTCGTAGATCGACTTGTAGGCATCGCGGTGTTCCACGTACTTCCCGACCACGGCGATGCTGATCTCATGTTCGGGATTTCGCAGCCGGTGCAGCAGATCGCGCCAGTCGTCCAGATCGAGTTCGGCCGCCGGCAGGTCCAGCTTGCGGACGATCAGCTCGTCCAAGCCGTGCTCCACCAGGCTCATCGGCACCTCGTAGACCGAGAAATCCTTATCCTTCTCCTCGATCACCGCCTCGATCGGCACGTTGCAGAACAGGGCGATCTTGGCCCGTTCGTCGTGTCCCAGCGAGCGTTCGCACCGGCAGATGAGGATATCGGGCTGGATACCGATTTGCCGCAGTTGGCCCACGGAATGCTGCGTGGGCTTGGTCTTGGACTCGTCGGCCGCTTTCAGGTAGGGAATCAGCGTCAGGTGGATGTACAGGCAGTTCCTCTTGCCGATGTCGAGGGAGAACTGTCGGATGGCCTCCAGAAAGGGCTGGCTTTCGATATCGCCGACGGTGCCGCCGATCTCGGTGATTACCACGTCGATACCCTCGCCGGCCGGTTTGGCGATGGCGGCCTTGATTTCGTTGGTGATGTGCGGGATCACCTGGACGGTCTGCCCGAGGTACTCGCCGCGCCGCTCCTTGTTGATCACGGCCTGGTAGATCTGCCCGGTGGTGTAGTTCGAGTCGCGGTCGAGCCGGCTGTTGGTGAACCGCTCGTAGTGCCCCAGGTCGAGGTCCGTCTCGCTGCCGTCGTCCAGCACGTAGACCTCCCCATGCTGGTAGGGGCTCATGGTGCCCGGGTCGACGTTGATGTACGGATCGAACTTCTGCATGCGGACCCTCAGCCCGCGCTGTTCCAGCAGCATCCCGATGGATGCACTGGTGAGTCCTTTACCCAGCGAGCTGACCACGCCGCCGGTAACGAAGATGTGTTGGGTCATGGCATTACCATCCTGGTTCGGGGGGGCTGGCGTCTTGCGCCCGTAAAATCCTATTCTAGCGCGGGCCGACCGATTCGTGAAGGTACTTCGGGAGAAATCGTGTTGACCGGCCAGTTGCGAGTCGAAGGTGAAACGCGGCAACAAGATGTACGTGGAATTGACCCCTTCAAGAGGGGTGGCACGCCCTGAGGAACGAAGGGCGTGGTATGTCGGGAAAACACGCCCTTCGTTCCTCAGGGCGTGCCACCCACCGTGACATCCCGGACTTAATGCCAAACCGCCTGAGAATAGTAGCCATCGCGCTCCGCGAGATGCAGCTTCGTCTCGCGGATAGCCTGTGAATTTATTAAACGGGCTTGTGCATTTTTGGTGATCGCGCTAAAACGTGGTCATGAATACAAAAAATACCTCAGCAACCGCTCGTGTGGATCGACCTCACCGCTCTCAGGTGCAGAT
>DATLAN010000236.1:0-4748 GCA_035527455.1 Thermoguttaceae bacterium
ACCTCCGGCTGGGTCGTGGCGCTGAACCACGGGATAACTGGGGACGTCAACAACGTACACTCGATCCTATGGGAATTGCCCGACTCGATGGCTCCCGGCCAAATCCTGTACCGAAACGATGCGAATTGGGGATCCGACATCATCTGGGCAAGCTCGGGGCCGAACTGGGCCATGATCCTCGACGACGACGGCAACATCGTCGACTTCATTCCCTGGAAGTTCTCGATCGACGATCTTGCCGCGTTGAACGTGACGATCAACGGCTTCCCGATCACCGTCGGCGACGCCTGGTCCGGAGCGTCCTTCAACCCGTTGGGAATCTCGAGCGGTTCGTCCTTCCAGCGGCGGGGCTTCTCGGACGGGAACACGGCCGCGGACTGGGCCATCGCGCCGGAGACGATGGGCACGCGGAACGCCGATCTGACGACGCCGTTCACGGCGGTCGGATTGGAACTGACCAGCAGCCGAATGACGACCTATTTCCGCACCGAGTTCGACTTCTCCGACGTTCCCTCGCTCTCGGAGTTGGCCCTGGACCTGATCATCGACGACGGGGCCGTTTTCTACCTCAACGGAACCGAGATCTATCGGCACAACATGCCGCAGGGCACCGTGACCTACTCGACGCCGGCCAGCACGAACGTGCTGAATCCCGCGTTCATTTACGGCATCGAGGTTCCTTCCGACAGCCTCGTCCAGGGCCGCAACGTCATGGCCGTCGAGGTCCATCAGGCGACTTCCGACATGGGCTACGGGCTCTTCGGGATGGGGATCACCGCCACGGTCTGGCCGCCGGACTGGCGGCTGGTCGACGTGGCCCTGGCGCTGAACGAAACGGCCGGCGCCGACCAGGGCGAGTTCTGGTTGGAGTTGGCCAACTTCAGCACCAAGGCCGTCCAACTCGGGGGGCACGTGATTGCCAATGCGGCCGGAAGCCAGTACGTGCTGCCGAGCCAGACGCTCGCGACCGGCGGTTTCATGACGGTCAGCCGGAGCCAACTCGGTTTCGAGGTCGACTCGGGCGACGAGTTATTCCTGTACGCTCCCGGCCGCGCCGCGGTGCTCGACGGCGTTCAGGTCAAGTCGACGCTACGGGGACGATCTCCCGACGGGAGCGGGCCCTGGATGCGACCCGTAGACAACGAAGGTGCGGATGCGCCGACTCCCGGGCAAGCGAACGTGTTTGCCTTCCACGACGAGATCGTGATCAACGAGATCATGTATCACGCCTTTCCCCAATTGGCCACCGATACCCAGCCGTTCGCGGAATCGGACGAGGAATGGATCGAACTCTACAACCGCGGCAGTACGACGGTGGATCTGAGCGATTGGCGACTGGAAGACGCCGCCGAGTACGACTTCCCCGCGGGCACCACGCTGGCCCCCGGCGGATACCTGGTCGTGGCGCGGGACGCGGTGACGCTGCGGGCGAAGTATCCGGCGATCGCCGGTAGGATCGTGGGCGATTTTTCCGGAACCCTGGGTAACAAGGACGAGCGAATCGCACTGATCGACGATCACGGCAACCCGGCCGACGAGGTGCACTACTACGAGCGGGACCCGTGGCCGGAGTACGCCGACGGCGGCGGTTCGAGCCTGGAGCTGCGCGATCCGGACGCCGACAACTCGAAGGCCGAAGCCTGGGCCGCCAGCAGCGAAGGCGGAAAGTCCCAGTGGACGACCTTCACGATTCGCAAGGTTTCCAGCGAACCGATGCAAATCGGCGGCACGGTGTTCCCCGAGTTCGTTTTCGGCCTGCTCGACGCCGGCGAGTTCCTGATCGACGACGTCAGCGTGATCCGCGATCCGGACGGCGCGAGGACGCAGATGATCCAGAACGGCTCGTTCCAGGCGTACACGGTCGGATCGCCCCCGACGGCGAGCCAGTGGCGGCTGATCGGGACCCACACCGGCACCATCGTCGCCGATCCGAACAACGCGGCCAACAAGGTGCTCTACGTGGTCGCCGACGGACCGCAGGCCTTCGTCCACGACCACGTGGAGACGACGCTCAGCTCATCGATCATCGACGGGCGCGAGTACGAGATCTCCTTCCGGGTGAAGTGGCTGGGCGGGAACAGCCAGATCAACAATCGCCTCTACTTTACCCGGATGGGAAATACCGTCCAGATGCCCGTGCCCGAAAAAAACGGAACGCCGGGCGCAAGGAATTCGACGTTCGAGGCGAACGTCGGCCCCACGTACAGCGACCTCGGGCACGCTCCCGTATTGCCCACGTACGCGGAGCCGGTGACGATCTCCGTCCGGGCCGAGGACCCCGAGGGCGTGGGTTCGGTCGTGCTGAACTGGAGGCGAGACGGAACGGCCTGGACCACCGTGGCGATGACGCTCGACGGCGAGGGGTACTACCGGTCGACCATTCCCGCCCAACCGGCCGGCACCATCGTTCAGTTCTACGTGCAAGGTACGGACGGGCTGGGCGTCACGTCCACGTTCCCCGCCGCCGGCGCGAACTCTCGGGCCCTCTATAAAGTCGACGAGGGAGCCGGGACTTCCTACCAGATCGACACGATGCGGATCGTGCTGATGTCGGCCGAGTACAGCAACTTGTTCGTCAACATCAACGAGATGAGCAACAACTACGTCCGCGGGACGTTGATCCACGAGGCTCGTTATGGCGACGAAGTTCTCTACGAGGCGTATCACGACGTGCAGATCAGGCAGGTGGGAAGCCGCTTCTTGCGTCCCAACAGCGGGTACAAGATCGTGCTGCCTCCCGATAAGCTGTTCAACGGCGTTCACGGTTCGATCCGCTTCGACCTGAGCGGAGGGGGGCCCCGCGAAATCTACATGAAGCATATGGTCAACCGTGCGGGTGGGAGCAGCGTCAGCCTCTACGACGACATCGCGTACCTGATCCATCGCCATCCGTCGGAGCCCAACCGCACGGTCCTGTTCCAGATGGCCCGCTACGAGGACGTCTTCCTCAACGAACAATTCGAAAACGGCAGCGACGGCACGTTGTGGGAACTGGACGACATCACGTATCCCACCAGTCCGAACGCTCAAAACTACAAGACGAACGCAACCTCGGACGCCCAAGATATCCGCTATCGGGGCGAAGACCCGGAGGCCTATCGCGGGCAGTTGTTGATCAAGAACAACCGGACTCAGGACGAGTACGAGAAGATCGTCGAGCTGGCCCGGGCCCTCAATCTTTCCGGCCAGGCGCTGTACGACGCGACCAACGAGATCATGGACGTCGACCTGTGGATGCGGCACTACGCCACCCAGGCCTTCCTGGGGAACTGGGATACGTACGGGTTCCGGCGGCCGAAGAACCTCCGCATTTACCTGCGGCCCGAAGATGGGAAACTCATTCCCTTGTACTGGGACGCCGACCTGGCAAACCTCAGCGATTCGTTGATCTACAACGGATCGGATTCGCGGCTCGACGAGATCCGCAACATCCCGCAGAACCAACGGCTCTTCTGGGGACACATGCTGGACCTGGTGGACCGCGCATTCAACCAGCAGTACATGACGTACTGGATTCCCCACTACAACGCCCGAGGAGCCGGCATCAACTACACCGCCTCCACCATCGGCGCCCGCGCCAACTCCGCCATATCGCAGGCCCGGTCGGCGATCCCCCAGGTCGCCTTCCACGTCACGACCAATGGCGGAAACGCCTTCTCGGTCAACGATATCGGGGCGACGCTCCGCGGCGACGGGTGGATCGACGTCCGCGAGATCCGCCTGGCCGGCAGCCAGGAGCCGCTGGACGTCACCTGGACCGACAACAACAGTTGGGAACTCCGGGTGCCGCTGGCGCCTGGGGCGAACCAACTGACGTTTCAAGCGATCGATTTCCGGGGCAACGTGACCGGATCCGATACGATCACGATCACCAGCACGATGGTCCAGCGGCCGCTGGAGGACTTCCTGCGGATCACCGAGATCATGTACGACCCGGCCGAGCCCACCCCTGCGGAAAGGGCCGCCGGCTACACCGCCACCAGCGAGTTCGAGTTCATCGAGCTGATGAACACCAGCGACACGTTCACGCTCAACCTCGCCGGCGTCGCGTTCGACACCGGAATTGCCACCGCAGCGGGCGCGCTCAACGGCAAGACGCTGGCGCCCGGCCAGCGGACGGTGCTGGTCCGCAATCCGGCCGCCTTCCAGCTCCGCTACGGGTCGCAGATCGTCGTGGCCGGCACCTTCACCGGCAAGCTGGACAACGCCGGCGAACAGCTCCGGCTGGTCGACCCCTTCGGCCAGACGATCCTCGACTTCGAGTACGGCAGCGGCGGGGCGTGGCCGGGCCGCGCCGCCGGCAAAGGCGCGTCGCTGGAGTTGATCGTGGACAATACGGCTCCGGCCGACTACGGCGACAGCGCATTCTGGCAATCCAGCGTCGCCCATCACGGCACGCCCGGCGCCGAACCCCAAGACCCGATCGGCATCGTCATCAACGAGGTCCTCACGCACACCGACCTTCCGCAGGTCGACGCCATTGAACTGTACAATCCCACCGATCAGGCCATCGATATCGCCGGTTGGTATCTGAGCGATTCCTGGGGTTGGCAGTGGCTCGACGATCCCGCCCAATTCTACGACAAGTTCCGAATCCCCGTCCTCAACCTCGGCGGACCGGGCAAGACGCTGCTCGGGCCGGGCCAGTACATCTGCTTCGACGAATACGATTTCAACGTCACCGGACTGGACGCCAATCCGGCCAACGACGATCCCCACGACTTCGGCCTGGACGCGGCCGAGGGCGA
>DATLAN010000237.1:0-3794 GCA_035527455.1 Thermoguttaceae bacterium
GAGCGCCTACAGTTAATCGGCGAACTCGCCGAGGAATACGGCGGGCAACTTTTCGTTGAGCGCGTCGGCGACGGCGCCGAGTGCTCGGTCATCATCGAAGACGGACACGTTCGGCAATAAGCCGAAACAACAGAAAGCAGATGTGACACAATGCGAATTCGCGGAATCATTATGATTGAGTTGTACGTCGATAACGACGACTGGCCCCAAACGATCTACGCGGGCCGGAGGCCGCCGCGCCCGGAGTTGCAGACCGAGGCTAAGGCGATTGTCGACATGACCGATGTTGGCTGGGCGCGCAAGGATCTCGGCAACCGCTTCCGTGTGTTCGGCGGCACGCCCTTCCCCGTGTCTGGCGGCGTCGGATGATTTCTGCGGGAGCGGAGGTTGCCGGTTCGAGTCCGGCCCGCTCCCCTTCTGTTTTTTTCCTCACACATGAAAGGTATCGACATGATCGAGTTTTCGATTAACGCCCACCCGGAACCGGTGCATCGCGTCACGATTACGGTGGAGCGTGAGAACGGGGGCGTGCGTATTCTCGCCAATGGCCTCCGGACCGTTTGGTTCGCGCCCGGTGGGCGGATTGGCCGCGTGTGTGACGCGCGCCTGGCCGACCTCGGGTTCCAGTTGACCGAAAACGACGAAATCGAAGTCTTCTAACGCCCATGATCCTTCGCCCCTACCAGCGCGCCGCCGTCGATGCACTTTACGCCTACTTGCGCACGCAAGACGGCAACCCGTGCATCGTGATCCCGACCGCCGGCGGCAAGACGCCCGTGATCGCGACCGTTTGCCGCGACACCGTGACGCGATGGCACGGGCGCGTGTTGGTCCTGGCGCACGTCAAGGAACTCTTGGAGCAGACGGCCGCGAAGCTGCGCGTGATCGCGCCCCAGGTGGCCTTCGGCGTCTATTCGGCCGGGTTGAATCGCCGGGACACCGACCCGCCGGCGATCATCGCCGGAATCCAGTCTGTCTACCGGCGGGCCTGCGAACTGGGGCCGTTCAATCTAATTATCGTCGATGAGGCGCACCTGATCCCGCCGGATGGCGAGGGGATGTACCGGCAGTTCCTGGCCGACGCGAAGGTCGTCAATCCCAATGTCCGGCTGATCGGCCTGACGGCCACCGATTACCGGCTGAAATCCGGCCGGCTCTGCGGGCCGGAGAACCTCTTGACGGACGTGTGTTATGAAATCGGCGTCAAAGAACTGATCGTACAGGGCTACCTCTGTCCACTGATTACCAAGGCGGGAGTTCATAGGGTAGACACATCGGGGCTACACGTTCGGGCCGGCGAATTCATCGCAGCCGAGACCGAGAAGTTGATGAATCGGGATGAGTTAGTCGAGGCAGCCTGCCGAGAGATCCTTACCCACACACACGACCGCGAATCATGCTTGATCTTCGCCGCGGGCGTAGCTCACGCTAAGCACATTCAGGCCGTGCTAAGAAAGCACGGCTGCGGGTGCGGACTCCTCACCAGTAACACGCCGCCCGGCGAGCGGGCTGAATTACTGGCTCGGTTCCGCGGCGAGAACGTCCCAGCTAACCTCTTCGGTGACTCGAAGACGTCGCTCAAGTACCTGGTCAACGTCAACGTATTGTCAACCGGATTCGATGCGCCGAATATCGATTGCGTGGCCCTCCTGCGGCCGACCGCTTCGCCCGGTCGGTTTTATCAATGGGTTGGTCGTGGTTTTCGGCCGCACCCGGGGAAGGCGAATTGCCTCATACTGGACTACGGCGGGAACATCGTTCGGCACGGCCCGGTGGATGCGATTCGGGTCAAGGATCGCAACGGCAACGGCGGGGGCGATGCGCCGGCCAAAGAGTGCCCGCAGTGCCATTCGGTGATTGCGGCCGGCTACGCGAAATGCCCCGATTGCGGCTATGAATTTCCGCCCCCGGAACGCAGCAAGCACGAAGCGGAGGCCAGTAAAGAGGGCATCCTGTCGGGCCAGGTGATCGACCTGACGTACGACGTGCGCGACGTGCAATATCACGTACACCGCAAGGCCGGGAGCGATGAGGACCACCCGCGCACGATGCGCGTCGATTACGACACGGGTTTCCACGACTACAAAATAGAGTGGGTGTGCCCGGAGCACACCGGGCAGGCCCGGCAGAAATTCGTCGCCTGGTGGGAGAAGCGATCCAGCGATCCGATCCCCTCGACGGCGCAACAGGCCGTCGATATTGCCAACGCGGGCGGGGTGGCCAAGGCAACGAAAATCACCGTCCGAAGTGTCACCGGCGAGCGGTTCGACCGAGTTGTCGCGTGGGACCTGGAGCCGAAACCAGAGCCGTTACCGGCACACGTCGCGATGGCGTGTGCGGTGGATGATATTCCGTTTTAAGAAAGGCATTGAATCATGTCACCGGATGGAGTCTTTTTGCTCGTGAGCGCAATTTTCGCGCTCTTCATCGCGCTCCTGGTTGCTTATGCACTGGGGCACGACCATGGGTCCAAGGGGCGAGATCATACCCTGAAGTGTGAAGCGATCCGCTACGGTGTCGCGCGGTGGTGTAACTTCAAAGATGGTTCGGTCGCCTTTCAGTGGAAAATAGGTGATAAGGCGATCGAATTACCCCCAGTTCCCGCCGACAATGCGTCGAAAGTTGATCCCTAGGATTTACCCTGAAACAGAAAGGCGAAGCACAATGACCGGTTTGATGATTCTGGCGTATGCGTTCGTAATTTTCGCATTCGCGTTCTTTGTGGGCTTCGGGCTCACGACCCTGTATTTCGCGGGCCGCGACGCCGGCCGACGCGACGAGGAACACAATCGCGATATCGGCGCGCTGTGGAACGCGATCGGCGACGTGCAAAACACGAGAGAGGAAAACGATGGCTAAGCGCATGACGCCCAAGAGCGTTAATAACCTGATCGTGGTATCCGACCTCCATTGTGGCTGCCAGGCCGGCTTGTGTCCGCCGAATGGAATTGGGCTCGATGAAGGCGGCCATTACCAGCCATCCGCGCTCCAACAGACCGTCTGGAAGTGGTGGCAAGAATTTTGGGACGTATGGGTGCCCAGCGCATGTCACAATGAACCGTACGCGGTGGCCGTCAACGGGGACGCGCTGGACGGCCGCCACCACGGGGCAACGCATCAAGTCTCGCAAAATCTGGCCGACCAGGCACGAATTGCCGAAGTGGTGTTGCGACCGATTGTCGAACGGTGCGCGGCCCTCTACTTGATCCGTGGGACCGAGGCGCACGTGGGGGCCAGTGCCGAGAACGAAGAGCGTCTCGGGCGGGCGATCGGCGCCAAACCGGATGAACAAGGTCGATATGCCCGTCCGGAATTGCGAGTGCGGATCGGCGGGCGAAGCTGCGCCCACCTGATGCACCACATCGGCACGACGGGCACGAGCCACTACGAATCGTCGGCCGTGCTGAAGGAACTGGTCGAAACCTACTCCGAGGCCGGTCGCTGGGGCCGGCAACCGTTCGACGCCGTGGTCCGCAGCCACCGGCACCGCTTCATTATGGTGACGGTGCCGACAAGCCGTGGATACGGATTTTCGTTCGTGACACCGGGCTGGCAACTGAAGACGCCCTTCACTTACAAGATCCCCGGCGGCCGCGTGACGACGCCGCAAGTGGGCGGTTCGCTCTTACGCCAAGGAGACGAAGATTTCTATACGCGGCATTTCGTTCGCGACATCGACCCGCCGAAAGAGGAAATTCTATGACCGCTATCAGCTTTGACGCCTGGGAAATAGAGTTGGCTCGCCTTGGCGCAATCGGAGACGGCGACCAGGGGGCGACCTGCAAGGAACTGGC
>DATLAN010000238.1:0-3121 GCA_035527455.1 Thermoguttaceae bacterium
CAGGGCTGTCGCCCGCTCGTCCAGCGGGTCCCGTTTCGGGAGCCCGTCGTTCCACTTCTTTTCCAAAGCAATAATCCCTGCCGATCGTCAAGTTGGCAGTTGCAGTAGCATCTGCAGGCTTTGGCGAAGTCCCGTTCGGCCCGGAGTTCGTTTCGGATGTCGTTGCCCTGTTGCTGGTAGGCGCGGCCCCGCGCCTGAAGGGTCTCGGCAAAGCGTGTCTCCTGCTTTTACTACTGGCCGCGGCAGGAAATCTTACGCAGCGTAAGGGAAGATTCTTGCTGACTGTGCGACTTTTCGACCGGGTTTGGGCCTGTCGGCGGCAATTTGGGCGTCCCCGGCACTGGAAGTGTACTCGCCCGAACCCTCCTCGTCAAGACCGTGCATGGCCCCTCTGGCGGCGGGAGGAGCCGGCGGCTTCGAGCTTGCCAAAAAAACTGCTCGCGGCGCAAGATCCCCCTAGCCCGAGTTTCCTACTTATCGAACGACGTATTTGTAACCTTTTAGCCACCAAGGGGTTCGGCGCAGCCGGGTGTTACCCTAACGCGTGGTGCTTTTCGCGTTTGAGCCCCAGAATCGACACCAGCCGTTCTTGCAGCTCCGAGAGGCGGGTCAGCACTGTCTGCTGACGTGGTTTCCGTTGGTTGCGGTGGCGGGGATGAAGCGTGATCACCTCACGGATGCCGTCCAACTCCGACAGCAGACGCTTCTGCGACACCTCCACTCCGGCCTGCCGGACTCGACGCCACATCAGCGACCGCAGAAGCTGCGCCATGCTGCAGTACAGCCCGTGCACTCGAATCTTCGAGTCGGTCCAGTGGTTCAAAGGCCACCAGCTGCCGGTGGTTCGGTCCTTCATCTCCTTGAAGACCTCCTCGATCAGGAACTGGCTGCGGTACGCCTCGATGATCCGCTCGTCGGACCACTCCGCGCGATTGCTGATCAGGATCGTTTTGCCCAGATGCGTCTGGGAGACCCGATGCAAGGCGTCGGCATCGAGGGCGTAGTTGAGCTTCGGGACGTCGGCGGGGCCTTCCTCGACCGTCACCGCGATCACGTCTTTAAGGTGCGGACGCCGGAGGATCGTGCGGCACTGTTTTTCGACCGAGCCGACCGTCGGCCGCTTGCCGCGGGTAACCACCCCGGCAGCCCGGTCCACCAGCCGCCCTTTCAACTCGGCCAGCCGCTCGGTGGCCTTGGCGATGTCGTTCTGCAAGGTCAGCCACTGGGCGTGGAACAGGTTCTGGTTGTAGGTCACCACCAGCACCCGCTCGCGGCCGG
This sequence comes from Thermoguttaceae bacterium, assembly GCA_035527455.1. GTDB lineage: Bacteria > Planctomycetota > Planctomycetia > Pirellulales > Thermoguttaceae > DATLAN01. The sequence goes on from DATLAN010000238.1 coordinate 1,279, forward strand.
CCACGGTCTTCTTCACCCGAAATGCCTGCGTACCCTCCAGTCCGGGCGTCGTGCAGACGACGAAACGCGGGTCCGTATGGGGAACCTCGGCCAGGTCCCGGTGCTCGTTCAGCTTGACCGAGCCGACGAACTTCAGCTTCAGCTCATCGAGCAGGCGGAAGTTGTCCGCCGAGTTGTTCCCCTTGTCGAAGACGAGCGTCGTCTCGGGGGCGGCCCCGTCGCGTCCGGAAATCTGCTGGAAGAAACGATGGAACCGCCGGATCACGTGGCCGAATTGCCGGGCGTCATTGCGGTTGCCTTCGTAAACGTCGTAAAACAGCGGCAACTGGCCATCGGCGGCACAAAACAGGGCATAGCTGACTTGGCGGAGATTGTCGCGGCCCTGCTTGTTCTTGCCGCGGGCCGGCAGCCGGCAATGGACGTTGAAGGTGTCGATGAACGTGTAGAAGTTCGTGCCGTCGTAGCAGATCGACGACAGATCGATGCCCTCACGGGCGACGACGCCTTCGAGCAGGTCTTTCCAGACGGCGGCCGCCGCCTCGGGGCTGACCGCCTCCATATGGTCCCAGAAGCGTTGGGAAGCCAAGGCCGCCGAGGAGGCCTCGGGCAAGCAGCGCCGCAGCACGGTCTGGGAGAACCAATCCCCCATCGACCGCTTACTACAAGGGGCGATGGCACGGTTGATGGCGGCCAGCGCCAGGTACTGACCGGTGGTCAGTCCTTGGCGACGCTTCGGGCAGTGCCGATCCACGGTCTCGATCAGGCGGGCCCGGGCGGCCTCTTGCCAGAGGGCTTGGGGCAGTCCCCACTGAAAGACCTCGGCCCAAGCGGGAGCGGGTCCGCCACCCTCGACGGCCTGAACGATGTCTTCGAGCTTGCCCAGGTACTTCTGCCAGACCCGGCGGCAACGACCATCGACGCGGGCCCATTTGGAGTAGTAATAATAGGTGCGTCCCTTAACGCGTTTAGCTTCCAGCCGTTCCATGGCCGCCTCCCAGGCACCGGGCGGCGGAATGTTAGGGGATACAGAGGAACATTTCAACCCCAATTCTTCGAGATAAAACGCGCAAAACGTTAGGGGATACATCCCCCTCGTCGTAACTCGCCTTCCCATCGTCGGTTGCGCGATTCGGCTGACCATAAGTAGGAAACTCGGGCTAGCCCAGGCATTTATGGACAATCCCAAAAACCTTTCTCGAAACCGTTTGCCGGTCGGTCATTTCTTCGTCCTTGTGGCTGTCGTCCTGGCCCTTTGGCCGGCGCCCGAGGCCCGGGCCACGGACTATTACGTGGCCAAGGACGGCGCCGACGCCAACGATGGAATATCGCCGGCCAGCCCGTGGCGGACCATCGCCCGGGTCGATAGACACAAGTTCCAGCCCGGCGACCGGGTCCTGCTCCGCCGCGGCGACGCCTGGCGGGAGCAGCTCATCCCTTCAAGCGGCAGCCAGCAGGGCTGCGTCACCTACGGGGCGTACGGATCGGGCGAAAAGCCGGCCCTGGTCGGCTCCGTCGAGAAGAACCGCCCGGCCGACTGGCAGCACGAAGGCGGCAACATCTGGTCGACCACGCCGCCGAAGAGGACGGGCGCGCTCTCGTGCGACGTGGGCAACGTCATCTTCGACCACGAGGCCGCCTGCGGCGTCAAGGTCTTCGAGCCCGAGCGGATGGATGCCCAAGGCAAGTTCTGGTACGACGAAGAGAACCACCTGCTGAAGATGTACTCGGCCCGCAACCCCGCCGAATACTACACCGACATCGAGTGCGCCCTGCGCCGGCACATTATCTCCCAAAGCAACACCGGCCACGTGACGTACGAGAACCTGGCCCTGCGCTACGGCGC
>DATLAN010000239.1:0-26373 GCA_035527455.1 Thermoguttaceae bacterium
GTACACGGCGGAGAGTTCCCGGCGGAACGCGTCGGGCACTGCCAGACCCTCGGAACTCATCATGCTCGGCCTGGCCTGGATTTGCAGGGCGCTGTCGATCTTGAAATTGCCCGCCACCACGACCTCTTCGCCGATCTCCAGGCCGCCGCGGACAAGGTAGTAGTCGCCCGCCCGCTGGCCCAACACGATCTCGCGCCCGTTGAACGACGGCCGTTCCCAGTCGGACAGCCCGCCGGCCTTTTTCCAAAGGGCGTCGATCACTTCGACCAGGTTGCCGACGGTTGCCTGAGAGCCGCTGAGTTTCGCCGCCTTATCGCGGGCGTCGCGAATCGCTGCGAAGAGTTGATCGAAGTTGGACTTCTTGCCGTCCGGCAACGGCGGAATGGCGACGCCGTCGCGCCACCGCTTGAACCGCTCGACCTTGGTCCAGGCCTCCTCGATCAGCTCGATCAGACGGTCGAACGTCGGTCGCTGTCCCGGCAGCGGGTATTCGGCCGCCTTCCAGATCGCCGTCACCTGGCCGAAGAGGTCTTCGGAAGTCGGCACCCGCACGTAGACCACCGCCCGTTTGCCGGTGACGAGCGGCGCCGTGGCGGGAATCACCAGCGGCGCTTCGGGGGCCTCTGCGTCGAAGCTCAATCCCAGTTCGGCGGCCAATTCTTCGGCCGGCACCAGGTCCATGCCGCACACGTCGCACTTGCCCGGCGCGTCCTTGATGACCTCCGGGTGCATCGGCGAGATCCACTTTCCGGCCAGCGACGGCTCGACCACCCGGTCGCCCACGGCCAACTCACTCCGGATGGTCGCGCGGACGAACATGCCGGGCTTCAACCGCAGGTCGTCGTTTTTCCTTTCCACGTGGACGCGTACGCCGGTCGTTCGTTTCGTCTGGTCGAGCACCGGATCGATGAAGGCGACCGTGCCCTCGAAGACTTCGCCCGGATCGCTCTCCGTCTCGAACCGGACCTTCTGGCCGTATCGCAACCAGGGCAGGTCCGATTCGTAGGCGTCGAGGTAGACCCACACGCGCGAGAGATCGATGATCGAGTAGATGTTCTGGCCTTCCTTGACGTACGCCCCTTCGTTGGCGTGCTTGCCGATCACGATCCCGCTGACCGGGGAGTAGATGGTCAAGCGGTCGAACGGCTTTCCTTCCCGCTTGATTTCCTCGATTTGCCCGGGCAGTACGCCCAGAAGTTCGAGCTTGTCTTCCGCGGCCCGCAGGTTGGCTTCGACCAGTCGTCGGTCGCGATCGTCGGTCAATCGCTGATAGGCCGCGTAGGTTTGCAGCAGTTCGCGCTGGGCGACGATCAGATCGGGGCTGTACAACTCGACCAGGTGGTGGCCCTTGCGGACCGTGATGCCCGTGTAGTTGACGAACAGCCGGTCCAGGCGGCCGGGGATCCGGGCGGCGATGTCGACCTTCCGCGTTTCGTCGTACTCCACCTTGCCGACCAGCCGCACCAGCATGGAGACGAACTTCTTCTCGACCGGTTGCGTTCGAATCCCCGCCAGCGCCAGGGCCTCTTTCGACATCTTCAGCTCGCGGGGACCGGCCGGCTCGTTGTCCAGGGGGATCAAGGGCATGTGACAGATCGGGCAGAGTCCCGGCTCGGGCAGCTTGACCTGCGGGTGCATCGAGCAGGTCCACAGCGCTGCGGCCTGTGCTTTGGAGGAAACCGGCGTTTCCGAGGGCCTGCTGCGTGTCTTGCCCAGCAGGAAACCCATCGTCGCACCGACCAGCAGCGCGACGGTGCAAACGGCGATCAGGGGCCAGCGGAGCTTCGTCGGGAAGATTCTGCGCTTCTTGCCGCCGGGGCGCGAAGCCTCGTCGTTTTGATCTCTCTCGGGTTGGGAACGCTCTTCGGTGCTCATGACACCACCTCGCACGCAAGGGTTGGATGGAAGAAGACACTTACGGCGGCCGAATCCAGCGCAGCGCAACACCTCGAACCGTCATCGCGCAGCACCGTCGCCGGCTTCAGCCATGGTGGGATCAAAGCAACAGATGCCCCAGCAGGATCGTCAGCGCGCACCCGTAGCGCGGGAGAACGTCGACCGGGTTCGCTCGGCCGGTTTTCTCCCGTGCAGAAGCCGATGCAAGCGGCAGGACCGCGGCAACCGCCGGGGTGTCGATGTGCGAAGTCACATCCAAAGAAGGCGCGGTTGCCAAAGGGCCGGGAGGCAACGCATCGACCAGCTCGCACTGGCGACATTGGCAAGGCTTGGATCGATCGGGAGCCGCGTCGTCGGGGGTCTTGTCACAGTGCGGGCACAAGGCCACCTCCACCGGTTTGGCAGGTTCTCCACACCCACAATCGCAAAATGCGTGCGGGAGGCCCGTCAGGACCAATCCGATGCCTGCCAGCACTCGAACCAGCGCGTTGCGCATTCGATTCACCGCAACCCCACTCGAGATCAACCGTTTACTATCATGCTAAACTATATCTTGATTCAGCGGTCCGGGCAAGGGGGGGCGGAACTGGGGTCGGAGCTTGAACAATGAACAAGCCCGCCCGTTGCAGAAGCGTTCGGTTGTGTGTAGTGTAGTGATACCAACGACGCGAGCCACGCCATCGCGAACCGAGTGTGACGACGACGCACTAGCACCAAACGGTTTTTCGGCGGTTTGGCATCAAGTCCGGGATGTCACGGTGGGTGGCACGCCCTGAGGAACGAAGGGCGTGGTATGTCGGGAAAACACGCCCTTCGTTCCTCAGGGCGTGCCACCCCAGAGTTTACCGCAACGGTGTCAAAAACCGTTTGGTGCTAGGACCAATAGGAAGATCCAACCGTAAACCAATACAACGGACCGTGAAATAGCCACTATTCACTGTTCAAGCTCCGACCCCAAACTCCTATTCACTGTTCAAGCTCCGACCCCAAACTCAAACTTATGAAAACACGAGTCCAGGCATTCACGGCGACACTGGTTTTCTCGCTTGTCGTCCTTTCGCCCAAACCCGCACCGGCGATCATCCGCGTGTACGTCACCTTGTCGCAGATCCACAAGGCCGCGCAAGACCTGATTGTCGCCAAAGTCGACTCGGTGGACGCCGGCAAGAACCGGGTCACGCTCGCCGAAGCCGTAACGCTGGAGGAGTTGGGCAAGAAGGTGCTGCTGCCCAGAGACCGCTCGATCACGCTGGACGTGACCGGCCATGCGGCCTTGGCCGGACAACTGCGGCCCGGCGACCCGGCGGTGATCTTCGTCGGCCGGCGCGGGGCGGCCATCCACGTCGCGGACGCCTGGTTCCAGGGGAAGTCGAGCGGCGAAGACGATTGGGCCATCGTCGGCCCCTACGACATCGCCCGGACCTTCCCCGGCAACACGCCCAGCCTGGTGCGCGCCCTGTTGAAACTGCGTGCCGGCGACGCGCCGCTGCTGGACGCGGTCATGCACCACACCTGGCACGGCGACTTCATGCTGCAAACGCTCGACGTTGCGGCCGGGGCCATGGCCGCCGCGGACGCCGACGCCGACGGGCTGGCGGATCTGGTGGTTGCCACCGAGCAAGGCGTGCGATTCTACCGCGGCACCGGCCCCGGGAAGGCTTTTGCCCACGCGACCGACCCGTGGGGACTCTCCGACGCGACCGCCCGGCAGGTCGCCTTCGCCGACGTCAACGGCGACCGCAAGCCGGACCTGCTGCTGGACGAGCTGTATCACAACACCGGCTCGCGATTCGAGCGATCCCGGTCGGGCATCGGATTGCAGGGACAGGACGTGCTGGCCGTCGCGCTGACGGACACCACCGCCGACGGCAAGCCCGACGCCGTGGTGCTCAGCCGCGACGGAACGATCACGGTCTACAAGAACCCGGGCGAGGATGCCGCCTGGCCTCCGGAAACGCCGAGGCGGCTGTGGCAAGGGGGCGAGGCGCCGTTGGCGGCGCACATCGGCGACTGGGGCGACGACGGCTCACCGCACGCGATGGTCATCCGCCCAAGCGGCCTGACGCGGTATTCGCTCGCCGGCGAGACGGCCGATCTGGAGCGGCTTTGCGGCGAGAACCCGATGTACAACGGCCAGCCGCGATACTTCCCCATGAACGACTTCCAGGCGTCGGCCGCCTGGGACCGCAACGGCGGCGACGGCAACCTCGATCTGCACGTCGTCACGCGTCAGGGCAAGCCCAAGGACCTGGAGTTGGTCGGTCGCGGCCACGGCGCGTTCTTTCTCAACATCGAGGCGGGGACCTGGATCCTCAAAGAACAAGGCGGCCGCGTCGGCCGCTATCAGCCTCGCGTCGTGGCGATGACCCCGGCCGACATGTACGGCGACGGCTCGTCCGAGATGCTCATCCTCGAGGAGGACGGGACGCTTTGGCAGAAAGATTCGCCGGTCTATGTCCGCGGCAAGCCGATCGGGGAATGGGAACAGTAATATCGGCCATGGCGTTTCGCCGGCCTCGCCGTCGTCGGATCGGCTCCACGTCTTCAGAGAGCACGACGTAGGGAAATCTCGGGAGGCGGATATACCGACAGCCCGCCAAGGACTTCGCGAACCTCTCAGGATCAGCAATCACATCGGCCGTACATTGGCGAACAACTTCGACAAACGCGCCACCAAGCCCCGCCGACCTCTGGTCATACCAGCACGCGGCTTCGCGAACATCACAGTCGAACAGTGGGTGGTAACGGATGCGTCTATCCATTGCGACGTTCTATCCGTCTCCACGTTTCGTCATGTTCCAGACCCACCATCGGATCACGCATTTCATCGCGCCGCCGTGCTGCTTCACGATCAACCCAGTCCGGCAAGGGGATCGAAGCCGTCGAATCGCCCAGGTCATCCCACAGAAGTTCGACCAATCGAAGTTTTTCCGCCGGTGGAAGCGCCCGAAGTTCGTCAGTGTTGATTGACATTTGGGTTCTCCAATGGGTTTGGACGTCCAACTTGCATATGGGTATTGCCGCCTACTTGGTGTCAGCGGCGTATCTGCCACATAACGCACACGTTGCATTCCCTCTCGACCCCAATTCTACCAATGGGTTCCCTCTAGTTCCATCCATTTTCCGCGGCACGCTGAACCATCACCCGGTTCCCGGTCTTGCCGAGGCGGACCTTTTCGAGCGTGATCAGGCCGTGGCGATCGGCGGTCGCGCGGCCGGTTTGGATGGGCTCGGCCTGACCGACGGGCGTGTTGGTCCAGTCGACCTGCTGCCCGCCCTGGAGCCGCAGTTGCTGAAGCCGGCGGGGGGTGACGTTCACGGTACACTGGTCTTGTGGGGCCTTTTCGATCAGCCCCAGCGTCATTTCCCAGCGGTCAACGCGGTCGACGATGTCGTCGGTCTTCCAATAGAGGTACAGGTTGACTTGTCCTTCCGAATCGCCGTCCTTCGGATCGCCGCCGCCGGGATCGTCGTCGAGACTGCAACCGGTAAAGGCGGGCAGACTCTGGTCGGTCCGCAAGTCCATGGGCATGTCGTGGTCGCCGGTCGAGATGGGCAGCCTTGCCCGTTGACCGTGGCCCGACTGACCCCAGACGAAGATGTGCGGGCGCCGGGTTTCCTGCAAGGCGCGATAGAACTCGGCCGCCTGCGGCCAGCCGATCCCGCCGTCGTTCTTGCCGTTGGAGAAGCAGATCAGGCCGATCTCCTTCTGCGGATGGTTCCGCAAGTACCATGCGTCGTTGAAATAGACCCAGACGGGCGTGCCGTTCTCGAATTCCACGCCCCAAGCCTCCTTGCCGTAGACCCTCTCGTACGAGCCTTTGAAATGGGGCGTGCCGGAAGGGATGTGAACGCCGACCCAGCCGGTTGCCCAGGCGATCCGCTCGCCGTGCCGGATGGCGAACATCAGCGAGCCCGATCCGCCCATCGAGTTGCCGGCCACGTGGGTCCGCGTGAGGTCGACGTCCCACTGCGTGGCGACCCAATCGAGGAACGAGAGCATACGGGTTTGCGAATACGGCCGCACGACGCCCTGCTTCCAAGTCTCTTCGTCCGGCGGGCCCTGGAAATAGCGCTCGTGGTAGCCGGTCCACCAGTCGTAAGGGATCTGGTTCGAGGCCACCAGCAGATGTCCCTGTTCGGCCTGGTACCACCACCCGTAGCCGCCGTCGAGGCTGCCGCCCCAGCAGTGCAGATGGATGCCCACGCCGGCCGGCTTGGCCAGCTTAGGCGGGACGGCCACGACATAATCGTACGGCTTGCCCGAGGCGGCACAGTTAGGCGGCGATTCCCAGCGGACGTAATAATGCAGCGTGGGCTTCTCGACGTACTGCCATTGCTCGGGCTTCTCGATTCGCTGCAACACGGGCACGCCTCGGCCGACGGTTTCGCTGACCGGCGTGCGCAGCGAGTTCGACTCGTTCAGCGCGGTGTTCTCTTTGCCGTCGATCGCCACGGTCACGGCGTAATAGGCGTCGCCGGCTCGGGGCGGGTTGTGTGCACAGATTCCGGTGCCCGGCGGCACGGGACCTTTGCCTTCCTCGACCACGTAGCGGAGCGCCATCTGTCCCGGCTTCGGGTAGATGCCGTGGTAGTCGGCATTCCAGCCGGTCAGCGGCGGCACTTCGGCCACGGGCGTGAGACTGGCGACCGAGGTGATCGGGCGGTCGCTGCGGTAGATCCGGTAGCGGATTTTCCTCCGGCTGTCGAGATCGCGGCGGAGAGTCGCCAGCTCGTTCGCCGGAATCGCGTCCTGCATAACCGGCGGGTCGACCTCCCGGAAGCAAAGCAACGTCTGGCCGGCCTGATGACGAGCGGTCAACTCGGCGGCCTGTTTTTCGGCAGCAAGAGAGTGGGCGCCGGCCGAGCAGATCAGGATCAAGAACACTCGTCCGGAGAGGGGGAAGCTGCGTTTAGGTTTCATGGCCAAGCCCTTTCGTGCCGGAGTGTGGCGAATTGCCCATGCCGCTGCACTGCCCCGCCTGTGTTGGAATCTACACCCCTCGGCAGAGAGTGTCAAGCATGGCACAAAGCCGCGACCGGTGGTCGCGCCGCTTCCACAAAGCCGCGACCGGTGGTCGCGCCGGTTGGCACGTCGCATCAACAGCGGTCGTGGTTTTTTTGGCGCGACCACCGGTCGCGGCTTTGTGAGACTTCGCCGATCGGGTCGGGTCGGCTACAATGGTGTGATGTTCTTCTCCATCGACGGCGGCGACGGCACCGGAAAATCGACGCAGTGCGAGCTGTTCTGCCGGTGGCTGCGCGCATTGGGCCACGAGGTGGTTTCCTGCCGCGACCCGGGCAGCACGCCGCTGGGGGAGGCCGTGCGCGAGCTGCTGCTGGATCGGCACGACCTGGAGATCCACCGGCGGAGCGAGATGCTGCTCTACATGGCCGCCCGGTCCCAACTGGTCGAGCAGGTGATCCGCCCGGCGCTCGAGCAAGGCAAGACGGTCGTTTCCGATCGGTATCTGCTGGCCAACGTCGTCTACCAGGGGCACGGCGGGGGGCTGGACGTCGACGTGCTTTGGGAAGTGGGCCGCGTGGCGACGGCCGGGCTGATGCCCGACTTGACCATCGTGCTCGACCTGCCCGCTACGGCCGCCGCCGAAAGGCTCGACGGCCAACTCGACCGGATGGAGCAACAAGGGGCCGATTTTCACGCCCGAGTGCGAGAAGGTTTTCTGGTCGAGGCCGCCCGCCGGCCCGACGAAATCATCGTGATCGATTCCGCCCGATCGATAGAAGAGGTCCAGCAGGAGATCCGCGAGGCGGCGAGGAGGGTTCTCGGCGGTGTGCAATAGCTTCCGTTGTCGTGCGTTAATCACCCCCCGCAGCGCAGTGCGGGGGCGTTACTCCGTTCCCCCTCACCCCTAACCCCTAACCCCTAACCCCAATGTCCTGGCACGGCGTTTACGGACACGATGAGGTGGTGGAACAGTTCCGTCGGGCGCTTCGGCGGCGGCGGCTGGCCAGCAGCTTCTTGTTCGTCGGGCCGGAGGGGATCGGCAAACGGACCTTCGCACTGACGCTGGCCCGGGCGCTGTTGTGTCGCAATCGGCCGGAAGAAATGCTCGATCCCTGCGGCGAGTGCCCCCCTTGTGCCCAGGTGCTCGCCGGGACGCATCCCGATCTGGAACAGGTCGCCAGGCCCGAGGACAAGGCGTTCATTCCGCTGGAGTTGTTCATCGGCGACAAAGAGCACCGCGGACGCGAGGGGCTTTGCCACAACATTTCGCTGAAACCGTACATGGGTGGGCGGAAGCTCGCGATTATCGACGACGCCGACCACTTGAACCCGGAGGGGGCCAACTGCCTGTTGAAGACGCTGGAGGAGCCGCCGCCGAAGTCGATGCTGATCTTGATCGGCACCAGCCCGGCGAAACAACTGCCCACCATCCGTTCCCGCTGCCAGTTGATCCGTTTTCGTCCCCTGTCGGCCGAGACGGTCGCCGAACTATTGATCGCCCAGGGGTTGGTTCCCGACGCGGACGACGCCCGGCGGTTGGCCCGACACTGCGACGGCAGCCTGCAGCGGGCTTCGGAATTGGCCGACCCGGAGCTTTGGACGTTCCGCAATACGCTCTTCCAGCGGCTGGCCGAGCCGGTGCTGGATAGTGTGGGGTTCGCCAAGGCGGTGGCGGGGTTTGTCGACGAGGCGGGCAAGCAGGCCGCGGCCCGGCGTGGCAGATTTCGGCAGGTCGTCGGGTTCGCGGCCGAGTTCTATCGCTGTTTGCTGCACACGGCCGGCGACGGTACGGAAACCGGCGACGCCGAACTCCGCCGCGCCGTCGAGCAGGCCATGGCGAGCCGGCCGGAGGATCTGGAAACCACGGCGGGGCGACTCGAGCGCTGCCTGGAGGCGGCCGAGCAGATCGATCGCAACGCCAATCAGTCGACCTTGATCGAGACCTGGCTGGACGATCTGGCCAGACCCCGATAAAGCCGCGACCGGTGGTCGCGCCAAGCTGGTCTGCGCGAGGGTAACCTTGAACACGTTCCGCCACCCAATTACTGTGTGATCAGGTTTAGAGCAGTTGCCAGGCGATGACTGCGACTCCCAGCGGGATGACCCAGAAGGCGAATAGGTAAAGTCGCCCTTGCTGAAGCCACCGAACCAGCCACCAGAGGGATATCAGCCCGACTGCGCAGCTAACCGTCGCCCCGAGCGCCAGGTCGGTGATGTTGTTGTCACTGCCACCGTATCCGTCGCTGAACAGCTTGGCGAGTTTGATGACCGCACCTCCTCCGATGGCTGGTATTGCCAGGAGAAAGGAGAAGGCGGCCGCCTCGTCGCGACGCAGTCCGCTGCCCAGTCCGGCGACGATCGTGCTGCCGCTTCGCGAAATACCGGGCAAGATGGCAAACGCCTGAAAAACACCGATCAGCGCGGCGCCGCCGTATCCCAATTCTTTGCAGGTCAGTTCGCCGGAGTCGCGTCGTGCGGCCCAGAGGAGCATGACGCCCGTCAGCGGGAACATGAACCCGGCCACGAGAGGGTTCTCCAGGGCGCTTTCGAACTGCTGCTTGAGGATGAAATATGCGGCCGTCGCGGGAATCGTGCCGACCACGATCAGGCCGATCACCCGGCGATCTTCGGTGAGCAGCCGCCAGATCCGCTTCCGGTAGAATGCGAGGATCGCCAGCAGGGTGCCGAAGTGCAGGACGACGTTGACCGTCAATCGCTCCTTTTCCACGCCCAGCAGTTCTTGCCCGACGACGATGTGTCCGGACGAACTGATGGGCAGGAACTCCGCGACCCCTTGCAGGATAGCCAGAATGAGGATATCAATGGACATGATGGAAGGGGGCGGACGGGCGACGACAGCAGAGGCAGCGGCTTTTCGGAATGCTCGGCCGAGTGTCGCTTCGGCGAGCCATCGGTCAAGTATAGCCTTTCCAGCCGGTTCTGTCGTCGGGAACACTCGACAAAGCCGCGACCGGTGGTCGCGCCGCAGTTCACTGCGAAGCCGCGAGCGGCTGGCAATGGTCGCGCCAGAATACGCAGAGTCCAAAACCGCATTCGCCAAAAAATCGCCCTAGGCGCAGCCGGCCGTTTTTGCGACACTCCCGCCTCGTTCACGTCCACCCCCGGGGCATCGTCGAGCCCCGGTCATCCTCATCTTGCCGCATTTGCGGAGGTGTTCTTGTCATGAAAACCGCTTGGACTCTGTCGGCCGGCCTGGCACTGGTTCTGTTGACGGGCGGGCATTCCGCGTCGGCCCAAGACCGCCCGCCGAGCGACTTCCCGTGGTTGACCAACGGTCAGGAGGCGAGCCGGCCGGCGCCGTACGAGTACGCCTACAACCCGGGCACCTACTCTCCCTACGCGACCGACTATCAACCATCACCCATCGAACGTCTGAACACCGGCACGAAGAAGTTCTTCACCGACGTCGGCGATGGTACGAAGCAGTTTCTTGCCGAGACCGACGCGGGCACGAAGCGATTCTTCAGCGACGTGGGCACAGGCACGAAGAAGTTCTTCGGCGACGTCGACACGGGCACGAAACGGGTCTTCGCCGGGGCCCGCGACGCGATCGGCTTCGACCGTCCCGAGCCGAAAACCGACCCGACCGACACGTACGTTCCCTGGTCGCGGGACCCGCACAGCGCGAGATACCGGCAGTTTCAACCGCAGGCGGAGGAACAGAAGCCGTCGTGGCCGGACTTAGGCTCGTGGTTTCGGCCCGCCGAACCCAAGCCGGCCAAGACGTTCGACGATTGGTGGGCGTTGAAGCGGTTGGACCCGTAACGTGGGGCACGTTTGCAACGTGCCCACAACCGAAAAGGCACGTTGAAAACGTGCCCCACAAAACAATATGCAGGGGGCCGCAAATCGTCACAGGAGTTGATGCATGACCAACCAAACGAGACGTTGTTGGGTTGCCCGATGGTTACTGCCGGCGGTGCTGGCCGTGGGCATGGGGCCGATGATGGCCGGCTGCTGCTCGACCCCCGACATGATGCCCAACGCCTTCAACAACTCGGTGCGGCTGCCGCCGATGAGCCCGGGCTCGAGGGCGGAGGCCGAGGCCTTCCAGAAGCAGGTCGCGGCCGATCAGTTTCCCAGCGGGCCGATGGCAAAGCAGTAAACAGGCTAATCGAACACGACGGCCCCCTGCCGGCCGAAACCTTCCAGCGTGATGCGGTCGGACCCGTCCAGGGTGACGACGGCGTAGGCGTTGTTGTCGGTCGAGGCGTCGGTCAAGGGAAGTTCGACCATGGCTCGCAGCGTGCAGTAGTGGATGCCGGCGATCTTCCGGTAGCCGCCCGAGTGCATGTGCCCCTGGAAGACCGCCAGGACGTTGCCGGCGTTTTCCAGAATGTTTCTGATTTGCGGGGCGTTCTTTACGCCGTGGGGATCTGCTTCGCAGTCCAGGTTCTGGTGAACCAGGACGATCGTTTTGCGGGGTGATGCTTTCGCCAGATCCTCGGCAAGCCATTTCTGTTGGGGCGGATGGATCCAGGTGTCGGTCCAGGAGAAGTTGCCCGGCGCATAGGGCGAGCCGTCCCGCTTGAAGTCGGCGTCGAGCACGACGAAGTGGTATCGGCTGGCGTCGAACGAGTAGTAGCTTCGCTTGATCCGGGCACCGCAATTGGCCAGGAACTCGGCCTTGGTCAACCGTGCCACGCAGTGATTGCCCAGCACGTAATGCCGCTGGCCGCGGAAGCCCTCGAAGACCTCCCGGACGGCCGCGAGGTATTTCAGGTCGTCGGCCTTTCCCGGGCCGGCGTCGACGAAATCGCCCAACTCGGCCACCAGCGGCAGGTTCCGCCGATCGAAAGCCTCCACCGCCAGACGCAGCTTCTCGAGCGAGTCTCGGTAGTGTCGCGTTCCTTTGGGGGACACGTCGGCATAGTGTACGTCGGTCACCAGGCCGAACGAGAAGGGCTCGGCCGCCGACTCGGCCGCCGACGGCGTACTGCCGGCAATCAACGGCCCGACAGCGCCGATTCCGACTCCAGCCGCCGTAGCCTTGAGGAACTGTCGCCGAGTCTGCTTTCGTTCGTTCATGGGACAACTACTTCTCGAGCAACTTCTCAATCAACGCTTCCATTTCGCCTTCCGCGGCGGAGCCGGACCAGACGCCGCGAACGGTGCCGCTTCGATCGAGCACCAGCGTGGTCGGATAGTCTGCAAAGCCGACGACTTCGTCGACGGCCAGGCGGCTGACATGGTCCGGATCGGCGTAGGTCGCCATGCGGATGCCCTTCTCGTCCAACAGAGAAACGGTGTCCAGCCGCAGTTGACGCGGATCGGTCCGAACGGCGCGGCCGCACGAGACGGCCAGCAGCGTGAAATCCTTCCGATCCTGAAACTTCTCGCCCACCGCGGCGATGTGCAGAAGTTCTTCGCGAGACGGCTCGTTCCAGGTTCCCAGGAAACTCAACAGCACCACTTGCCCGTCGAGATCGTCGAGCGTGAGCACTTCGCCCCCGCCGGTCAGCGGCACGAGTTCCAGTCGCGTCAATTTGCCGCCGATTCCCGGCTGCTCTTGGCCAGCAGGTCGGTTCCACTCGAGCAGGTGCGGAAAGAGCACGGTCGCCAGAACGCCGCCGAGGAAGAGCATGGTCACGAAGACCACCATGGCCGTCACCGCAACCACGAAGCAACCGGCCGGGGAGCGACGGCTGTCGGACGGTTGGAGTTGCTCGCCCTGGGACATCGCGGGTTCTTCTTCACTCAACAAGTAGGTCAGACGCGAAAATGGCCGTCGAAAAAGGGGACAGGCACCGGGCCGGCATAGGTCTTTCGCGACGTTGGAGCCGAAACGCGGCCCGGAGCCAGCCCCCAAAGGCAGTGTAGCCGGGTGCGGACGATCGGACAAGGCACTCGGCGTTCAACCCTCGTTGAGCAACTGGGTGATGAGTTGTCGCATCTCGGCTTCCATGCCCGCCTCGAAGCCGATCCAGACGCTCCGAACCCGTCCGTAGCGGTCGAGGATCAACGTGGTGGGAAGATCGTCGAGCCCGACCACGCTTTCAATGGCCGAACGGCTCACCTCGCCGGAATCGGCATAGGTCGGAATCCGGATCTGCTCCTTTTCCAGCAGGACCTCCGTTTCGTGGCGGAGTTGCGAGACGCTCGTCATGCGGCCGTGCCCACAGGAGACGGCCAGGACCTTCAAGGCCGGATTGCCGCGGGCCTGCTCCTGAATCTGGGCGAGGTGCCGTAGCTGTTCCACGCTGGGCGAACTCCAGGTTCCCCAGAAGTTGATCAGCACCACCCGGCCCGTCAAATCGGCCAACGTGACCGGCTCGTCGGTGCCGGTCAACGGCCGCAGGTCCAGATCGGGGAGGCGTTGGCCGACGCCGGAATGCTCCTGTGGGCCGGGCGATCCGAACGGCCGAAACTGAACGATCAGGTAGAAGCAGAGCACCAGCATCGCCAGCACGGTCCAGTTGCTCCACTGGGATTTTTCGGTCAGCCGACTCTGTTGCTCGGCAAGGGTCTCCGGCATATCCGTGCTCTCCGGCGTCTCCCGACTCGATTGCCGATCCTCCGGACTGGATTTCAGTGGCTTTGCCGAGAGATCCGTCTGCACGGGCGCGGCGTCCGGTGGCTTGGCCAGGAGTTCCGGCTGCTGCGTAACTGACATGACTGTTTCTCCGAGACTTTTTGCTTTCGCCGCGGTAGCCGCGGAAGGGGATCTCTACCTATAGTATGGGTTATGGAAACTGGCGTGCCCCGGAGTAAATTAGTTCCATTGGGTGGTGCCGTATACTTCGCGTCGACATGGGAAACGAGGGAGATGGCAAATGGCAAATGACGAATGACGAATGACGAATGACGATGATGAATGATGAGCGACGAATGCCAGCCGCTTGCGGCTTCGCCCGAATTGTGAAACCGTGAAATCCGACGACTTGGCAGCAACCGCCAAACCCCGGGGAACGCAGTCCCCGGGCGTTGAGAACTCAACGAACGATTCCCCACTCGCCACTCACCACTGCGAAGCCGCAAGCGGCACTACCCACTGCCCACTACCCACTACCCACTACCATGCCCTACGAAGTCGAACAGAAATTCCCCGTCGGCGACATGGCCGCGTTGGAGGCCCGGTTGATCGAACTGGGTGCGAACATCTCCGGCCCGCAACGGGAAGTCGATCTCTACTATGCCCATCCGGCTCGCGACTTCGCCGAGACCGACGAGGCGTTGCGGATTCGGCGGAAGGGCGAGCGGAGTTGGATCACCTACAAGGGGCCGAAGGTCGACAAGACGACCAAGACCCGGCGGGAGATCGACCTGCCGCTTCGCTGCGGGGAGGAGTCGGCCGAGGCCTTTGATGGATTGCTCGAGGCGCTGGGTTTCACTCCGGTAGCCGAGGTCCGCAAGTCCCGCCGCAAGGCGTCGGTCGACTGGCACGGCCGCCGGGTGGAAGGCTCGCTCGACGAGGTCGAACACGTCGGCACGTACGCCGAGTTGGAGTTGATTGCCGAGGCCGACGACGTCGATGCGGCCAAGGCGTGCATCGCCTCGTTGGCCGAGCGATTGGGACTGACCAACAGCGAGCGCCGCAGCTATCTCGAACTGCTGCTGGAACGGTAGGCTCTCCCGCGGCCCGCTGGCCAGAACGATCCCGCTCGGCTATATTCGGACGCATGGCGCCCGTGGAAAACAACCTACCGCCGCCGCAGAAGGCGGCCCCCTCCAATCAGTGGCCGACCCATCCCGAGATCGAGCCCCGCGAGACACGGAACCTGACCCTGTTGGCGATCCACCAGGTCGTGTTTCGCGTGGGGTGGATCTTCAAGACCGAAAACGTGATCATGCCGGCCTTTCTCGATTCCCTGGCCGGTGCGGGTTGGCTCCGGGGGTGCATGCCGGCGCTGAAACGTCTCGGGCAGAGCATCCCGCCGGTCTTCCTGGCCGAGCGACTCAAAGGCGTGCGGCAGAAGAAGTTCGCCCTGGCCGCGTGCATGCTGTTGATGAGTCTGCCGTTCGCGTTATTGTCGATCGCCTGCCACGCCAGTGCCACACAACGCTACGCCTGGATGCCGGCGCTGTTCCTGGTGCTTTACGCCCTGTTTTTCGTCTTCTATGGACTGTACCTGCTGTCGTTCGGCACGGTGCAAGGCAAGCTGATCCGGCCTCGGCGAAGGGGATTTCTACTGTTGGTTTCCACGTTCTGGGGAACGCTCCCGGCGATGGCCTTCGCCTGGTGGCTGCTGAGCTATTGGCTCGATTTGCCCGGCGGCGGTTTTGGATATATCTTCGGGTTCACGGCGATTTGTTTCCTCCTTTCGGGGCCGGCCGTTCTGCTGGTGTCGGAACCGGCCGACGACGGCCCGCAACGGCCGACGCCCCGCGCGATCGACTGCCTGGCCGACACCTGGTCCGCCTTGCGCCGCGACGCCAACCTGCGACGGCTGGTCGTGGTGGCCATGCTTTTCGGCAGCGGGCTGATCATCGGCCCCCACTACCAGGCCCTTGCCCGGGAGAAACTCGGCCTCTCCGGCATGCACCTGATGGTCTGGGTGATCACGCAGAACGCCAGCGTCGGCGTGCTGAGCCTCTTCGTGGGGCCGCTGGCCGATGCCTTGGGCAATCGTCTCACGCTGCGGACGTTGATCCTCGGCTCGGCCATCGCGCCGCTGTTCGCCACGCTGCTGGCCTACAACGGCCAGTCCTGGGCGGGGTTGTTCTGGCTGGTCTACATCCCGCTGGGTATCGCGCCCTTGGGCTTGGGCATCTTGGCCAACTACACGCTGGAAATCTGCGACCCGGCCGACCACCCCCGCTATCTGAGCACCGTGAACCTCTGCCTGGCCGCGTCCTTCGCCTTTTCTCCCCTGGTCGGTTGGCTGGTCGATCTGGTCGGTTTTTCGACGGTCTTTCTTGCAGCGGCCGGTTTGATCCTCTTGGGCGGCCGGATGACGTTCGGTCTGGAAGAGCCTCGCCATCGCGCGGACGAAGACCGCATCGGCCCCTTCGACGCCAGCGGGTAAGCGGTAGGGCGGCTTGCCGGGCCGGAGCGGAGGGAGGATACTAGGGGCTAGGGGCTAGCGATCCGGCGGCAACCCTCGACCCGAGCCCCCAGTCCCGAGCCCCCAGTCCCGAGCCCCTAGCCCCTAACCCCGAGCCCCTAACCCCTAGCCCCCGCCCCCTCATGACCACCCTCAAACTCCTCCTGGCTGAAATCGGCTATCGCAAACTGAACTTCGCTTTGAGCCTGCTGGCCGTCACGGTTGCCGTGTCGCTGCTGGTGGCCGGGCCGGTCGTGATCGGCGGATACGGCCGCGAGACCGACGCCAAGTTGGCCGAGTTGGAAGACCAGACCCGTAATCTGATGAAGGACATGGGCTTCAATCTCATGATCGTGCACCGCGATACCAACATGAGCGATTTCTGGGCCAACGACTTCGCCAAGGAAACGATGCCGCAGGAGTACGTCGAGCGGCTGGCCGATGACGATCGACTCACCAAGGTCACCCACCTGGTGGCCACGTTGCAGCAGAGGATCACCTGGAACGGTCGCCAGGCCCTGCTGGTGGGTTATCTGCCCGAGACGCCCAAGCCGTACAAGCCTCAGACGAAATTCGCCGCACGCATGGCGGAACAGGAGAGAAGCAAGCTGCCCATGGGCGAGGACATCACGCCGGGCACCGTCCGCTTGGGCCATGAACTGGCCAAAGAAAAGAAGGTGGGCGAGACGGTCGACCTGCTGGGCGAGACGTTCACCATCGACCGGATCGATCCTGAAAAGGGCAGCAAGGAAGATATCACCATCAAAGTACACCTCAGCGACGCCCAACGCCTGCTCGGCCTGCCCGGGAAAATCAACCAGATCTTCGCGCTGGAGTGCCAGTGTCGGGCGGGCGATCTGCCGATCATCCGCGAACAACTCGAGTCCGTCTTGCCCGAGGCCCAGGTGACCGAGTTCCAGTCGATCGCCGTGGCCCGGGCGCTGCAGCGCGAAGAGGTCAAGATCAACCGCCAGAGCGAGCAGGCCCGCGCCGAGACTTTGGCCACGGTGATCACGCCCTTGGTGGTGCTGGCGGCGGCCGTCTGGGTCGGATTGCTGATGCTGGCCAACGTCCGCGAGCGGCGATGCGAGATCGGGATCCTGCGGGCGTTGGGCAAGAGATCCGGCACGATCGCGGCGTTGTTCCTCGGAAAGGCCGTGTTGCTGGGACTGGCGGGCGCGGTCGTCGGTTTTCTTCTGGGGACGGCGATCGGCTACGCCCTGGGCACCGAAGCCCTCGGTTGGGTCGGCGCCGCGCCGGTTTATGGGGCCGCCGACTTCTTCAGTTTCCCGTACTACATGCTGCTGATCGCCCTGGTCGGCGCGCCAATGGTTTCTGCCGCGGCCAGCTATTTGCCCACGCTGGCCGCGCTGCGTCAGGACCCGGCCGTGGTGCTGCGAGATCTCTAGCCGCTCGCGGCTTCGCAATCTTCTCGATCGGCACCCGGCCGGCCGAATTCCGCCCAAAGCCGGGCCAGAATCGTTCCGGTGAACATGCAGCCGAACGTGTAGATGGCCGTCGGAATGGCGGTGGTCGGTTCGTCTTCGAACACCTTCAACACCAACCAGGTCCCCAGTCCGGCGTTTTGCATGCCGACTTCCAGGGTCAACGCACGGCGCATCGGCCGCGGCAGGCGCAACAGTCTGCCGCCGCCGTAACCCGCCAGATAACCGGCCAGATTCACCGCCAAAAGCGCCCAAAGAATGGCGGCGTCGATGTGTGCCAGTCGTTCTCGGTTCAGCGCCACGACGACGGCGATGATCCAGAGAATGGTCAGATTGGCTACCGTCGATCCGACTCGCCGTGCAACGGCCTCGAACGGACGATACATCCGCGAAAGCATGTGCCCGGCCACCACGGGCAGCACGACCGTCGTCAGCAGCGACAAGCTCACTTCGCCGGCCGGAAAGGGCTTCCATTGCCCCAGCGCGCATTTCAAAGCCAGGGGAACCATCAACGGAGAGAGCAACGTGGCCGACGTGGTCAGGCTCACCGAGTAGCTGACGTTGCCCCGAGCGGCCAGCGTCAACACGTTCGAGGCCATCGCGCCGGGAACGCACCCGACCATGATCACGCCCACCAGCGTGGGACCTTCGAATCCGAACAGCCGGCCGATCCCGTAGGCCAGCACGGGCATCGAAAGATATTGGATCGCCGTCCCGCCGAACACCATCGGCCACTGCCGGGCGACCTGACGAACCTCATCGCGCGGCAGCAGCGATCCGATGGCAAACATGGTTGCCGCGATCAGCCAGTCGAGATACGGTTGGCTCCCTACGAACGGATCGCGCACGGCGGGCAACCACTCGGTCCACCCATAGGCCAGCAATCCCAGCAGAGTCAGCCACAGCAGCAGGAATCGTTCGAGCATGGCACCCTATCGGTTTCGACCAGTCGCAACATCCCGTTCACGACCCGAAGCCATCATCCTTGGGCGCCAGACGTCGCAACAGCAAGTGGGGCCACGCAACAAAGAGAAATACACCCAGCAGGAGCACGAACAGGCAATAGGCCCCGCTCCAACGCAGTGTCGAACCGACAATCGCCCGCCACATGGCCCCTTCTCCTTCTCCGATGCGCACACCCCAAGAGGAGACGAAACGCAACTCCCTTATTCTAACCGTTATATCCGATATGTTCCATGCGTGCGTTAAGAAAACTCTGTGGAACTCACGCCGACACACCGGCCCGTGAGCCGTAACGTGTCTTGCCACAACGAGTTAAAGCTCGAACTGTAAGCGGTGAGCGGAAAATGGGGACTGGCTCCGAGCCGCAAACTGCACTTTCTCCAATGCGGCCAATTTGCGATACTCCCGCCGGTCGTTGGGTTTCTCAGGAATTGGTGACCATGACTCCCTCCAAACCACTGACGATTTTCTTCTCCGCCGGCGAACCGAGCGGGGATTTGCACGGTTCGAACCTGATCCGGCAATTGCGAAGCCGCTGCGAGAACTTCCGCGCCGTCGGCTACGGCGGGCCGAAAATGGCCGCCGCCGGTTGCTCCCTGCACGCCGATCTGACCACGCTGGCCGTGATGTGGTTCGCCCGGGCGATCATGAACCTGCACAAGTTCTGGGATCTGGCCAGCCGGGCCGACCGCTACTTCCGCCACCACAAGCCCGATGCCGTCGTGCTGATCGACTACCCTGGCTTCAACTGGTGGATCGCTCGCCGGGCCAAAGCACACGGGATTCCCGTCTTCTACTACGCCCCGCCGCAGATCTGGTCGTGGGCCAGTTGGCGGGTGAAGAAGATGCGGCGGTTCGTGGATCACGTGTTGTGCAGTCTGCCGTTCGAGGAAGATTGGTTCCGTGGGCACGGCTGCAACGCGACCTTTGTGGGCCACCCATTCTTCGACGAGGTCCGCCGTCACGAGTACGACGAGCGGTTTCTGTCCGAACACCGCAACGGCGACGGCCCGTTGGTGACGATCCTACCCGGCTCGCGGACGCAGGAAGTCCGCCACAATTTGCAGTGGTTTCTCAAGGCCGCGCAATTGGTGCGCCGTGCGGTGCCGAACGTGCGGTTTGCAATGGCGCCGTTCGAACTGCACCACGCCGAGATGGCCCGGCGCGAAGCGGCCGCCGCCGGGCTCCCTGTCGAGATCCACGTCGGCAAGACGCCCGAGTTGATCCGGCTGGCCGATTGTTGCATGTCGGTCTCCGGCTCCGTGTCGCTCGAACTGTTGTATGAAACCAAGCCGACGGTCATCCTGTACTGGATCAGCCGGCTGGCGTATTTCGTGCAGAGGTTCTTCCGCAAGGTGAAGTACATCACGCTGGTCAACCTGCTTTCGACCGAGGAACTCTTTCCCGAGGACCTCGCGCCGTTCGATCCGTCCCAGGAAGACGCCGACCGGGTGTTGTTCCCGGAGTACCTGACCTGCGAAGACAAGTCGGCCCAAATCGCCTCGCACGTGGTCGAGTGGCTGACCGATCCGGCGAAGCGTCGATCGCGGGCAGCGGAGTTGGCGCGTTTGAAGGCCCAGGTGGGTGGCGGTGGGGCATCGCGCCGGGCGGCCGAATACATTCTCGGCGCTTTGGCCGATCGGCCCGTGACGGTTCCCCGTCCGCATTTCGTTCCCGAGCGAGACGCATGTAGGCCGGAACAAGCGCAGCGCAGTTCCGGCATTCGGCGTGGAAAGGCCACATGAAGCCACATGCCGGAACTGCGCTGCGCTTGTTCCGGCCTACTCTGCTTCGCTGCTCAGGGCGTGCCACGCAATCCCAGGGCGGGTCGCCCGACGGCCGTTTTGTGCTACAATACAGGGCTTCGACACCACAGAGCTTGCAGACTGCGACCCTTCAGGAGCCAAACCGGTGCTACTGGGCGAACCCCCGCGAACTCAAGGCGATCTGAATTTCTCGCTGTTTAGGATCCCTATTCGGGTGCATCCGTTCTTTTGGCTGATCGCCGTGCTGCTGGGGATGAACAGCGGCAGCGCCCAGGAATTGCTGGTCTGGATCGTGGCCCTGTTCGTGGCCATCCTGGTTCACGAACTCGGGCATGCCGTGGCGATGCGGCTTTACGGGTACCAGCCGTGGATCACCTTGTACGGACTGGGCGGTGTTACCAGTCGCAACGCGAGTCCCTTCGGGCGTGCCGGGCATTCCGGGCCGATGGAGCAGATCCTGGTCTCATTCGCCGGGCCGGGCGCCGGGTTCCTGCTGGCCGGGCTGATCGTCGGCGGCATCATACTCTCCGGACACCAGATTGCCTTCACGCCTGGCGGCGCTTTCGGCGTGAGGATCGCGATGGAAGAAATCGGGTCGGCGACGCTCACCGAACTGCTCTTTCAGATGTTGTTCATCAGCACGATTTGGGGCGCCGTCAACCTCTTGCCCGTCTATCCGCTCGACGGCGGGCATATCGCCCGGGAGATCCTCGTCACGGTCAATCCGGGCGAAGGCATCCGCCATTCACTCATGCTGTCGATCTTTACCGCCGTGGTAATGGCCGTGCTGGGGGTAATGCGATTTGGAAGCATCTGGATCGCCATCCTCTTCGGCTACATGGCCTACATCAGCTACGTCACGCTGCAAGCGTACACCGGCCGCCGGTGACCCTGGTAAGCACGCTATACGTGAATGGAGCGACGCCGATCTCCGGCCGGGTTTCTCGCACTTTCGGTCGACCGGTTCGGACCACGCGGCGAACGGGGGACCAGGCAAAGCGACCCCCACTTTGGAAACAGCGAGGCGGAACGCAAAGCACGGCGGATTCGTCAAATGGGACAGGAGACCGTAATAACCACGTCTGCCGGTAGCCCGACCACTCGAACTGGTTGTTGGCCGGCGGCGTAGTGCAATAAGATCTCGTTCGGGGCGAGAATACGGTTTACGGCGCGGTCCGTGCGACGCCGCCGGATTCTCCGCCGGTCGGGTTTTTTCCCAAGGTTCGAGCGAAAACCGGGAACCAGGTTGATTGACGTTGTCGTCCAAAGTGGGTATACTGGCAATTTGGAGTGGTAAGCGATTCTTTTCAGCCGGGCGTTCGCCCGAGCCGTTCGTGTTCGCGGGTTTTCGCCAACGGGGAGAGTCTCCCCACCGAGAGGAAGTGATGCGGTTCCCGGCTCGCCGCCGAGGGACCGCGAGAGATCGATGAGTGACACCGCTTCCAGCAGTCGACCAACACAACATCCGTCGCCGGACCTCGGTGATGCGAATACGTTGCGCGCCGGAGGCGCGCAAGGGGCCGGCGGAAAGCCGATCCCGCTGCACGACGATCAACTGACGATCATTTCCAGCCAGCCCCCGATTCCCGCGCCGGCCGTTTCCGACTCGACCCATCGAATCCTGCACGGCAAGCTCATGCCGGGCGACCGGTTGGGACACTTCGAGCTGGTCCGCTACGTCGGCGGCGGAGGCATGGGACGCGTCTTCTGTGCCGTGGACACGCGGTTGGGGCGCACCGTGGCGCTGAAGCTTCTCCCGCCCGAGCAGGCCCACAGCGAAGAAACGCGCCTGCGGTTCCAGAACGAAGCCCAATCCGCCGCCCGACTCGATCACGAGAACATCGCCCGGGTCTATCACGTCGGCGAGGACCGCGGGCTGCACTACATCGTCTTCGAGTTCGTCGAAGGGGTGAACATCCGTACGCTGGTCGAGCAGACGGGACCTTTGCCGCTGGCCGAGACGGTCAGTTATTCGCTGCAGATCGTCGAGGCCCTGGCGCACGCCGCCGACCGCGAGGTC
The DNA here is from genome assembly GCA_035527455.1 of Thermoguttaceae bacterium. Taxonomy (GTDB): domain Bacteria; phylum Planctomycetota; class Planctomycetia; order Pirellulales; family Thermoguttaceae; genus DATLAN01. The sequence goes on from DATLAN010000239.1 coordinate 22,065, forward strand.
GTCCATCGCGACATCAAACCGTCGAACATCCTGATCACTCCCGAGGGCCGCGTCAAACTGATCGACATGGGTCTGGCCCGCCTTCGCCGTGCCAACGCGACGGACAACGACTTGACGGCCAGCGGCGTCACGCTGGGTACGTTCGACTACATCTCGCCCGAGCAGGCACGCGACCCTCGTACCGCCGACGTGCGCAGCGACATCTACTCGCTGGGGTGTACGTTCTTCTACATGCTCGCCGGGCGGCCGCCCTTCCCGGAAGGGACCGTGTTGCAGAAGCTCCTGCAGCACCAGGCCGACCAGCCGCCCGACATTCGCCAGTTCCGGCCGGAATTGCCCGACGAGGCGGCTCGCGTGCTGCGCAAAATGTTGGCCAAGGACCCTCGCCACCGGTACCGTTTTCCCGTCGAGTTGGTCGAGGATTTGACGATGCTGGCCCAGCAGATCGGCTTGCACCCGATCGGATCGGGTAGCCGGGTGCTGGTCATTCCGCGGGAACCGAAGGTCTCCTTCCTCTACCGCCACTTGCCGTGGACGGCTCCGGTGGCCGCCCTGATCTGCATCGTGTTTCTGCTGGATTTCTTTTTGGGGGCCGCCGACCAGGTCCTCCCGCCGCAACCCACCGCGCCGCTGGCCAAAACCGGCAACTCGGACGCACCGGTGAACGACGTTGGCGGTACGCCGGAGAAAACACAGCCTCAGGTCGAACCGGGGCAACCCAACGGGTCCAAAAGCGAGGACCCGCGCCGGCCGGCCGATCCGAGCGATGCCGGAAACATCGGCGACCCGCCGGTCAAACCGGTCGGGCCGCCGGCCGAGAAGTCGGGCACACCCCTCAACTTCAACCCCGCCGCCCGATTCGTCAGCACGCGGCGGGAAGGCTACGCCCTGGAGTTTCTTCCCATGGGCAGCGGCCTCTCGGTCCTGGAAGGGACTTCCCGCGCGCTCAGCGTGGTCCCGGAAAACGAGGCCTTCTCGGGACGCCTGACCGGCGCCACGGGAATGGCGACCGAACCGGCGGTCGGACTGCCGAGCGATCCGGGAACCAAGCGGACCGGTCTGCTGGTGGTCAACGGTTCGGTGGAAGGGGAAAACGAGTTCCCGTCGCTCAGTGCCGCTTGCCGCGCGGCCGTCAACGGAGACGTGATCGAGTTGCGATACGACGGGCGGCGAGAAGAACGGCCGATCTCGCTGGCCAACGTGAAGGTGAAGATCCGGGCCGGCGAAAACTATCGCCCCGTAATCGTGTTCCAACCCGGCGAAGGGGATCTCGACCCGATGAAGTATCCCCGCAGCATGTTCACGTTGAACTCGGGCGAACTCGAACTGACCGACGTAGCCGTCGAGTTGCACGTTCCTCGGACGGTTCCCGCCGAGAGCTGGTCGCTCGTGGAGGCCCGGGGAAGCCAGACCGTGCGGCTGGAAGACTGCTGGCTGTCGATCTACAACGCCTCGGATCAACGCACCGCTTATCATGAAGACGTGGCGTTCATCCGCGTGAAATCGGCTCCGGATGCCGACGCGCCGCCTCCGGACGACGGTTCCGCCAACGTCGCCGAGGCGACCATCTCGCTGGTCGACTGCGTGGCCCGGGGCGAAGCCGTCTTTCTTTCCGCCGCCGATGCACAGCCGCTGCACTTGGGCTGGGAAAACGGGCTCCTGGTCACGACCGAGCGGCTGCTGACCGTTCATGGCAGCCAGAAGAAGCCCCCGCCGGGCGCCGCCGTTCGGATCGACTTGCAGCATTTGACCGCCAGAACTCAGAGCGGCTTCTGCGGGATGTTCGACAGCACGCTGGTCCCGCACCGGCCGGATGCCCAAATCCAGTGTGCCAACAGCATCTTGATGGCCGGCCCGCGGGTTTCCCTGATCGAACAGAGGGGGATCGACGACCTGGTCAATTACTACCTGAACGTCGAGTGGATCGGCGACCGCAACTTCTACGAAGGCTTCGATGCCTTCTGGAAGGTTTGCGACCTCGACGAGGTGCCCCTGGACGTTCCCATGGATTTCGCGGCGTGGAATTCGCATTGGGGCGGCGAGGACGAGAATTTGCCGCACGCCGACCAGGTGATTTGGGCGCAGTTGCCCGAGCCGGACCACCCCTTGCACGCCCACACGCCGGCCGACTACGCCCTGAGCGAGTCGACCGAGACCAGCCCCAATCCGGCGGTCGGTGCCGCCGGCGGCGGCCGCGACGCCGGTTTTCGCGCCGATCGGCTGCCCCCGTTGCCCGCCGAACCGGCCGCCGAAGAGCCGGAACTCGCTGAAACCTCGTCGTGAAGGCCGTGATTTTGCCCCGATTGAACGTCTCGGGCGATGCGGTACAATGGCGGGGGAATGGTGGCCTGGGTCTTCGCCGGCGGTTCGTCGTGCCCGAGTTCATGCGGTTGCGTGGCTGGGGTCGAGGTGCGAGGGACGAGCACTGAGCCCCCAGTCCTGGCTTTCTGGGGACTCAGCACTCGTTCCTCGTGCTTCGACCCCAGCCACCCGTCACCCGTCGGGCTACTACGAGCGTTGACCGGTGATCCGGGTCCAAAGCACACGGTGTTCCGCAAAACGCAAAGGAAACGTTCATGAGCGGCAAATTCGTACCCGCGGCGGAGGCCGTCCGCCAGCAGCTCGATTGGGGGTCGTTGGGCTGGTGCAGCCGGCCGGCCGATACCAGCGCGGAGAAGCTGGTGGTGATCGAGGTCACGCTGGCTCCCGGCGGCGGCCACGCCTTCCACAAGCATCCCCGCCAGGAAGAGGTGATCTACGTGATCGACGGCCAGGTGGAGCAGTGGCGAGAAGACGAGCTTCGCGTGCTCCGTCCGGGCGATTCGGTCTTCCTGCCGGCCGGCACGGTCCACGCCTCGTTCAACACGGCCGACCGCGACGCCAAGCTCCTGGCGATCCTCTCCCCGGCGGTCAATGACGAAGACGGTTACGAAGTCGTCGAGGTCGCCGACGAGGCCCCCTGGAACGGACTTCGCTGAAACCTGGAGGCATTCCCTGCCCATTGGGTCGCTTAGCGCAGTTGGTTAGCGCACCTCCCTTACAAGGAGGGGGTCACTGGTTCGAGTCCAGTAGCGACCACTTCGACGTAAACCTAGCCGAATCAAGGACTTAGATACCTGCCGATGGTCGGCAGTGCGGCCTGAAAACCGAGGGCGCAAAACGGTACATACCGTTTTGCACTTTAGGCAAGACAGGAGAACCGCACATGCCAAGACTCGTCCACTCCACCCCAAAGTACCGCAAGCACCGGGCCTCCGGGCAGGCGGTCGTCACAATCCAGGGAAAAGACTTCTACTTGGGTCCCTGGAAAAGCAAGGCAAGTCTGGTCGAGTACGACCGTCTGATTGCCGAATGGCTGGCCAATGGTAGGCACGCACCCGTCCCTGCAGAAGACCGACGCGATCTGACCGTTACAGAGGTGGTGGCCCGATACTGGAGGTTCGCCAAGCAGCATTACCAGAAAGACGGGAAGCCGACCAGCAGCCTTGACGAGGTTCGGCTGTCTCTGAAGCCAGTCCGGGAAGTCTACGGCCACACGCTGGCCCGAGACTTCGGCCCGCTGGCATTGAAAGCCGTCCGGCAGAGAATGGTCGATGCTGGCCAGTCCCGCGGTACGGTCAACAAGCGGATCGCAACGGTGAAGCGTGCCTTCAAATGGGCCGTGTCTGAGGAGCTGGTGCCCCCATCCGTCCATCATGCTCTGTCGGCTGTGGCTGGGCTACAGAAGGGACGCACGACCGCGCCCGAATCAAACGGTGTTCCCCCTGTACCCGAGGAGGTCGTCCAGGCCACGCTGCCCCACTTGCCCGAGATCGTGGCCGACATGGTTTGGTTTCAGCGTCTGACGGGCGCCCGGCCCGGTGAGGTATGTATCGTCCGGCCGTGCGACATCGACCGTACGGGCGACGTGTGGGTCTTTCGGCCCGAATCCCACAAGATGGAACACCACGGCCGGGAACGGCTGATCTTCATCGGGCCGAAGGGGCAGGCCATCTTGCGGCCGTACCTGCTGCGGTCGGCCGAAGCCTACTGCTTTTCCCCAGCCGAGTCTGTCAAGAAGCATCTTGCCGAGAAGCACGCCAGCCGCAAGACGCCCCTGCAGTACGGGAATCGTCCGGGAACGAATCGGAAGCGTCGGCCGAAGAGGAAGGCCGGGGATTGCTACACCCGGGACAGCTACCGCCGGGCCATCCATCGGGCTTGCACTGAGGCCGAGGTGGAACAATGGAGTCCGAACAGGTTGCGCCACTCTGCGGGGACGGAGATCAGGAAGCGTTTTGGCCTGGAGGCCGCGCAGGTGACGCTGGGG
>DATLAN010000240.1:0-2410 GCA_035527455.1 Thermoguttaceae bacterium
TGACCGACGTGGCCTGCTTCGTGCCGCCGTACATGGCCGAGGTTTATCGCCAGCAGACCAGCCGGCCGGTCAACGATCCGGCGACGCTCCGCGGCGACCTCCTGGTGGTCGACGCCCGGGTGAAAGCGGCCGATTTCCACGTCGAACCGGAAGGCCCCAGCGAGATCGCCCTGGACGACGACGGCGAGGTGCTCTACGCCCGGATTACCGGCGACGACCTGGCCAGGCTCGACACCGAATCGATCGACGCGATGCTCGAATCGGCCAAGGCAACGCTGCCGGCTGCTGAAGGCAACGTGGCCACCTGGAACTACACCTGGGACCTGGTTCTGGCCAACCCCGAGCAGCTCGCGGTGGACTTCGCCGCCGCCGGGCGCAGCGGCATCGAGGGCACGATCGAAGAGCCCCGGGCAATTCGCGGGAGCCGCAACGACGTCTACATCGCCCCCGGCGCTCTGGTGCACCCGATGGTCGTGATCGACGCGGCGGAAGGGCCGGTCTACATCGACGAAGACGCCGAAGTCCACCCCTTCACCCGCATCGAAGGCCCTTGCTACGTCGGCAAGAAGTCGATCCTGCTGGGCGCCAAGTGCCGCGAGGGCAACTCGATCGGCCCGCTCTGCCGCATCGGCGGCGAGGTGGAAGAGTCGATCATCCACGGATACTCGAACAAATACCACGACGGATTCCTCGGCCACGCCTACGTGGGCGAGTGGGTCAACCTCGGCGCACTGACCACCAACAGCGACCTGAAGAACGACTACTCCAGCGTCTCGGTCGCCCTGGACGGCAAGCGGCCCATCGACACCGGCTCGACCAAGGTGGGAGCCCTGATCGGCGACCACGCCAAGACGTCGATCGGCACCCTGTTCAACACGGGCGCGTACGTCGGCGCAATGGCCCTGATCGCCGCCACGGGCAAGCCGCTGCCGAAGTTCATCCCCTCGTTCGCCTGGTTTCTCGAGGGCGTGGTCACCAAGGGCTTCGGCAAGCGGAAGCTCTACGAGACGGCCGCTACCGCGATGGGCCGCCGCGGTTGCCGGTGGACCGAGGCCGACGAGGCCATGTGGAACGAGATTTTCGACATCACCAGGCCGGCCCGCGACGCGGCCGTCAAACGAGGCCGCCGCATGTTGGCCGCCGGACAACGTGCTTGAGCGAGGCTGACCTATTCATTTTTCGATAGATCCCCCAGGAGATACGTTTCATGGCAACCGTAGAAGAACGAGTCGTCGCCGTCACCGCCCGCGTGCTGCAGTTGGATACGGGCGAGATCAAGCCCGAACACACCTTCACCGTCGACCTCGGGGCCGAGAGCGTCCAGTCGATCGAGCTGGTGGCCATGTTCGAGGAGGAGTTCGGCATCGAGATGGACGAGGACGCCGCGCTGTCCGTGCAAACGGTCGGCGACGCCGTGGAGTTCATCACGAAAGTGTGTCAAGAACAAGGGGTGGACGCATAGGGGGTCCTACGCCGGGTTGGCTGCGGCCAAAGGCCGCATTGACAATTGGGGGTTGGCATCACCGGCCCCAATCTTCCAGCGGCCGCAGCTTGACCTCGGGTTTTGCGGAGTCCGTGTCGCTGCCGGGCTGGGCCAGAACGGCCAGCGTGAGTTCGCCGGAATCGGGCGCCGTCGCCTCGAAGGCGACCATGCGGGTGCCGCGGTTGGGCGAGTCCCACTCGTTGCGCGGCCTGGCCGTGTCGATCGTGTGCCAGGTCGCGGCTTGCGGGGACAGGATCGTCAGCGTCAGTCGGGCGTCGTTCTGGCGAAGCTCGATCCGCGCTGCGCCGGACTCACCCGGCACCCCGGGCGTGATCATCCCCCAGCGGACACGGCTGCCGGGTTTTAGGCCGGTGAGGTGATCCTGGATCAAGACTTCGCGGAAATTCACCAGGCCCACGCCGCGCTGAACGCTCCCGGCTTGCCCCTGGTAGGCCGAACTCATATCGAGGACCGAGTGCGGAAAGGCCGGATCGTCGCTGAAACGGATGACGCGGCCGTTGCCGGAGGCCCGTTGGAGCTGCCCGTCGATCACCAGCGTGTTGTGCCCGTCGTTGCTCTGCCGGAAGATGGTCCAGCGGTCGGAGTCCTGGCTGCGACCCCAGAGGTTCATTCCGCGCGACTCGATGCCGTGGTAGCCTTCCGACCCGAGATCGACGGCCCATCGCACACCGCCGGCATCCAGGACGAACGATCCGACGTCCATCTGGCCGTGGCTGGCCGAAGGCGAGCCGCCTTTGAAGCCGACGAAGGTCGCCTCGGGATCGGCCCAGGAGCCGCGGTGGATCGTGATCGGCGTTTCGCCTTCGCTGTACCAGTGCAAGGGCATGTGGATCGGGGGCGCGTCGCCGGGGGTATCCAGCCAGAGCAGCGCCAGCGGCAGGAAGCGGTCGCCGTACGAGGCGGCGC
>DATLAN010000241.1:0-11673 GCA_035527455.1 Thermoguttaceae bacterium
TCCAGATCGTACTGTCCGAGTTGTCCGAGCAACCGTTCCGTAGGCCGATACGACGAATACTTGTCCAGCAAAACAAGCACCCAGATCGAGACGCCGTAGTTGCCTTTGGGAATCAGCTTCGGCGGAGGCGGGGCCGTAAGTGTTCGTTGCGTGAGATCGCAATCGCACGTGGCCCGATACCGTCGTCGCCGAATCCGGCGACAATGTGCCCGCACGTCGATCTCCAACACCTCCGAATCCTCCGTATCCGACATCATGGTGGCCGGCTTTCCGCAGATCGGACAGATCAACGATTCTTCCGGCAATGCGACGAATTCTTCCTCGACGGGCAGGTGGGAATAGTGCCTCAACCGACCTAAAATGACGGGTGCCACGGTTGGCTTGTCCAACCGTGTTTCCCGCACTGCTGGACAAGCCAGCAGTGGCACCCAACCTGTCAAACGAGTTCGGTCGGTCCAATAGTCGCGCCGACCGTGGCCGGCATGACCGGGCTGCGCGCCTCGCTTTTTCGCCGCAGCCGTGACTTCCTCGGGATCGAATAGATCGTTGGAACGGTCGCTTGGGGCAGACTTCTCCGACTTGCGACCGAAGAGCCTGTCTTGCAGGGCGCGGGTCTGTCCTCGGGATTGGTCAAGTTCCATTTTCAACTGCTCGATGCGTTTGACGGCATCGGCATGTCGGCTCTTCCAATAGCCCACTTCCCGACGAAAATCGGCCCGCAACTCCTCCAACGCCCGCTCCAGGCGCTGCACGGCAGGGCAGTTTGCGCAGGCAACCGACGTTTCGGCCGTCTCGATCGGAAGGTCCAGAAGCGTGGCATTCATAGGGCCATGCTATAACCAGATTGTCCGCCTCAGGCCAGATCAATTCCGTTGCTAATCCACCCCAACGGACGGGTTGGACGAAGCTTTACTCGGCAGGTAATCTAACTCTTGATTTCGGCTAGATTTACGTTCAGAGCGGGAGACGGGATTCGAACCCGCGACGTCCAGCTTGGGAAGCTAGCACTCTACCACTGAGTTACTCCCGCACCTCGATCCCTAAATATACCACCGCTCGTGGCCGCCGCAAGAGCGTCGAGAATCAGCAGCCGATCGGTGGCCCAGAAACGAGCGGCCGACTTCACTCATCGCCCGCTCGACGCTGAAACGTCACGTGGCGGTTCCATCGCGGATCATCGGTTTTGGGGAAATCGGTGCGGACGTGGGCGCCGCGCGATTCTTCGCGCGTCAGGGCGGCCTGGATCATCAACCGGGAGATCGAGAGCATGTTCTGCAACTCCCAGCCGGTCGGATCGTTGAACTGACGCGCCAGTACGTAGCGGCACCAGCGGTCGATGTTCTCGGAGGCTTCGGAGAGTCCTTCCGCGTCGCGCCGCACGCCGATGTTGCGCCACATCAGACTTTTCAGAGAGTTGCGGATGTCGCTGAGGTTCAACGGCTCGCCGGGCGATTCGATCTGCGGGTTCTCCAGCATCAGGGCACTGTAGTTGTCGTGGAGCTTGGTCGCCGATTGCGAAGCGCCCCGACCCGTATGGGCGCCGTAAACCAGGGCTTCGAGCAGGCTGTTGGAGGCCAGGCGGTTGGCCCCGTGCAGACCGCTGGCGGTGACTTCTCCGGCCGCCCAGAGGCCGGGCAGCGTCGTGCGGCCGTCGGCGTCGACCGAAACTCCGCCCATCATGTAATGGGCCCCGGGACGCACGGGAATCCGGTCTCGCGTGATGTCCAGGTCGAACTCGGCACAGATTTGCGCAATGCCGGGGAACCGGGCACGGATCTTCTCGGCGTCGAGATGGGTCAGGTCGAGGTAGACGTTGGGATGCCGGGTGCGTTCCATCTGGGCGACGATGGCGTTGCTCACCACGTCGCGGGGCGCCAGTTCGCCGCGCGAGTCGTAATCGCCCAGGAACCGGTGGCCGTAGCGATCGACCAGGTAGGCCCCTTCGCCGCGGGTGGCCTCGCTGATGAGGTTGCGGCTGCCGCCGGCGATGTAAAGCACCGTGGGATGGAACTGGACGAATTCCAGATCGCGCAGCTCGGCGCCGGCCCGATAGGCGACGGCCATGCCGTCGCCGGTGGCCACGGCGGGATTGGTGGTCTCGCGATAGAGTTGGCCCGCGCCGCCGGTGCAGAGGATGGTCTGCTTGGCCCAGATCATCGTCTTGCCGTGCCGGCGGTTCCAAACCAGCGCGCCGCGGCAGACGCCGTCCATGGTGAGCAGGTCGATGGTGAAGGTGTTTTCCCAGATGGATACGTGCTTCGACTTGGCGATCTGTTCGGTGACGGCGCGGATGATTTCCTTGCCGGTGGCGTCACCCAGCGCGTGCGCGATCCGCTGGCATCCGTGGGCCCCTTCGCGTCCCAGGGCCAGCCGGTCGCCGACCCGGTCGAAATTCGTACCCCAAGCGATCAGTTCCTTGATCCGCTCGGGCGCTTCGTGAACGACCCGCTCGACCACGGCGCGATCGCACAACGAGCCGCCCGCCCGTAGCGTATCGGCGACGTGATCTTCGAAGCGATCGTCGGGCGCCAGGACCGCGGCGACGCCGCCCTGGGCATAGGCGCTGTTGGATTCGCGCAATCCGTCCTTGGTGATCACCAGCGCCGACAGCTTCGCGTCGACGTCCAGGGCGGCCCGAAGTCCCGCCAGTCCTCCTCCGATGATCAAAACGTCGGTGAAGAAGTGCGGAATTCGCTTGGGATGGAACGGAACCAGGTATCGGGGGGCGGGAATGACCATGGGCTCAGTTTAACACGCCGAGACGCCGTTGGCGAGACGGGACCCCGTGGAAAAAGGGGACAGGCACCGAGCCGGCAGCGCTTTTCCGCAACTTTCGCGCCATGGGCGGCTCGGAGCCAGTCCCCGTTTTCCACTCACCGCTTGCCGTCCGAATTACCGAAGCGGCAGACCCGACGTTTCCAGCCATCCTATCCGGAGCAACCAATTCAGCCCGGACAACCGCCATGACCGATGCCCGATGCCGCAAAGTCTCCCGCATGCCGGAAAAGCATGACCTACCTTAATGATAGCCGGGCCGGACATTGCGGGCAGGTTCTTGGTTTGCGAAACGGAGTAGCCGATGGGCGCCAGCTTGAACAAGACCTTCGACTACCTGTCCAAGACGGAAAACGAGGCGGCCCTCGAGGTCCTGATTGCCGGCCTGGACGCTTCGCACCAACCGACGCAGCACCTGGCCTTGCGGACGTTGATGGATCGCCGCGACCCGCAGGGCCACCGCGAGGTATTCCGCCGTCTGCCGAAGCTCGACGAGCACTGCCGAGCGATCGTCAGCGAGCGTCCCGAGCGGCTGAAAAACGTGGTGGGCGAGACCGTGCGCAATGCCGACGGGAAATCGTGCGCCAGCGCGTGCAACGCGATCGTCGCCTTCCGTTTGTACGAAGTCCTGCCGGCCCTGGTTTCCGTCTTGTCGAACGAGGAGAACCCGAATACCGATTTGGTCGCCCACACCGTGCTGAAACTGACGGAATCGTTCTACCGCGAACTGAGCGGCATCGACGACCAACCGGCCCGAAAGAACCAGGAGAACCTGCGGATTCGCATTACCGGCGCCTTGGAGGACGCGGTGAAGAAATATCACCGGCACGAACGGAAGGAGATCGTCGAGGCGCTGCTGCTGTTGGCCAAATCGAAAAGCGTCGTGCTGAGGCGCCTTCTCCAGCGGCCCGAAGAAAGGAGTCACCACGCGATCGTCGAATCGCTGTCCTACAGTCCGCGAGGCGGCGTGACCCGGCTTTTGTTGGCGTTCCTCGAAGACCCGCAGATGCCGCTGGTGGTGGCCAAGGTGATCTGCGGGCGTTGCGATGCGAAGTTCGTCGGCCATCTGGCCAGGACCGTCGGTTCCCACCCGACGAAAACGGTCGTCGAAACGCTGGAACGCTTCGACTCGATTGCCTGGGCCTTGCCCGGGCACGAAGTGTTCGGGAAACTCGACGATGCGGCCCAGGAGGGCGCGGTGCAAATCGTCGTGAATTCGTCGATGGATCGGGCCCTTGCGCTGAAAGTGATCGGTTATCTTCTGATGGAGGCCAAACCGGCCGGGCGGCGGGCCGCTGCCAAGGCCCTGGGGCAGTTCGAAGGCCCCGAAGCCAACACCCTGGTCATCAAGGGTCTCAACGATGAGGACCCTCAGGTTCGCGCCAACCTTCTCGTACAAGTCCGCTCGCGGAGAATTCCCGGAGCACTCTCTTTGATGATTCGCATGGTCGACAGCCGGGACGAAGAGGTCCACCGGGCGCTCCGCGAGGCCATGCCCGAGTTCACCTTTTGCCATTTCCTGGCCAACCTCGACAACATGCCCGAGAATCTGATCGCCACGGCCGGCCACGTGGTCAGCAAAATCGACCGGGAGTGCAAGTCGAAGCTGGAAGCCGAGATGACCGGTCCGTCGCCGGTCCGCCGTCGCCGGGCGGTTCAGGCCGCCGTGGCCACCGGGTTGGCCGACGACCTGGAGCAAACGATCATCCTGTTGCTATCCGACGAGGATCACGTAGTTCGGGTGGCGGCCGCGAAGTCCCTGGCCGACTGCAAGACGTTGCCCACCTGGGAAGCGCTGCGAGATGCCCTGCTGGATCGGAGCTTCGTCGTCAAAGAAGCCGCCGAAAAGAGCCTCCAGCGGATCAGCCAGTCGTTGTTGGAGGTTGTCGAAGACGAGGAAGCGGACGCAGAAGGGCAGGAACAACCGGAGGTGGTCGCTTCATGACAAGCTGGACACTGTTCACCCATCCGCTGATCGCAGACGTCCTCCTTGCAGCGAGAAAGTACGGCTGGAGCGGTCGTCGCGCCAGCCGTGCGTCCATCGGTGAGGTCTTCCTCTATTTGCTGTTGGCCGCCGGTGTGATTGCCGCCGTCTGCCTCGCCCTGCATTTCGGTTCTCGCGTGCTTCACCGTCGGCGTCAGTACAGCCACGCCGGGCTGTTTGACGGTCTGTGCAAGCTCCACGGACTGGATCGTCGCGCGAGAACGCTGCTGAAGAGCCTCGCCGGCGCTCGCAAACTCCCCCACCCGGCCCGTCTGTTCACCGAGCCGGGATGGCTCGACCCGACCCAACTGCCCGGGCCCCTCCGCGGCCGAACCAACGAGGTGGCAGCCCTGCGCAACCGATTGTTCATCGATGGGGACGGGTAGGGCTCGTAGTAACCGCATTCATGCGGCCGGGATTTTCCGGCAGACCCGATGAATCGGGTTACTGCAGGCCAAATGGCGGTCGTTTTCAAGACCACAGCTTGCCCTCAGTGTGTGGACGTGCTTCGCACATAATGAGGGTGGCCTCTTCTTTTTCTGCCGAAAAACGCCGGATTCTGCTCTTCGCGGAAACCAATCTACGATTCGGTCCCTCTCCCTCTGGCCATCCTCGAACAACAAACTATAATACGGGATTTGAGCACCCCGTGGCCGGTCCCCCCGGCCCAAGACACCCTCGATTTCACGCACTTCGGAGCGACGAGCCATGAGTGACGGGCAAGGTTCCGTGATGATCGAAGCCCTCGGGCTGACGAAGTACTTCGGCAGTTTCGCGGCCATTCGCGACGTCTCGTTTCAGGTCCGCCAGGGCGAGGTGGTGGCCTTCCTGGGCCCCAACGGGGCGGGAAAAAGCACCACCATGAAGCTGCTGACCGGCTATCTGGCCCCCTCGGCCGGCCGGGCGCGGATCGCCGGACACGACATGGCCGCCGACCGGCTGGCCGGTTCCGCCCGACTGGGATACCTGCCGGAAAACGGGCCCCTCTATGCGGACATGAGCCCGCGAAGCTTGCTGCGGTTCTTCGCCCGCGCCCGGGGGCTCTCCACCGTGCGTACCCGCCAGCGGATCGAGGCGGTCGTGGAACTCTGCGCGTTGGGCAGCGTGATCGGCAAGCCGATCGGCAAGCTCTCCCGCGGTTACCGCCAGCGGGTGGGCATGGCCCAGGTGCTGTTGCACGAGCCGGACGTGTTGATCCTCGACGAGCCGACCGCCGGCCTGGACCCCAACCAGATCCACGAGGTCCGCGAGACGATCCGCAAGCTCGGCCAGAAGAAAACGATCCTGCTCTCGACCCATATCCTCCAGGAAGTGGAGGCGATGGCCGACCGCGTGTTGTTCATCGACGAGGGCCGCATGGTCTACGACGGCGCGTTCCGCGAACTGACCGACGACGGCGTCGCCCTGGACGAGCACTTCCGTCAGCTCTGCGGTTCCGGAATGCGGGCCGTCAAGAAATAGGCCGTCCGTCGGGACATACAACCTCCAACCTCAACTTCAAGTTCGGTATCCATCATGAACGTCAACGTGTTGCGAGCCGTTTTCGTACGAAACTTCGTCAACTACTTTGCCAGTCCGACGGGCTACGTGTTCATCTGCGTGTTCGTGCTGCTCAGCTCGTTGGCGGCCTTCTGGCCCTACGAGTTCTTCAACTCGAACCTGGCCAACCTCGACCAGCTCAACTACTGGTTCCCCTTCATCATGCTGGTCTTCGTCCCGGCCATCACCATGAGCATCTGGGCCGAAGAACGCCGCCAGGGGACCGACGAACTGCTGTTGACCATCCCCGCCGGCGACTTCGACATCGTGCTGGGCAAGTATCTCGCCGCCGTGGCGATCTACACCATCTCGCTGATCTTCTCGCTGGTCTGCAACTACACCGTGCTGGCCTATCTGGGCGATCCCGACATGGGGTTGTTCTGCGCCACGTACTTCGGCTACTGGCTGATCGGCCTGGCGATGCTGGCCGTCGGCATGGTGGCCTCGTTCCTCACCGGCAACCTCACCGTGAGCTACGTCCTGGGCGCCGTGTTCAATGCGCCTCTGGTGTTGGCCACCTGGGCCGAGAGTGCCGTGCGAAACTGGAGCATCGGGGGCCAGTTCGCCGACTTCGGCCGCGGCATCCTCGCCTTCTCCGGTCTCGCCTATTTTCTGACCATCGCCGTCGTGATGCTCTACCTGTGCATGGTCCTGATCGGACGCCGGCACTGGTTGCGGGGACGCGACTGGTACGCCTTGGGACTGCACTACGGGCTGCGGGCCGTGGCCCTGGCCGTGATCGCCGTGGGCGCGATCTATTTCTTCCACCACCACCCCCTGCGGGCCGACGTAACCAGCGAGCAACTCACCAGGCTCTCTTCCTACAGCATCGACTTGATCGACAAGGTCGGGAAGAATCTCGAAGAAGCCGAGCCCAAGCGAACCGTCCAGATCGAGGCCTTCATCAGTCCCGACGTGCCCGAAGCGTACGTCCAAACGCGATTGAATCTGCTGGCGAAGTTGGATGAGTTGGAGTTTCTCGGCGGAGGCCTGATCCAGAAGAAGGTCTACGACACCGAACGATTCACCCCGGCGGCCACCCGCGCCAAGACGCTCTACGGCATCGACTACCAGCAGCGCTTCGACGAGGAGCGAGGGACCCGTTCCGAGGCGTACCTTTACATGGGCGTGGCCTTCACCTGCGGGCTGGAACGCTCGATCGTTCCGTTCCTCGACCGCGGGGTCTCGGCCGAGTACGCTCTGGTTCAGGCGCTCTTCGCCGTAACCCAACAGAAGCGCACCAGGGTCGGAGTGGTCCAGGGGGCCAGCTCGATCCCGCTGTGCGCCCGGTTCGGCCAGGGGCAGGACCAGCCGATCATCGAGGAATTGAAGAAGCAGTACGAGGTGGAGGTCGTCGATCCGTCTTCGGCGATTCCCGAGAGAAAAAAGGCCGCCAAGGACGGCGAGGAGGAGGAAGGATACGACGTGCTGCTGGTCGTGCAACCTTCGATGTTGGCGCAGCCGCAGTTGGAGAACCTCTTGGACGCGATCCGCCGCGGCCAGCCGACGGCCATCTTCGAAGACCCCTTCCCGCTGACGTTCGGTCCCATGAACGGGACGATGATCCCGCTTCCGCCCCCGCGGAGCCAACAAGAGTATCAGATGCGGATGATGAACAACACGCTGGAGAAGGCCGACATCAAGCCGCTGTGGCAGTTGCTGGGCGTGAAGTTCAGCCGCGACGACGGGGTGGAACCCGATCCGTCCGAGACGGACGCCAAACCCACTCGAGCCGATACGACCGTCTGGCAGAACTACGACCCCTTCCCGAAACTGCCGGTCAGCCGGTATGCCCGCGAGATGCTCGTTTACGTCGGCACGGGATGCGGGGCGAAAGAGCCGTTCAACGCGAAGGATGCGATCACCTCGGGGCTGCAGATGGTGATGTTCATTTCTCCGACGTATCTGGAGAAGTCCGGCATCCTGAACTTCGAGCCGCTCGTGCGGACCGGCCCGAACAGCGGCACCATCGAGCCGTACGTGGAGATGGGAGGCTTTTCGTTCATGGGCGGCCCCCAATGGACGATCAACATGCGTGCCCCGAAGGTCCCCGGTCCCGAAGAAGGATATGTCCTGGCCGCCCGCATCACCGGCGAGCCGACCGCCGAATCGCGCGACGAGAAGGACGATGAAACCGCGGCAAAGAAGGATGACGCAAAGCCGAAGATCGACGTCGTGCTGGTCGCGGATATCGACCTGCTCAACGAACTCATCTACCGGTGGACCGAGCAGGGCGAGGTGGAAGGGCTGGGCATGGAATTCGACTGCGACAACACGGCCTTCGTGATGAACGTCGTCGATGCGTTGGCCGGAAACGAAGATTTCCTGGCGCTGCGGACCCGGCGGCCCAAACACCGCGAGTTGACCCGGATTACCGAACGCACCAAGGAAGCGCTGAAGGAGAAGAACGAGGCCCGCGACAAGGCCCAAAAGGATTTCCAGGACGCGATCGAGAAGATCCAACGCAAACTCGAAGAAGACAAGGCGAAGCTGGCCAAGAAGCTGCAACAGGGCAACCAGGGCGAGGGCGTCGATTTCGAGGACTTCCTCAAACAGGCCGAGAAGATGATGGAGGCCCGGGAAAAGGAAATCGACGACCGAACGCAGGAATTGGAGGACGAGCGGGACGCGGAAATCGAACGCATCGAGATCGGACGCGACGCCGAGATCCGGAAAGTGCAGGACGGGTATAAGTGGCGGGCGGTCGTCCTGCCGCCGATCCTGCCGCTGTTCTTGGCGATCGTCGTCTTCATCACCCGCCGCGTCAGAGAACGCGAAGGCGTCTCCGCCGACCGCCTCCGCTGAAAAAAGCCCGTAGGGTGGATCGAAGAACGAGGCCCACCCAAGAACCAAGACATTTAGCCGGCGTGCTCGCACGCCGAGTTGTCGAGTGGGAGAGAAAAACATGAACGAAATCACCAAAACCGCCATTTTCGTGGCCGTCGCATTGGCGGTCGGTCTGATCGCGCACTTCACCGGCCCTGCCTCCCCGACGGATGAGCCGATCAACCTGGAAGGGCAGTTGTTGTTCTCTGACTTCAAGGCCGAGGATTTCGAGAAAGTCGCCGGCCTGGAAATCGTCCAGGCCGAAAAGTCCGACGCCGATTTGTGGGAGACCAATCGCATCCGGCTCGTGCAGACCGGCGACCAGTGGACGATCGCCTCGCACGACGACTACGCCACCGGCGAAAAAGCCAAGGACCGCCGCATCGAGGTGGTCAACAGCCTCACCGGCCTGAAGATCCTCCGCACGGCCTACGCCCCAGGCCTCGTGGCGGCCGAGGGCGAAAAAAGCGACGCGGACTCGGACGGCGGCGACCAACAGAACCTCGATCAGCGGGAGATCTTCAACCTCTACGGCGTGATCGATCCGGTCGACGAAGTCCGTTCCATGGACGAGGGCGTCGGCACCCGCGTGACCATGGAAGACGCCAACGGCAACAAGCTCGTCTCGCTGATCCTCGGCAAGAAGCTCAAAAGCCAACCGGAGTCGCAATCGCGAGACCCCTTCTCGCAAGACGGGCAACCGGCCGACCAATACTACGTGCGCAAGGTGGGCGAAGACAAAGTCTTCACGGTGGCCGTCGATACCGGTCGGCTCTCGGCCAAGTTCTCCGACTGGATCGAGCAGAAGTTTCTCGATCTGACCACCTTCGACGTCACGCAACTGCGGATCGTCGACCAGACGGCCGGCGAACGGCTCGTGCCCGGTCCGCTCGGCTCGGTGATGTCGGACTTCTTCCGCGAAAGGAAAAATCAGTTCGTGCTGGACTACGCCGACTCGAAATGGTCGCTGGTGGAGGAACACCAGTTCGACGAGACGGCGGGCAGGTGGCTGCCCAAAGCCCTCTCCGACCAGGAGGAACCGAACTCCAACAAGCTCGACGACCTGAAATACGAATTGGGCGATCTGAAAATCGTCGACGTCAAGCTGAAACCGGCCGATCTGGCGGAGCAATTGAAAACCGATCCGCAGATCGACCAGGTTCCCTCCGAGTCGGCCCAGGAGTCGCTGGAGCGGCGGGGATTCTATCTGGTCCAGCGGACCGATGCCGAGGGCCGGCCCGTCCTCGACGCGCAGCGGATGCCCCTGCCGGAGTTGGCTCCGGCCCGGGGAAGCCTGCAGGTCTCGCTCAAGGACGGCCTGGTCTATTGGCTGCGATTCGGGAAGCCGGCCGGCGCGGCCGAGGAAGAGAAGAAGGGAGACGCCGCGGAGGGCGCAGAAGGAAGTCCGGACGCGGCCTCGGCAACCGACGAAGAATCCGATGAACTCAACGACAACCGTTATCTGCTGGTGACCGTCACGTTCGATCAGGACCTGATCCCGGTACCCGACTACGAGCCGCTTCCGCCGGAGGAAGAGCCGCCCGCCGAGGGCGAGACCGGCGAAGGAGAAACCGAAGGAGAAACGACCGAAGGCGAACAGCCCGGCGAGGAAGCCTCCACGGAAGAAAAGACCGACGGCAGCTCGGACGAAGGGACGACCGATGAGGCCGGTCCCAACGACGAAACGTCCACCGACGCCGACTCCGACGACGGAACCGAGGAGAAGAAGAAGAGCCGCGAGGAAATCGAAACGGAGAACCAGAAGCTGCGGGAAGAGCACCAGGAGAAGATCACCAAAGGCCAGGAGAAGGCCAAGGAACTCAACGACCGCTTCGCCGACTGGTACTACGTGATCTCCAACGAGGCCTTCGAGAAGATCCACCTCGGCCGCGAGCAGATCGTCAAGGAAAAGGAGAAGGAAGAGGCCGAGAGCAACGGGGAGGACGCTACCTCGATCGACGGCCGCGCCCATGACGACGCCCTCAATCTTCCTTCCGACGAGCCGGCCAGCACGCTCGACGAATTCCGCGAACTCAAGGAAGCGGGCCCCGACGGCCCATAAAGCCGCGACCGCTGGTCGCGCCCGACTCCACAATCCCCCCAACCACCGGGAACTTCTTGCTCTTCCCCTTGCGTCCAATCCCCGCAAGGGCACATCGACGCGGCGAGAAAAGCGGGAATCCGCCACGACGGCAAGAGGGCGCGACGGCAAGAAGGCGCGACCACCGGTCGCGGCTTTTTGCAGCTTTGCCCGGCGGACCGCTTCGCGGTATACTGAACGAGGCTGGACCCAGTCCCCACTCTCTCAGCCCCCACTCTCTGGAGGGAGAACCATGACTGAGCGGCAAGGTATCTCCGGGCCCCAGTTCCACGCCGATCGGCCCGTGGAACAGGAGGCCGTTCGCACCACGATCGTCGGCGGTCGCCCCCCGGGCAGCGGCAAGAGCGTCGGCCAGATCCCCCGCGGCATCGAGATCCTGGTCAAAAAGGCCTCGATCGATCCCGACTTCAGGCAACTGCTCTTGGCCAAGCGGGCCGAAGCGGCCGAC
>DATLAN010000242.1:0-31702 GCA_035527455.1 Thermoguttaceae bacterium
CTGGCTCAGCCGGGTATTGCCGGCGGTTTCCGAGGCCTCGACGGTGACCAGCAGCGCGGGGGTCAGCTCGTTGTCGTCGTGGTCGAAATAGAGATCGACGCTGGAGGCGAGCACGACCTCGGTGCTCTGGTTCTCCGCCCAGCCGCCGATGAACACCTGGCCCGGCGACTCGATGATCACGTCGCCGCCGACGCTCGTCTCGTACTCGACGACCTCCTTGATGAGGTTGCCTTCGGCGTCGAACAGCAGCGACTTATTGGCGCCGGAGTAGATATGGCCCATCATTTCCACGCCCGCCTCGCCGAAGATGGTGGCCAGGCCGTGCGAGCCGTCGGAGGTGCGTCCGGCCGAGGTCAGTCCGCCGGCGGTGGTGACCAGCACGCTCACCTTGCTCTGGTCCTCGAAGTCCAGGTCGTCGTTGTCCGGATCGAGGCTGACGTCGTCGGTTCCGGCCCCATGGCCGATCAACGAGACGGAATCCGAGGCCAACACGCCCGAATCGAGGTAGACCTGCTGGCCGGCCTCGATCGTGGCCCGGGAGTCGGTGCCCGACCAGGTGACTCCGGTGGGCCCGATGCTGCCGCCGGCGACGATCGAGCCGAAGATATCGACGTCGTAGGCGCCCCAGATATTGACGTTCGAGCCGTTCTCGAAGGAGGTGATCACGGCGGTGGCATCGACGAACACGCTGCTGGTGAGTTTCTGCGCCGGGTCGGTCGGGTCCCACTCGTCCACGTCCGGCGTCTGTCCGCGGCCGAAGACGTCGATGTCGTCCTGGACCTCGACGAAGGAGGTGGCGAACTTCACCCGCTGACCCGAGTCGATGTACAGTCCGGAATTGTCGCCGCGGACGAAGATGCTCCCCTCGATGATGATGTCGTCGGGTCCTTCCAGTCGCAGCAGGCTGTCGTCGGCCAGGGACATGAGCTGGCCGGTCAGGTGGATGCTGGCGTCGACCGCGTCGCGGTCGTTGTAGTCCCAGTCCTCGTTGCCCTCGAGCTGCATCACGTCGGTGGAGGTGATGGCGCCGTAGATCCGCAGTTCATGGGGCGTGGTGATGACCACGTCGGCGCCGTCGGCGACCTTGACCTTCACGCCTCCCTGCCATTGGGCGCCGGCCAGGATTTCGCCGTTGATGTAGACCGCGTCCGGCGCGGTGATTTCGACCAGGCTGTTCTCTCCCGGCGCGTACATGGCGCCGGCGATCTGCACCAGCTCGAAGAAGGTGCCCGGCTGGACCGTGATTCGGGCACCGGCGCCGTTGACATAGGTACGGCCTTCCATGACCACGGAATTGTTGGTGATGATCTCGATGACGCCACCGTCCTTGTTCGTCCGCAGGATCCCCTGCACGCCCTGGATGAAGTTGTTCAGCCGCTTGGCGTCGTTGACGACGTCCTCCATCATGGGCGAGACGTAGGTTTCGCCGGTTCCCTGGATGTTGACCATGATGTCGCCGGCGTTGGTGACGACCCAGCCGTCGACGATCATCCGCTCGGTGATCCCGTCCAGATCGAGCAGATCGCCGGTGATTCCGGAATCGAGCCCGCCCAGCGGATCGTTGATGTTCTTGGACTTCACCTGCAGCCGCTCGGTGTTCATCTCGACGGTGACCAGCGGGTCGCCGTGGTGGGCCTGGGCCTCGACCTCGCCCTGGATGTAGATCCGCTCGGCGTTCAGGACCACGTCGTCGCGGAAGGAGGAATCCCGCTCCCGCGGCGAGCCGTCCTTCTTGACGATCTGGGCGTCCATGCAGTCGCCGAACGTCATCCGGGCGGTCGTGCCGTCGCCGATCGTAATCAGCGTGAACCCCTCGGCCAGCGCCGAGAGATCGCGGGTGGAAAGATGGACGGTGTTGGTGAAGAGGCTGCCGTCGTCGTCGTACGTCTCTTCGCCTTCCGGGCCGCTGAAGTTCCCGCCGACGTGCGTGGGATAGGCGCTGAAGGCCGGATACGTGCTGCGGATGTACGTCCAGTCGTTGCCCAACTCGTGTTCCGCGGCCGTGCCCAGGATGAAGTCGGTGGCGTGCGAGGTGACGATCGTCAACTCGCCGGTGCCGATCACGCCGCCGCGGGGCCGCTCGGCGTCCGCATCTCGCGCCAAAGGACCGCTCATGAAGTCGAAATCGTCCGCCGTCAGCGTGATGTCCCGGTCGGCCGTGCGGGTGATGATGCTGCCGGAATCCAGCGTCAATCGGGCATCCACGCCCAGCAGCGTGATGTCGATGATCCCATGGGCGCTCGATACGCCCACCGGATCGGCGCTGGGTGCGTCGGGCAGGTCCGTCAGGCCGTAGATCACCAGGTCGTCGGTCTCCTCCACGACGATCTCGCTCCCGTCGGCGATCCCCTCGTCGCGGGTCAGGACGGTCAGGCCGCCGACGGTGGTCTCGATCTTGTTCGAGCCGCCGTAGGTATGGTTGTAGATATCGTCGCCGGCCAGCACCAGGTGCGACGCGGCGCCGAGGAACCTCATTCCGCCGTAGAGGTTGATCACCCCTTCGGCCACGAACCGCATGGTGCCGCCGCCCAGCTCGTCGTCGTTGTCGCCCGATCCGGAGGTGACGTCCTCGTGCAAGTCGATCGACGCCTGGCCGGCGGCGTTGGCCGCGTAGACGTCGAGCCGGCCGTCGTTGATGGCGTTCAGCGACGTATTGACTTCCAGCGAACTCGTGCGGATGTGCCAGTCCATGTCGTGGGCGTCGATCGCGTGCTCGATCGTGCCCAAGGCGTCCGCGCTCTCGTGAACCAGCGGGCTGGCCGAGGCGTGCACCGCGCCGATGCTGTCCGCGGTGATGTCGAAATCGCCGGTGGCGTGAACCGAGCTGTCCAGCACCACGTCCTCCTCCGCCTCGATCACGATGTCGTCGCCCGCGAAGTGCATCGGCGAACCGCCGTAATCCGCCGGGCGGATCACCAGGCTGGAGGCCGAGATCGCGATGTCGGTCAGTCCCATCTCGGCCCCGCCGGGCAACGTGGAACTGATGGTCAGGTGGCTGGGATAGAAGGTGGTCGTCGAGTCCTCGGCGATTTCCGATTCCCGGCAGACGACGGTGAACTGTTCCGTGTTATCGGTGAATCGGATGACCTCGCGGCCGGCGGAGATCACGTTCGTGTCCGTGTCGAGGATGCCGTTGCGGATCTCGTGGTCGTTGACGACGATGATGTCCGAAAGGTTCGGGTCCATCTCGATGCCGACGATGTTCTCCAGAATCACCTCGTCGTAGTCGGTGTCGTTGTCGACCAGCGAGATGATCCCGTCGGCCTTGGTCGAGGTGTTCCGGCCGAACTGGAAGGTGGTCGTGCTGGCACCGCCGGAGTCTTCGAGGATGAGCGTGCCCTCCGGCGGATCGGAAATGAAGATCGTGTCGTCGCCCGTGCCGAGGATCAGGTGGGTGACTTGCGAGCGACCCAGCCGCAGCTCTTCATGGGCCGTGTTGATGGTGATGCTGCTGCTGGAGATCTGGACGGACATGTCGTCGCTGACGCCGCTCAGGTCGATCACCGTTTCGCCGTCGGTATCGCGGAAGCGGTCTTCGCCGAAGCCGGTGGTGAAGTAGTAGGTGTCCAGCCCGTCCATGCCGGCCAGCGAGTCGGCGCCCGGTCCGCCGGTGATTTCGTCGATCCCGGCGCCCGCGGCGATGTGGTCGTCTCCGTCGTCGCCGGTGATGATATTGGCGCCCGAGCCGCCGGTGATGCGGTCGTCGCCTTCGCCGCCTTCGATCCGGGTGCCGCTAATGGAATTGGCGGCGCTGAGGGTATCGTTGCCCGGTCCGCCGATGAGGATCTGGGTGCCGGACCCGGTGCCGTTGCCGGCGGTCAGGCGGTCGTCGCCCGCGCCGCCGTCGAACTCGACGTCGACGTTGCTCAAGCCCGACGCGTCGAACACATCGTTGCCCGCGCCGCCGTCGGCAAGGACCTTGGTGAACGGTCCGGCGTAATCGTAGGACCACTCGCCGTACTCGACGGTAATGTTGTTCTGGTCGCCGGTCAGGGTGACGTGCTCGCCGCCGTCGTCGGTGTCGAGGTATTCGCGGTCGCCGGCCCGTTTGCCGGTGTGTACGACGAGCGTGTCGCCGTCGGCGTGGGCCAGCACGGGCTGCACCTTCGGCGCGTTGTATTCCCACTCGGCCAGGGTGATGTCGAAGATGGTCCAATCGACGACGCGGCTCATGATCTTGCCGATGAAGGGGATCGAGATGCCCACGTCGACGAAGACGTAGGCCTTGAAGTAGAGCCGGCCGTCGAGGTTGACGATGTTCAACAACCCGCCCGGCGCGTCGTTGCCGGTGTAGTTCCACATGCTCACCAGTTCGGAGACGTGGATCCGGCCGTCGTCGTTGATGTCGTTGAGATCCAGACCCATCTCGAAGCCGACCACGCCGCCCAATCCGGCCTCGATCAGCAGCGCCCAGATGGACGCCTCCAGGCCGATCTCGATGCCGAAGGTGAACTCGTCCTTCTCCTGGTTGGTGGTGACGCCGAAGTCGGCGATGTAGAAGCCGTCGAAGGCGTACCACCAGTTTCCGGTCTCGATCGCCCGGCGGATGCCGTAGGTGTCGTAGCCGAATCCCAGGTCGGCCGAAGCCCTGAGGTTTCCGACCGCGGCGAGGTTCAGCACGACCGGCCCGGCGGTGATGGTGGCGATCTGCTGCCGGAAGTTCATTTCGTATTCCAGCAGCGGCAATTCGTAGGTGAAAAGGATCGCGTCGCCGCCGGTGATCAGCGACATCCAGTTGCTGATATCGAGGATGTAATCGACGATCTCGAAACCGCTGCGGTCGGTGGAAGAGCCGCCGCCGGAGGACCCGGAAGACCCGCCGGAAAAGCCGCCCGCCGCGCCGGTCGAGGCCGCGCCGATCGCGTCCAGCACCGACTGCACCTCGTCGGGCAGGTGGCCGTTTTCCTGCCGGGCGGTGACGCTGCCGGTGCCCAGGCCCATGATGTCGCCCAGCAGGATCTCGCCCTCGGTGCCGATCATGGCGTCGACCTGGTGGACGATGTCGATCATGCTCTTGACGGCGCTGAAGAACTCGACAGGGATCTCGTTGTAGCCCAGCGCCCGGGCGATGGTGTTGATCAGGCCGAGCAAATGTGGCGGGCTGACCAGCGCGTCCAGCCCGTCGACCTCGGTCAACAGCACGTCGACGATCGGCTCGAAGGGCGAGAGGATGTCGCTGATCTTGTCGGTGATCGGCTTGAGCACGTCGGTGATGAACGTGCCGACCTCGATCCGCAGGTTGTAGAGCCCGAACTGGGGGTCGGCCGCGCCGTTGTCGAGGTCCCAGGCCCAACCGGCGATGAAATCGGCCTTCAGCCGCGGCAGCCCCACGTCGCCGATGTCCAGCGTCATGGTCAGATTGAGCGTGGCCTCGAGCCCCAGGTTGACGTCGAAGATGTCCTCGATGGGCGAGGAGATCAGGTGGTTGAGCGTCACGCGGCCGGTATCCTCCGCCCCCATCACGTCCAGGGTGAGGTTCCCGAACACGCCGCTGGGCTGGAACCCGGCGCGCCCCTCGTCCCGGTCGACGTCTTCGACGCTCAAGATGAAGAAGAGCAGCTTCCCTTCGGCGTAGAAGGGCGTCACGGCCGCGTTGTTCAGCGGCTCGCCGTCGAGAAACGCGCCGATCTCGATCTCGAGTTCGGGATCCCCCGGCGAGTTCTTGTCGTTCGTGGCCAGGTAGAACCCGTCTTCGACGCTCAGACCGAAGCCGAAGTCGTAGCTCCAACTCATCTCCACGGCGAAACCGCCGTCCACCTTCAGCGCGAACGCGGGCACGTCGATGTCCAGCGGGATGTCGATACCCGTGCCGAAGACCACACCGCCCAACGGCACGTCGAACTGGATGGCGTCGGCGTTGGCGTCGATCTGAAATCCGCCCGGCGGGACTTCCGTGGCCCCGGGCAGATAGTTGCCGTCGGCGTCGTAGATGAAATCTTCTTCCGGCACCCGTTCGCCCTGTTTCCACGGTTTGAGCAGGTCGCCGTCGGCGTCGTACCAACCGATGGAGATGTCGTCGATCTCGACGGTCCCGTTGTCGTTCGCGTCCAGGATGATGTTCAGTCCGCCGGTGCCGAAGACGTCCCACATGGAATCGCGCAGGAAGGCGATGGCGGCCCCCGGGCCGTTGAGTTTCTCTCGCAGATCGGCCAGGAACCCGACGCGCAGATCCCGCAGGAAGGTCGCCGCCTTGCCGAGCTTGTCGCCGATCAGTGGGATGTCCTGCGCGAAACTCGATCCCAGCACGTCCTGCACGGTGCCCAATCCCCAATCCAGCCCGTCGAGGATGTACGAGGGATCGTTGAGGATGGCCAGGAGCCCGAAATCGGGAAGGGTGATCTCGGGCAGATCGACGATGATCGCCTCGGGCGACGGGGAGGCGTCCTCGGAGTTGAACAGCCGGCGAAACGCCTCCAGCAGCGCTTCGTCGCCCCATCCGGTCGGCGACGGGGCGTTGTTCGTATACACGTGCAACGGGCTGACGCTCAGCAGCGGAATCTCCAGCGGCAGATAGACGTCGAATCCGCCGACCAGGTCGTACGCGAAGTTGTCGCCGATGCTCTCGGAGAACAGGTAGAACCGGCCGTCGTCGTCGCCCCCGGTCTGCTGGTCGATGGCCAGGGTGAAGGTGGCGAAGTCGGCCTGCGAGACCGTGTACGAGGAGTTGTAGTAGTAACTCTGCGTGCCGGTGGCCGGATTGTCGTCGTCATCGTAGGTCAGCCTTCCCAGATAGGCCGAGCCGCCCTTGACGCCGATCCCCAGCGGGTTGAACATCAACTCCAGGTCGGTCCCCTCGACCAGCACGCCGACGGTCACCCGGGTGCCCGTATCGTCCTCCGTGCCCGGTCCGGCCGCGTCGTAGTCGTACAGGAAGAAATCGACGTCGCCGTCGGCAATCTCTCCGAAGTCGATGCCGATATCCACGGCCATCTCGACGAAGGCGTCCCAGGAGATGTCGGCCCCGGCCGAGACCAGCTCGCTGATGAAGTCCCACCCGTCGGGAATCGAGCCGCCGAAGATCTCGATCATGCTGCCGAGGTCAAAGGCGAAGCTGAGGTTCATGTAGTCCTCGTCCAGCAGGTCGGAGAGGACCTTGTCCCAGAGGATGTGGACCTTCAGCACGTCGTCGCCGTCGAGCGAGAGGGAAAAGCTCTGCTGGTCGATCGGCAGCTCGTTGTTATCGGAGAGCCCCAAAGCGTTCTCGATGATGTCCTCGACCTCCTGCAGCACGGCGGCGGGGTCTTCGGCGGCCAGCTCGACCTTGTCCAAAAGATCGTTGATGAAATCGAAGGCGTCGGAAACGCGGCGGTTGATGATCGGGATGTTGCTGTCGTAGAAGGCCGTGTCTTCCAAGGCGTCTTCCAGGAATTCGACGCCCGTGCGGATGGCGTCGATGATCGCGGTGAAATCCATGTCGCGGAAATCGAAGGCGTTGGAGAGGTCGGGGATGATGATGACCACGTGGTCCCGCTCCAGGTGCTGGTCGATTTCCTGCTGCGTGGCCTCGCCCTGCGTGATCACCTCGACCACGTCCCAGTTGAGGAAGTCGGGGATGGTGATCGAGAGTTCCATCGCGTTGAGGCCCGCCTCGTTCAGGCCCGGAATGTCGGGGCTGACGTCCAGGCGCTCGAGCCGCGCCTCGCCGAACCCGGTGAAGTCGAAGAGGAAGTGATCGAACAGGCCGCCCGAAATCAGATCGGTGAAGGAGAACTGCCGGTCGTCGGTGGTCTCGATATCGCCGTCTTCGTCCAGGGTGATCGTGGCCTCGGCGAACAGGTGCAGCTCGGAATCGGTCTCGACCGTTTCCGTGTCGCCGATCGTCAGTTCGACGAACCCCAGCCGGGCCAGGACGCCGATCTCGTCGACATCCAGCGAAGCGCGGCCGGTCACGTAGGCGTTGTTGATGAGGAACGTCAGCCCCTCTTCTCCGGTGGGGCCGTCCAGGTCGATGACCCACTCGAAACCGCCTTCCACGGTGACCTGCACGTCGGCAACGGCCGAGGTGCTCAACTCGAGCGCGTCGCCCAGGTCGAACCCGAAATCCAGCGGCAGGTTCTCGAGACTGAAAATATCGTAGTGGAAATCGACGACGTTCTGCTGGGTGAGCATTCCCATGTCGATCAGGCCGTCGAGATCGAAGCCTTCGAAGCCGAGGTTCCGCGCCGCCACCTCGGCCAGATCGTTTAGATCACCGCGGCCGACCAGCCCTTCGCCGACCAGGTCGGCCAGACTGACGCTGACCAGGTTGGAGTCGAGCAGTTCGCCCAACGAAATCTCCGTGCCGCCGACGTCCGCCAGCAGGGAGTCCCGCTGGTCTTCGGTAATCAGTCCCGCGGTGTGGAGGCCGGCGATCGCGAGCATCGTGCCGGCCAGGTCGAACTCGTCCTGAGCGATCAGGCCCATCTCCAGGCCGTCGGCCAGGGAGTGCGCCCGCTGGGTCAAGAGCGAGGAGAGATCGACGAAAGCCGCGTCGGCCGGGTCCTCGACTTCGGTCGTGCCGTCGGCGCCGTAGAGGGTCACGTTCCGCCCGACCAGGTCGCTTAAGCTGATCAGCCGCGACGCGATCAGATCGTCGAACGAGATCGTCGCGTCGGCCAGGTCGAGATTGGCGAAGGAGAGCAGGTCGAACTCGAACAGATCGGTCAGATCCACGTCCACGGCGGTCGAACTCAGCAGGTCGCCGACGGAGATCGACGCGCCCGGCAGCGCTCCTTCTTCGATAAGTTGCAGATCTTCCAGGTCCGCGATCGCGATGCTCGTCCCGGGCAGGAACGAATCGGCCGTGAGGAAATCCCAACGGGCCAATTCGTCCAACGGCGTGGCGAACATCCCCAGCAGCCCGTCGAGGATCGGATCCTTGTCGAACAACTCGGCCGGATCGATCGCGTCCCAGTCGAGCAGTTGCCGGTAATCGATCTGCCCGAGGTTCTGCAGGTTCCTGAGATTGAAATCGTTCAACAGCGAGGCGAAGTTCACCGGCAGGTTCAGGCTGCGGCTGACCGGGTCGTAGACGACGTCCATTCCCGCCGGGAGGATGCCGGCCTCGGCGAACTGCTCGATGAGATCCTGCACGCTGTTGATCTGCTCGAAATCGATCTGGCTGAGCACCCGGTCGCTGAACGACGTGGCGAAATCGAACAGCTCGCCCACCTCCTTGTTGATGACGGGTATCTCGTAGGACATGAAGTCGGAGTCGGTCACTTCGCCGAGCCAGTCCAGCGTGCTCTGGATGACGCCGATCAGCGAGCCGATGCTGAAATCGCTGAAATCGAGCAACTGGTCCATGTTCTCCTGGGAGAAGGCAAGCTCCGGGCCGCCGGCGGCCTCGAAGATCCGGCCTTCCAGCGAAAGCCGCGGAGGGTTGCTGCATTGGCCGAAGGTGACGTCGCCGATCGACGCGTAGATCGGCGCCTGGACCTCGATGTAGTTGTTGTGCTCGGTCGGCGTGTTGAGCGTGGGCGTGAAAATGACCCCGTCGTCGGGGTTGTAGGAGACCGAGGCGCCCAGGTCGAGCGCGAGCACGCCCTTCTGGCACGTTTCGCTCCCGATGCTCACCCGCAGCGGCCCGATCTCGGCGCCGACCACGATATCGTCGACCGAGGCGTGCCCGTCGAAAGTCAGGTGATTCAACGCGAAATCGACTTCCTCCGTGTCCCAGCGGAAGGAGAGGAAGAGTTCCAAGTCGGTATTGATGTCGAGGTTCAGCTCCATGTCGCCGTCGACGGTCAGACCGATGCTCTCCACCTCTTCGCCGAAGTTGAAGCCCACGATGCGATGGAAGGGGAAATCCTGGGTGAAGGTGATCTCGATCCCGACGATGCTGCCGAGTTCCTCGATCGGCTCCCAGCTCAGGCCGCCCGCGCCGCCGCCGAGCGTCGGGATCCACTCGGCCTCCAGGTACTGGAAGAAGCCGCCGAGCGTCGGATCGCCGTCCTGGTCGTAATAGTCGGTGCCCGACTCTCCGGCGGCTTCGGGATCGCCCAGCGGAATGCCGTAGTCGCGGTCGATGTCCTCGATGTCAAGCTCGGGCCGCAGATAATGGCGGATGTATTGCCCCAGATTCAGCAGGCTGTCGAGGCCCAAGAGGCTGTTGAGCGACACATCGGTCCCGGGAATGGTCGCGGTCAGGTACTCGTTGCCGGGACTGGCCACGCTGCCGTCGGCGTTGTAGACCGGCAGCAGGTCCTCCTTCCAGACGTTGATCTGCTCGCCGAGCAGATCCAGGGCGAGATAGGCGGCGCCCTCGAGGATCCCGCCGACGCCGGTCAGATTGGCGGCGAAACCGGGGCTCAACTCTCCGTCGTAGAAATCGCTGTCCGCGAAGGTGATCGTGCCCAACGGAATGCCGCCGGGACCTATCTCGAGGAACAGCGGCAGGTCGAGCGAGACGCTGTTCTGGAAGGTCACGTCCGCCGCCTTGTTGTGCTCGTGGTCGAAGGTGAGACTGCCGTCCTGCATGTACAGGCTGCCGCCGAGGTTCAATTCCAGATCGCCGTACTCGGCGCCCTTGTGCGTGGTGAGCGAGACGACGTCCTCGTAGCTGATGCTCAGATCGACGTCGTGGACTCCGACCGCGGCGGAGAGGAAGAACTCGTCGAAATCGAAGGAACTGTTTTCGCCCGACAGGTCGACGGTGAAGTCGAACGAAAGACCGGTCGAGATATCGAAGGCGAAATCGAGATCGCCGCCGAAGGACAGGCCGACGTCGTCCAACTCGGTGCCCAGCGACAGGGGAATCGTGCGGCTGATCGTGTAGGGGATGTCCACGGCGAGCGTCAGTTCGCTGCCCACGCTGTCGATCGTGAAGAAGCCCGGTTCATCCTGAGTGCCCATGCCGGGCAGGGTGACCACCCAGTGGTCCATCAGGAAGTCGCCCAGGCCGTCCCAGATATCGGCGGCGGTGATGGTGCCGTCGGCCACGGAGTCTTCGCCGATCCAGGTGATCGTCTCCAGGTAGGCGAAGATGTAGGTGTCGATGTCCAGGAACGCGGCGATCCCGGTCGCCGTATCGACTCCGTCCAGGCCGTTGTCGTTGCTCGATGCCTCCTCAACGAAGCTCTCGATCGTGTAGCCGGTGCCCGGAATCTCCGTGTCGAAGAACTCCAGCGCCAGGAACTCCTCCTTGTAGCCGGCGATGAAGTCGGCCAGGTCTTCCAGGAGCCCCTTGATCACGCTGTCGACCAGGCTGCCCAGCTCGGTGGTGATGTCCGGGGCGTCGACAATCACCGGGTCGTATTCGCCCGCCCCCTCCAGGCCGAACATGTGCTGAAAAATCTGCTCCAGGCCCTCGTTGTGGTCGGTGACGTAGGCGGGATTGGTGCGGATATGAAGCGGCGTGGTCAAATCGATCTGGGTGCCGAAGACGTCGACCGTCAAGGGCATGAACAGCTCGAATCCGCCGTCCACGCCCGTGAACTGCACGTTCTCGCCGAAGAAGGTCTCATCGAAGCGGTACTTGCCGTCGTCGGGCACCTCGCTTCCCGTCTGGTCGAGCACGAAGGCGACGGTCACGAAGTCGGAACGGTCGTCTTCATGGCCGGGAACGAGTTCGGGGTTGGTGGTCGCGTCGCCGTCGGCGTCCACGGTGGCGTCGGTCGTGTAGAGCACGCCGTCGTTGCCCCCGACCCCGTCGCGGTCCCAGTCCAGGCCGTCGTCGTTGGTGTGCAGGCCGATGGAATCGAAGACCTCGAATCCCAGCGAGATATCCGATGCCAGCAGCTTGAAGCCGGCCGCCACCCGGGTGCCGGTCTCGGTGGTCTCGTCCCAGTCGTAGAGGAACTTGTCGACGGCCAGGCCGTCCTCCCGCGGCGCCAGATCCAGCCCGAATTCGATCGCCGCTTCCGCAAAGGCCCTGACGTTGACGTTGCCGCTGCCTTCCAGGGCGACCAGATCTTCGATCCCCTCCAACTCCGGCACGCCCGCTCCCACCAGCGACGTGAGCGCCGCCAGGTCGAAGTCGAACGGGAAGTCCTCGTTGAAGTCGTCCTGGAGATTGAGCGAGAGGCGAATCACGCTGCCCTGCAGGGAGACGCTGAAGATGTCGCTGTCGGTCTCGAAATCGAGGCCCAGCGCGTCCATGACGTACTCGACCAGCCGCTGTACGTCGTTGTCCGGATCCAACAGCGCCCGCTGCACCCGGTCGACCGCGTCGTCGAGCCAGTCGATCACCCCCAGCAACTCGCGCGGCGACTTGTTGATCACCGGGATCTTCGAGTCGGGCAGCAGATCGTAGACCGGACTGTTGGGATCGGTGACGAAGAAGGGCAATTGGTCGAATGCCCCCATCACGTAATCCCGCGCCCGCAGGATCGCCGACATCACGTCGTCGAGGCGGAAGAACTCGTGGACGGTGAAGATGCCCGGAAGGTTTCGCAGCTCCAGCGTGATGTAGTCGCCGTCGGACTTCGCTCGGGTGAGGTCTTCGACTTCCAGGGCGATCTCGGCGCCTTGGCCGACCGGCACGCCGAACAGACCCGTATTGACCGTAATGCCGCGTACGCTGGCGGTCGCTTCGCCGGTGACGGTCGTGTAGAGGTTGTCGTCGATGGCGACCGTGCCGTCGAGCAGCTCGTCCAGGAGGAAGGTCCGGTCGTCGGTCGTGGCGTTGCTTTCGTCCTCGTCCAGGGTGGCCGTTGCGGTGATGTCCACGTGAATCCGATTCTCCACGCCGGGCACGTCGGCCAGGGTCACGCCGATGAACCCCAGCCGCGCGGCCACGTCGAAGTCGATCACCTCGAAGCCGACCTCCGCGGTGAGCGTGAAGTCCTTGATGGAATACGTCAGTTCGCCCTCGGTCGGCGTGGCGGGCTGGCCGTCGGGGTCGATCAACAGGTCGAATCCCCCGCTCACCGAGGCGTCCAGTGCGGCCAGCGCGTCGGTGGTCATGCCGGTGAGCGTGACGCCGTAATCCCCGGCCAGCGAGACTTCGTGCCCCTGGAGATTGAAGAAGTTCGCATTGTGGCCGTCGAGGTCTCTCTCGCCAACCAGCCCCATCCGCACCAGGCCGGCCAGTTCGACCAGCGTATCGCCGTCCAGCGCCGGGATCGGCGTATCGAGCAGGTCGTCCAGATCGACGCGGTCGTCCTCGCCCACCAGCCCGGAAGCCAGCAGGCGGTCGATGTCGATCCACACGGGACTGAGGACGTCGTAATCCACCGAACCGAGGTCGTCCAGGTCGCTCCGGGCAATCAGCGGCTCGCGAATCAGCCCCTCGCCGTCGAGTTCCACCAGGGAAACCAGTTCCGAAGCGACCAGCCGATCCACGTCGATCGTGTCGCTGAGCAGTCCGGCGTCGGCCAGATCGTCTTCGGTGACGGTCACCCCGCCGGTAGCCAGCGCAAAGGACGGATCGATCAGATCGTTCTTGTCGACCGTGGCGGCCAGGACGGCGTGATAGGCGAGGTCGTGCAGCGTGACGAGGTGGGAGTCGGCGTCCTCCGCGTCCAGCAGGGCGTTCAGCAGGCTGACCACGCCGACCGAAGGATAGCTTTCACCGTCAAGCTGCCCTTGGGTCATCAGGCCCGCATCGACCAGTTGTTGGCCGGTGACGAGATTCAAATCGACGAGTGCCTCCAAATCGACGTTGGCGGCGATCAACGACGCATCCACGAGGTTCTGGACCGTCACCAGGCCCGAGGCGACGAGTCGGGCGACGTCGACGTTCGGGTCGAACAGGTCGTGGGCGATCAGGTCGTCTTCCGTGATGGTCAAGGGGCCGGGGAAGGTGGCGGCCAGCAGAGCGGCCTTATCGACGCCGCCTTGGACCAGGTCGAGGAGCGTCACGAGTTCGGAGTTCAGCAGTGCGTCGATGGCGATTTGGCCGCTGACCAGGCCCTCGCTCCGCAGGTCGCCCAGAGTCACGGCCAGCGGGGCGGCGTCCAACAGCCCCTGCAACTCCACGCGGCCCGAGCGGTCGTCCAGCCCCTGGGCCTTCAACTGGTCGATGGTGACCAGTTCCGAGGCCAGGAGCGCCGCCAGGTCGAGGTGGGTCCCGAAAAGTCCCGCCTCGACGAGATCCGTCTCGCTCACCAGGCCCGACGCTATCAAGGCATCGGCGGAAAGCGTGCCCAGTCCATCGACTTCCCCGGCGGTGACCAGGCCCAGGGCGATGATCCGGTCCAGATCGTCGAGTTCGCCGATCGGCAGCACGCCCACCCGGTCCAACTCCTCGATATCGAAGGAAGCGATCGCGACGTCGCTTACGGAAATCAGACCGGCGTCGATCAACTCCCGCAGCGTCGCCAGGCCCTCGTCCACCAGGTCGTCCTTATCCACGACGGCCGACGGATCCAGCAGCGACGGATCGACCACGCCGCCCCGGATCAGATCGCGCAGTTCGGCGGTATCGGTGCTCAACAGGCTGTCCGTGTCGTGGTTGAGCCGCACCTGGTCGCTTTCCGCGCCGGTAATCAGCGAGTGTTCCTGCAGCAGGGCTTCGTCCAGAATATCCGAGGCGTGAATATCCTCGATGTCCAACGCCGTGACCCCGATCGCCAGATCGGCCGCCGTGACCTTGCCCGCGGCGATCAGCGCCGAGAGAGAGACCAGCCCGGAATTGACCAGGTCGTGCAGCGAAACGTCGTCCCCGTCGGCGAGATTCAATGCATTCAGATCGGTCGTCGTGACCACGGCGTCGGCGTTCAGCTCGGCCGCGCTTAACGCAACGTCCTCGAAGTCGTCTCGTCCCAGGATTCCCTCATCGACCAGATCGGCGAGCGAGCCGAGATGGTTGACGATCAGGTCGGCGCTTTCGAGCAGCCCGAAGCCGACCAGGTCGCCGACGTAGATCTCGCCGATCAGGTCGTAGAGATAGACGTCGTGGCTGCTGATGTAGTTGTTCAGGTCGCCTACCTCGAACAGGTCGCCGGCCTCCAGGTCGCGGATGTCCAACTCCACGACCGGCGTGGCCAGATCGCCTTCGTCCACGTACCCCTCGTTGATCAGATCCAACAGGGTGATCTCGTCGTAGTCCAGCGCGACGAGGCTGTGCAGGGGAACGGTGGCGACGTAGGCGTCGTCGATATCGACGCCGAACTCGGCCTCCAGGGCGGCCACGTCCAGGTCGATGTTCTGGAAGTCGTGAACGTCGACGAACTCCTCCGCGACATATTCCGCCAGGGTCACGTCGTAGAGCGGGGAGGCGAGCAGCGTATCCAGCCCCACCGTGCCCACGTGGACGATCCGGTCGAGCTGGCCGTCCTCGAACCGCGGTTGCAGCGTGGGCGGATCGCCCGCCACGTGCTCCAGCCCTTCGAGCACCTCCAGGTCGAAGATCTTGTTGACGAAACGATCGCCTCGCAGCAGCCCGCGGTCGACCGCCTCGGCGAAGCTGACGTGCGGATCGAGCAGGAAGTCGTCGATCGGGATATAGCCGTCGCCGTTGTCATCGAGATGGGCGTCGGCGATGTACTTCTCACCCACCGCGTCGGAGCGGAGCACGTCATCGAGCGGCACGAGCGTATCGTCGATCAGATCGTCGGCGTCGACCAACCCGGCGTCGAACATCGCCAGGAGCGTCACCGGGCTGTCGTCCCAGAAATCGCGCCGGTCGATCAGGCCGGCGGTGACCAGATCGTCTTCGCTCGCCACGCCGGTGGCCAGCAGGCCCTCGACATCGACCGGCCCGCTGGTCCCCAGCCCTTCACTCCGGAGGAAGTTGATCGCGATCACGTCGGCGGCGAAGACGTCCGCCTGATCGAGTTCCGAGATCGCCAACTGCAACTGGCCGGCCGAAAGGTGCCCGGCCAGGTCCTCCAGCGCGACCAGCCCCAAAGCGACCAGGTCGCCCACGTTGACCACGTCGGGATCGGCGTCCTGGACGAGGTTGTTGTTGTCGAGTGCGTTCTGCGTGACCAGCCCCCAGGCCAACAGGTCGTTCTCCGGCACGGTAACCGTCGAGAGATCGAAATCGAGCCGGCCGAGCAGCCCGTGCCGGATGAGATCGGCCAGAGTCACGTAGGAGAGAGCGGTCAGATCGGCGACGGCAATCACGTCATCGCCCCGGGCGTTCTGCGTGGTCACGCCGTCGAGGATCGCGCTCTCCAGGACGTCCGACGCCAGCAGATCCTCCCGGTCGAGGCTTCCCTGCACGAACACGTCGCTGAGGAGCACGTCGCTCAGGTCCGCGTTGAGATCGCGCTGGCCGATCAGGCCGAACCTCAGCAAATCCGCCACGGACACGTCGGTCTGACTGACCAGATCGCCAATCGCGATCGCGTCGCCGTACTGGATGGAACCGTCCAGGTCCTCGATGATGCTCCCGGAAAAACCGAACGCATCGAGGTCGGCCGGCGGCAGATCGGCCAGATCCTCCCGGGCGAGCAACCCGAGACCGACCAGATCGCCGACCGTCAGGTATCCGGCGTCGATGATCTCGGGGATCTCGCTGCGCCCCAAGAGGCTCGAATCGATCACGCCCGTGCCGGACAACACGTCCGCGTCCACGTCGCCCAGCGGCCGCACGTCGTTGTGGTCGATGATGCCGAAATAGACCAGGTGCTCCAGCCCGATGGGGCTGTTCTCCAGCAAGTCGTTCAGATCGATGATCGCTCCGGAGGTGATCAACCCGCTGATGTCTCCCAGGGAGGCGACCTGATCGGACAGGAACTCCTCGACCGTCACGTGCGCGATATCCAGCAACCCGCCGCCCACCAGGTCGTCCAGTCCGATCGGCAGCGCCGATTCGATCAGGGCGGCGATATCGATCCGGTCGAGGACCAGATCCGCCAGGCCGACCAACTCGTTGCTGACCAGTTCGTCGAGGCCGACCAGTTCCGAACCGAGCAACCCTTCCAGGTCCAGGGCGTGCGTAGCCAGGTCCGTCACATCGACCAACGTGCTGCCGACCAGTTGCGAGAGCTGCGCCACTCCGGAATCGAGCAGTTCGCCGAGACTCAGGGAGAGGCCGGGAAGCAGATCGGTGAAATCCACGAGATTCTCTTCGACCAGTTCCTCGAGACTCACGACCCCGCTGGCGACCAGATCGTGCAGGGAGACGTTCCCCGCCCCGTCGTCCAGGTCGTGGAAATCCAGCTCGAATTGGGTGGCCAGGCGGTGGGCGATCAGGTCCGCGGCGCTCAAGGTCCGATCGACGAAATCATCGACGGCCACCAACTGCTCGTCGACGGCCTCGGCGAGCGAGGCGATCCCCTCGGTGAAGAAGGCCGCCGCGTCGACCAGCGTCGTCGTGGCGAAATCGGCCGCGTCGATCAGCCCGGCCGTAAGCAGGTCGCCCAGCTCGGCGGCCGTATCGGCGAGGAAATCCGCGATATCGACGGCGGTCGAAGCCAGGAAATCGCTCGCCGTCAACAGACCCTCGTCCACCAGGTCCTGCAGCGAGGCGATGCCTTGCGAGATGAGGTCGGTGATCGGCAGTGCGTCCAGACTGATATCGCCCAGGCCGAGCAGTCCTTCGGCAAAAAGGTTCTCGAGCGTGGTCACGCCATGGTCGATCAGGTCCTGCAAGGCGACCAGGGACGCGTCGGCCTGATGGAAGGCCGAATCGAGCAGGTCGAACCCGAAATCGGCGATGTTGGAAACCAGCGCCTCGGCCTCCCGGATGAACCCGAGATTGCCGACGATCGAAGCGGGCGTGACCAGTTCCGCCTCGATCAGCTCGCCCAGGGTGACCAGGCCCTCGTCGATCAGGGCATCCATGCTCACCACGTTGCCGGGCCGGACGAGGTCCAGTTGGGCCAGCGCCGTTTCGGTAATCACGCCGGCACCGATGAGAGCATCCGCGTCGATGTTGCCCCAGTTCTCTACGCAGTCCCGGCCGAGAACCCCCGCGGCCGCCAGGTCCGCCAGCGTGGCGTAGCCCTCGTCGAGCAGGACGTCCGGGTCCACGTAGGCACCGATCTGCACCAGCCCCTCATTCTCCAACAGTTCCAGATCGACGCGGCCCAGGGCATCGAGGTCCCTCAGGCTCAAGGCACTTAGCGAGAGATTGAAATCGATCGGCACGGTGAGCGTGCGAGTCGTCGGGTTGTACGTGACGGCCTCGCCCTGCGGAATCAGGCCCGAGGCGGTGACGACGGCCACGAAATCCTGCAGGCTCTCCATCCGGTCGAAATCCAGCTTGCTCATTACCGCCAGGTCGAAGGCCGACGGGAGGTCCACCACGTCGGCCAACGATGCGTCGATGAAGGGTATCTCGACGTTGAACTCGCCGGCCGTTTCCAGCCGGCCCAGCCAGTCGTCGCGCATCGACTCCAGTTGGGCCCGGACGTCGGAGAGCCGCAGTTGGGCAAAGGGCGTGAAATCCTCCAGGTTCGCAGAGCTGACGGTCACCGCGGTACTGCCGCGGCCGCCTTCGCTCGCCGGGAAGAGGTCGCCCGCCATGCCGACGGTGCCGGTGGCCCCCTGGTTCACGTCCACGCCGGCCAGCGAGGCGTAGATGGGCACCTCGAGATCGACCGCACTGACCGGATCGCCGACCGGATCGTACGTCACGACGTACTCGTCGGCCATTTCATCCAGGGCGACGTCCACGTGAACATCGAGGTCCAACGAGCCGGCCGTGTGCTCGGGGTGCCCCGCGGCGGCTTCCAGGTCGCCGATCGAAAGCGGAATGATCAAGTCGGTGGAACTCGCCGCGGCGTCGAGTTCCAGCCGGGTGACGTTGAAACCATAGGAAACGCCCGATGTTCCCCAGCCGAGCGACAGGCTGAACGCGAAGGACGCGTCGATGTCCGCTTCGAGTTCCGTATAGGCCGGCCCGACGCCCTCGACCGTCTCGCTGAGCCCCACCGGGATCCGCTTTTCATAGCTCGCGGAGCCGTCGAATTCGACGGTGATGCCGCTGGGCCAATCGCCCGTCCCCGTGAAGGTCTGATTCGACCACGGGACATCGTAGGCCTCGCCGCTCAGGAGGTCGTCGAGCCAGTTGCCCCGCAAGTAGTTGAGGAACTCTTGGATGTTGAATTCCACGTCAGACCCCCGTTCCTGAATCGGCGCCAGATACCGATCCAGGACCGGGCCGACGTCGAGGTAATCGGTCAGGTCGAACAGGCTGTCCAGGGTCACGTTGGTGCCGGGGATCGTCTCCCGGGCAAGGTCGGGGACGCTCGAAACCAGGTCGTGGAACAACCGGTCCGCGTCGTTCGCCAGGTTCCCGATCGCCCGTTCCATCCGGTTGGTGGCGGCCGTGGTCGTGTGCAGCGCAGTCCCGGTCGGGATCTCCGCCACCACGAGTTCCAGGTGATCGGATTGCTCGACGACCTCGAAGTAGAGGTCGCCGTCGCCGAAACCCATCGGCCCGGTGACTTCGGCAAAGGCGCCGGACAGCGAGCCGAACGTGAGGAAATCGAACGTATCGCCGAGCGACGGGACGAAGTCGTTGATCAGAGTGACCCGCAGCGTCCCGCCCAGGGAAGCCTCTCCGGCCACGTTGATCTGATCGAAGCCGTCGTCGATCGGAGCGCCCGGGCCGGGGGTGGTGCCGCCGATCTCGATCTCCAGCGTGGCGTCCGAGGCGTTGGCGTACTCGGCCACGTTGAGGATCTCCGGCGAGTTGCCGTAGCTCAACAGGCCGGAGTTGGTGATCGCGCCGAAATCGTTCAGGTAGACGGACGGTTCGAGATCGCTGAACACGATCGTCGTGGTCGCCTTTCCGTCGGACAGGCCGATCCGGCCGTGATCGGGCGCCGTCGCCCGGTAGTCCGCCTTCAACGACAGGCCGGCGTTGAAGGTCAGCTTGTCGTAACCGCCCCGGCCGCCGTGGAAAGCCAACTCGAGGCCGTCCGGCAGCGACGACCCGAGTTCCACCACCAGGCTGTCGTCCGTCTGGTCGGTCCCCAAGACGGAGACGCTCTTCACGCCGGCGGTATCCCACGTCCCCAGCAGTTGGTTTCGCCCGGCATCGAGCAACGTCAGCACGTCGCCGCCGTCGCTGAAACGGACCATCAGGTCGTGTTGATCGGCCCCGGCACGGACCTCGATCTGCCCGGCCGTCTCGATGGACACTTCGGCGTTGGCGAATTCGAGGTTCCCATCGAGATTCTCGCCGTCGTCATCCCATGGGCCGATGGCCAGCAGCCTTCGGTCTTCGAGCGGTTCGATCAGAAGCTTGCGTGGCTCCGAGGGGCCATAACGCTGCCTGCGCAAAGCGCCCATTCTGTGCATGCTTCCTGTTGTGTTTCGCGCCGCATCTCGCCGCAGGTCTGCCGATCCGAAGCGGTCCGAATGCTCAGCACTTGACATGATTCATCTCCATTTTGTTGACGCTGGCGTGCCGGCACCTGGTTGCGCTGGCGGCACATGGGAGGCTGACGACCGAGAGTCCATCGGAGTCGTCAGAAAGACGAGGGGGGCGAGAAACGCAGAACACACTGCACTGAGCAGGCGCTAAAGATAAGCCCATCGCTCAGCAGCTCCAGGTAGCATCTGGGGCCGCACGACGGGAGCGTAAACTCCCCCACGGCCGGAGATTGCGGCGTTCGAGTGAGAATTGTAGGATGCAACGCTATCGGCAGTCTGACCCAGCCGGTGATTCAATCAACGACAGCGTCACTTTCGACAACGAACCTCAATCTCTGAACCGGCGCAGTATACACATTGCTCGCAAAAAATGCAACGTTTTGGCAAGATTGTCGCGACAATGCCGCTATACGAACCGCGCCGAAAAGTTCATCGCTCGGGTGCAGAATCCGGAAACCGGTGGACCGTGCCTAATGTTCAGCGTCCGCGGGATCATTGCAGGTCTGCAGGCAGTTTGAGGTGCTTATTGAAAAACTCGTACATGGCCGTTCGGGCCTGGGCCGAGGCCTCCCCGTGAAAGCCATGCCCCTGGCCTTCCAGCAGGATCAGCGTGTGCGACGCGCCGGCCGCTGCCATCTTCTTGTCCAGCGCCCGTGCCTGATCCGGGGGCACGAGTCGATCGTCCGCCCCGTGCAACGACAGGATGGGAGGATCGTCGCGGGAGACGTACGTCGTTGGAGAAGCGGCCAGGTACCGATCGCGAACGTCCTCCGGCGTGCCGCCGAGAAACGACGCGACGATCGGTGCGGCGCCGTCCGAGCCGCGGCTGAGTTCGATCATGTCGGTGGGACCGAAGTAGTTGACCACTGCCTGGACCCGGCTCGACTGCTCGGCGTGGCCTCCGTCGCCTTCCAGGTTGGCCTCCGCGTCGGTCAAACCGAGCATCAACGAAAGATGGCCGCCCGCCGAACCACCGGTCGCGCCGATGCGATTCGGATCGACGTGGTAGCGCGCCGCGTCGGCCCGCAGCCAGCGCACCGCGCACTTCACGTCGTGCACTTGAGCGGGAAAAGGATACTTCGCCTTTCCCTGTTCGTCGGGTTCCGTCAGGCGGTAGGAGACGGTCACCGCCACGTAGCCCCGTTTGGCGGCCTCGACGATTTCTCCGCGGTATCCGGACCGCTGTCCTCCGCGCCAGCCGCCTCCGTGGATGAAGACCAAGGCCGGGAACGGCCCGTCGCCTTCGGGACGCGCCAGATCGAGTTTCAACTCGCGGTCGCCGCCCTTGCCGTAGGTGATGTTCTCTTCTTCCATCACGCCGGCATCGACCGACGGACATGCACACCAGACCAAGGCCGTGAGGCACGCCGCCGCGATCGACACGCGCCAGGTCGTTCGACACGATCCCTTCTCTTGTCTCGCAACGTTCATGATCGACTCGCTTTCTCAAAAAGGTCTTCTGATCTTGTCCTGTTTCCACCGGGCGAACGTCTGCTTGGCTTCCGCGCAAGAACAACTTGTCCAATTGGGTGGCACGCCCTGAGGAACGAAGGGCGTGGAAAACCTGCCAAATCACGCCCTTCGTTCCTCAGGGCGTGCCACCCTCGCTGAAAAACGCACAAGGCATTTCTGCGAGGAACCTTAATTCTCCGCCCGAATCACAGAATACTCGCAACGCCGACCGGAAGCAACATTCGATTGAATCCCCCGGATTTCCTCGGTAAGATGGGTGACGGCTCTCAACGGCTCGGCAGTCACCGCCCGAAAACGGGGAGAACCTTTTTCCAGGGGACCAAGAGTTCGTAGTGCCCCGATTCATCGGGGCCGATTTGTCCGAACGATGAGAAGACCGCATGAATGTGGTCACTACAAACGACCCATGCACAACCCCGTTCTGATCGCGGCACTTGCGATGGTCGCCGCGTCGTCGGCTGCGTTGTCGGCCGCGACGGCCTCGCAATCCTATCTCGGGCCCGTCGCGCTGGTCGCATCCCATGAGCAAGACGCCCTGTTCGTCGCCTGCGCCGATGCCCGCAAAATACTCGAAGTCGATCTCGCCGGCGGCCACGTTGCCCGACATCTCGCCGTGCCGGGCGAACCCACGGGGCTGGTGCTCAGCCGCGACGGAACAAGGCTGGTTGTGACCTGCGCGGCGGTGAAGAGCACCGTGTGCGTTATCGACCCTTCTGCGATGAAAGTGATCGCAAAGATTCCCGCGGGCCATACGGCCGTCGGTCCCGTGATTTCGCCCGACGGGCAAAGACTCTACGTCTGCAACCGGTTCGACAACGACGTTTCGGTGATCGATCTGGCCGCCGGGAAGGAACTGGCCCGCGTGGCCGTGACCCGCGAACCCATCGGCGGCACCATCACGCCCGACGGCCGATCGGTGCTGGTGATCAACCACCTTCCAGCCGATCCGGCCAATTCGTTCTTCGTCGCCGCCGTGGTAACGGCCATCGACACCCAAACCCACCGCACGACCACGATCCGTCTGCCCAACGGCGCCACCAGCGTGCGGGCCGTGTGCATCACGCCGGACGGCCGCTACGCCTTGATCACGCACGTCCTTTCCAATTACGAGTTGGTCCCCGCGCAGCTCGACTTCGGGTGGACCAACATCAATGCACTCAGTGTGATCGACGCGGCCGAGTTGAAGCTGGTCAACACCGTTGTGCTGGACGACATGTACCTGGGCG
Source organism: Thermoguttaceae bacterium (assembly GCA_035527455.1). GTDB lineage: Bacteria > Planctomycetota > Planctomycetia > Pirellulales > Thermoguttaceae > DATLAN01. The sequence continues at coordinate 22,896 of DATLAN010000242.1, forward strand.
CCGCCAACCCGTGGGGCCTCGCGTGTACGGCCGACGGCAAACACCTGTGCATCGCGCACTCGGGAACCCACGAACTGAGCGTGGTCGACTGGCCCGCCGTGCGGCGAAGACTGCTGGGCCCTTCGCCCGACGCGCCGTCCGGATCCGAAGAAGAAAGCGGCGACAGGCGCGGCGACACGGGCGGCACTTACGGCCTCCCGACCGTCAACGGCATACCCAACAGCATGGGGCTGATGACCGGCTTGCGGCAGCGGATCGAACTGGCCGGCAAGGGTCCGCGCGGCGTGGCCGTCGTCGATTCGAAGATGTACGTCGCCGGGTATTTCTCCGACACGATCGACGTGGTGGACGTATCCGGCGGAACGCCTGCCCGGCTGAAGACCATCGCCTTGGGCCCGCAACCGCGACTGACCGCGCGACGGTTCGGCGAGTTGCTCTTCCACGACGCGACGATCTGCTACCAGCACTGGCAGAGCTGCTCGACCTGCCATCCCGACGCGCGGGCGGACGTGCTCAACTGGGACCTGCTCAACGACGGGGTGGGCAATCCGAAAAACACCAAGAGCATGTTGCTGGCCCACCGGACGCCGCCTGCGATGGCCACCGGCGTTCGAGCCACGGCCGAAGCGGCCGTTCGCGCCGGCATCCAACACACGCTGTTTACCGATCGGCCGGAAGCGGAGGCGGCGGCGATCGACGCGTACCTCCGCGCGCTCGAACCGGTTCCCAGTCCGCGCCTGGACGACGGCCGGCTGAGCCCGGCGGCGGAGCGCGGCCGACGATTGTTCGAGAGCGAGCAGGTCGGCTGCGCCCGTTGCCATCCCGCGCCGCTTTACACCGACCTGTTGATGCACGACGTGGACAGTCGCGGCCCGTATGATTTCGGCGACCGATTCGACACGCCGACGCTGATCGAGGCATGGCGGACCGCCCCCTATCTGCACGACGGACGCTACACGACGATCGAGGAGCTGATCGTCAAGGGCCGGCACGGGCTGAGCCGATCGCAACTCGAGAGGCTCAGCGAGCGACAGATTGCCGACCTGGTCGAGTTCGTGTTGTCGCTGTAGCCCTGTTTATACCGCCCGATTAGGATAATAATAGATGAGGCCGTCACTCCCGCCCCACCGGAGACCAGGGGCCCGTAGCTCAGTGGTTAGAGCGTCCGACTCATAATCGGCCGGTCGCAGGTTCGAGTCCTGCCGGGCCTACTTGGGGGGTTGACAAGAGTAGACGGGAAAAGACACCACTCGCCGTAACTTTGCTGTCAGTAGGGTTTTGCGTCTCTTCTGTCTTCTCTTGGCGTGCAGTGTCCGCAGCGCTTTTTGCAGCGCTTTCTGCCTCCGGTGCAGCGCCCGGTGCAGCGCGCACGGCCCGCTCGAAATGCTCGGCGGTCACTTGCAGGTAATGCTTGCGGGCCACTGGTTCGCTGTTGCCGATCCAGGCCGTGACAACGTGTAGGGGCCACGTTTCGGCAAGTTCGGTTTCCCTCGACGATCGCAAGTTCTGCCACGCCTTAGGCCACGGCTCGAATCCGGCTTGCCGTACGATACGGTCAAACTGGGTTCGCAAATTGGTCTGTTGCCCGTGGTACTCGTACCGCGTGATAACCCTTGGCTCGCCCGGCTTGGCGCGTTCCCACAAGGCGTCAAGGTACGGCCGGAGTTCCAGGAAGAGGGGAATCTCCCGGTTCGCCCCGCCGGGATAACGCTCTGTCTTCGGCGAATAGACGTTGATCCGATCCCGCTCCCAGTCGATCCGATCCCACGTCAAGGTGAGAATCTCGGACGGGCAGCGTAGGCCACCGTATCGAGCCAGGGCGACGATAGCCCGCCACTGGGCATCCGGGCAGGCGTCGATAATCGCCTGGGTCGTTTCCCGCGTGATAAACCGATACTTTGCCGGGTTCCCGCCGGTCGCCGCCTTCAGTTCGATAAACGGGTTCCGATCCAAGAGCCGCTTCTTGACGGCGTGCCCGAAGAATTGTTTCGCCAACCCACAACGCCGCCGGACGGTCTGAAAGCCAAGCTTCTCATGGGTGGTCAGCCAACGGGACCATTCCAGGGCGTCACCCTCAGAAATCGACCGCAAGTCCCGATCTTCGCCGAAATAGGCTTTCAGGTTGCGTACGGCGTGGCTGTAGACGGTGCGCGTCGAACCCTTTACGTCGGCCCGTGCGATGCTATAGGCGTCCAGGAACGCCCCCAGCGTCTCTCTGGCCCGCTCGGGAATCAACCCCGCGCGTGCCAGGCGGTCGGCCAGCTTGTCGGCCAGATTCGCAACCCAGCGGGCCGTTTCGTCGTCGGGCAGCCCGTCCGACAAGCTGGCCGACACAAGCGCCTCAATACGGAGCCTGACGGCCTGGGCGTTTCGGTCCGAGGTCTTGCTTAGCCCGATCGTATGCCGCTTGCCGTCGCGGTCGAGAAATTGAATCGAGCGTCGGCCGTTAGGGTGTTTCAAGATGGAAGCCATTGTGTTTCCTTTACTACTTTCCTCCAGGGCGGACCTGTCCACGAACCGCTCCGGCACTATGCGCTTGTCCACGTACCGCGCCGGCAACGTGCACCTGCGCGGCTACTACGCGGAACGGGCCGGGGTTGGGGGGTTTGGGATCGGCCATAGGTTCACTTTCACAAAGCACCCCGCCGCCGCGCGGAACACGACGGCGGCGGGGCTCGAAACAGAGGTCAAGCCGCGTCCAATAGTGGCTTCGGGGCTCTCGTTAGATTCTGGTTCGTGGCGTGGGGCTCGGCCCCCGCGAGAATCCAGGTATGGATTTGCTCGGTTGTGCTCCAGTCCCGGCCTACCGCAGTCCGGGATTCGACGCTCTGGCCGTCCGGCCGCCGGAACATCTGCCGGCGCACCGCGTTCGGCGTGGCGCTTGCGAAGGCGGCCACCCCGAGGTCGTGTGTTACCCCGCCGGGGGGTAGACAGAAGACGCCGTTCTTGATAAGTTGCTTGACGAATTCTTCTCGGTCAATGTCACGTTGAGCCCGATCCCGGGCCGGCTTTTTCTTCCCCACGGAGATCCTCCATGCGCAGAGTGCGCAGCAAAAAACCCTAACCCCCGACCATCGCTGTAAAGGCACGCCTAAGAGTGCCCTCCGGGTGTCGCCACACCGGAACGGTGGTCGAGGGATAGGGTCTTTTGAGAACATCGTTTTAGGCTCCAAGCCGAAGCTTTGGTTCTTACGCCCCCATTTTCGGCAATCGCGTGGTATTTGTCAAGTGAAATTCCGGCCCCCGGTGCCGAATTCACCCCTCGAAACCTTGCCTATCTTAACAATGCCCTGAGACGCCCGAGGTTCGCCGCTGTTGCGTTTCGTCGGCCAGAGGATAAACATACCCTCTGGCCTCCCCGGACGCATCCCGGGGCACGTGGTGGGCATCGACGCGGCGGGTGCCGATGTTCGCGGTGTTCTGTTCGTACGTGGTTCCGTTGCGGGTCACGGTGCGGACTGGCATCTGGCTAATTTCGCCAGATGCCTCTAGTTTCATTCGTTGTGTTTCAACGGTTGTATGATGCACCCCAACATGCTCGGCAATCTGCCGATCGGAAAGCTTATGTAAACTGCGGCGCGAACCGCTCGACGGCCCGCTCGACACGGGCAACGGCCCGATTCGTCTCTTTCGTGTTATCGACCAGCTTGTCGAGTTGCTTCCCGCCACCGCCCCCGAGCCGGGAAGCCGCCGCCGCTGAAAACGTGCCGGTGACGGATAGCTTGGGATCGATCGCAGCACGCTTCAAGAGGTCGCGCTGAAGGTCGAACTTACGGGTGATCCCCGAAAAGTCATAGCCCGCCGCGGTAGCTTCTTGGATGGCCTTCCGCCGATCGAGTTCTAAAAGGGCAAGGTCTTTATTGAGACCCTCGAAGTTCGCCTCGATGTCGAGCCGCGCAATATCGTCGGCCAGGCCGGCCTCGAAGTCCGCCGCGGCTTCGGCCGCTTCCTTGGCGTAACGGGCTTTAACCAGGGCCTCTTCTTGCCACTGCGTAGCGCGTAGCCGAAGGGTCTCGCGGCCCGCCCGCTCGGCCTCGGTGATTTCCGCCTCGTATTTGAGTTGGATCAACCGTAGTTCGCGCTGTTGCTCGTCGTCGATCCAGCCGGCGACGATTTCCGAAAAGCGCCGTTGTTCCGCCTCCCAAGCCTCCGCCTCCTGGGCGATTCCTTCGCCGCCCGTAACGCCGCCGCCGGCCGGCATCGACTTCAAGTCGGCCAGCATGGAGCCGGCCTGGGTGTTGGCTTTCGCTTGTTCCGCCGCCGCCCCATAAGCTTCGCGCGTTGCGGTCCGTAATTCGGCAAGCACCTCGCCCTTGGATGTACCAGTCAGCACGCCGGTAACGGCCTTCCTGGCGGTGGCTATCGTGAGTTTGCCGGACTCTAGGTCGAGGGCGGTTTGCGCGTAATCGTCGGCCTCTTTCTTCAGCGCACGATAGGCCGCCGCGCCGTCGGCCAGTTGCTTCTTAAGGCTGACTTGCGTTTGCAGAACCATTGCGTCGGTCATCTTCGCCATCAAGCCGGCAGTGCTGCCCGCCGCGGTCCCGATGGCGTCGATTTCGCGCGTCAGGCCCGGATAAGCGCCCTTCAATTCCCGGGCGATCGCCAAGGCTTCCGCCTGGTCGAGGTTGCTCTTGCCCTGCTTGGTGCGCAACTCTTCAAGCCGCTTCACCTTAGCCGACAGGGCTTCGGCCTCGCCGCGCATCGCGTCGGCCGAAACGCGCGTCACTGAATTTGCGCGATTGAGTTCGCCGGTGAATTTTCTGAGTACCATCCCCCAATCCACGAATAGGGTCGCGACGGCCGCTACGGCGGTTGCTAGAATGACGAATGGGTGTTTCGTCACCGCTGCCAAGGCAACCCGGAAGGCAATGAGGGCAGTGCTAACAACCCGCAGGGCGGTCCCCATGACAACCATCGCGGCGCCGGCAGTAATCAACCCGGCCGCCATCTTCAGCATATTGACGACGACCTGCTGGTTACGTTGTACCCACTGCCCGATGACTTTCACGATATTCGCCACCCGGGAAACCAACGGGGTCAAGATCGGCAGTAGCGCGCTGCCGATCGCTACGGCAGTATCGCTGACTCGAGCTTTGAGCGCCTTCATCTGGTTGGCGAAGCTACCCGCGGTCCGAAGGGCATCGCCCTGGGCGGCCGTTGTGCCGCGCATGATGATTGCCAAGCGGGCTTGCACCTTCTGTTGGTCGGTGCCCGCCTTGATTCCTTGATTCAGGAGTTCCTGCTTAACGGCTGCCTCGGACACGATAACGCCGTATTTCTTCATTACCTCGCCGGAGCCGGTAAGCGCGGCGTGCAGGTCGCGTAAGGCGTCGTCGTCTGCCGCGTGGTTGAACGAAGCAAGATCAACGGCCAGCTGCGTCACCTGCTGACTCATCGCAAGCGCGGCCCCTTCATCGAATCCAAGCGGGACGAAAAGGTCTTGACTGCCAGCCATAAAGTCGGCAATTTGCTGTTTCGAGCGCCCAAGTGTTCCGGCCAGGTTGTCGCTCCACGCCTTAACGGTTGTCGCATTCCGACCGAAGACTGTATCGAATTTTCCCATCGTCTCGGCCATGTCGCTGGCGGCCTTCACGGCTCCGGCAAGCGGCGCGGCCATCGCGCCACCGAGGGCCAGGAAGCGGGCGCCAACCGCTTGCACGCCCGCCCCGAACGCGCGAAGTTTCGCCTGCGCGCTGGCGAGCCCCTTATTGAGTTTGCCGTCTTGCGTGTAGAGTTCCACGTAAGCCCGGCCGGCTTTCACGTCACGTGTTCCCGCCATTAGTGTATTTACCCTATGAAAGAGAAAAAGTCCCGCCGCCCGGCCGAAACCGGGCAGCGGGGAGTCAAAGTTCCGCCGTTCGAGGAGTAACCGAACAGCAGCATCACAAGGAAGAACCGGTGTTATGTTTTACCAGGCACGGCCGGCTCGCCTGGGGTCTGCTGAACTGTTGTCCCGGTCAGCGTCGGGCGAAGATGATTGTTAGGCGCCGGCGCCCGTGGATTTGACGGCCCCTTGCGGATCGCAGCACGCGAAACCGAAGTCGGCGTAGCCCCTGTACTGGACACCCAGCGTGTTAAAGTCCGCGTCGGCTTGCTCGACAACCGGGGTGGTCAGGCCGTTCAGGAATGCGGCGATGAACGCGCTGGGGCCGACCCCGGGCTGCGCGAACAGGTACCACTGCGTTGTCGAGTTGCCCGTGTAGTTCGCGTTGGAAATGTAGGGCACGACTTGCGGCCGGTATTTTCCACCGTAGACGTTGCCGCCGGGCGACGTCGTGACGGCTTCGCCAGTTCCTCCCACCACTACGTTTGTCGAGGCGAAGAGGGAGTCGGCCAAAGCCTCGAGCGCGGGCGGAACGACCATGTGTTTCGGCTCGACCAGGATCGGTTCGCCGTCCTCATCGACAAGGTTCCGCATGGTCTTGACGCCGACACCCAGCCCGTCGAGGCCTAACACGTCGGTGATGAGGTTCCCATTGGCCTCCGAGAAGTGGCTGCTGGCATTACCCAAAACCAAGGTCCAGAAAACCGACTCCATCTTCAGGCCGGCGCCGCGGGCGATGATCCGCGGCAGTTCGTCTAGGGCGGAGAGGTCATCATTGATGATGTCGGGTCGCGTGATTGCGTACATTTTGGCGTACGTCGAAATTTGGTACGTCGCCGCGGAGTCCGTGAAATAACCGTGCTTGATTTCGCCGGCCGGGCCCAGTTCGCCGAACATGGCGTTCCGGCCGATGAGGCGAACGGCTTTCGACTCCTTGAAGTCGGTCGCCGAAACCCGCCGGCACAACGTCAGGCAGGACAATGGTAGTCTCGCCCACTGATCCAAGAGGATTTTGTTTTGCGTGCCGGAAACGATATTAGCGATGCTGGCCGTTGAAAACGCCGCGCGAATAAGTTGGGTACGATCGCGGGGCGGCTCCTGCCCGTTGGCGTGAAACGCCGCTTGGAGGATTTCCACCAGGCTGGTCGCCCTCATATCGCGTGCGCTCTGGGTGATCTGATCGCCAAACGCCCGGGCCGCCACGTCTTCGGAACCGAGGTGGCAAAGCAACGCCGCTTGCAGCATCGCCGTGGGTTCGCCGCCGGGTAGGTCTCGGGTGCTGGCGTGGATGAACACGCCCTTCGGGCGCTCGGCGCGCATCAGGTCGGCCTCGAAGATCGCAGCCGCCTTGATATACTCGGCTTCCAGCCGCGGCGCCGGCCACTCCGAGGATAAGGCCTGCGCTTTCAGTTCGGCGGCCTGCCGCCTGGCGGTCGCCTGCAACGGCTGCAACTTTGCCGAGTCCACCCGTCCGGTGAATTCGGCGGCTTTCGCCTGCAACGTCGAAACGTGCATTTCATAGGCGCGCACCACGCCCGGGACGTCGAACGCCGGTGGGGCCACGGCTTGAACACCGCCAGCCCTGATAAGCCGATCGTCGTAAATGGCTCGCAATCGTGCCGTTTGGTCCTCGCGTAAGTTCGCAAGGACCATGCCGTTTGCCTTAATCCATTGTTCAAAGTTCATTGTGTCGTCTCCAAATTTTGCAGAAATAGTAACGGAATTTGCGGAATCAGCGCCGACGGCCACGATCGAGACTTCGCGGAGTCGGCCGGAGCGGATGATGGTCGCGCCACCCGCGGGTGCGACCAGGTCTTGATTGTTGACGCGGAACGCTTCGCCGGCCCGAACCTCGACGCGCGAATCGGGCATGTAGCCGACTGACGCCTGAAGGTTTACCTTCGCGCGGCCGAGGGCGATCACCTTCGCACCGCCCGGAGTGGCGTCGGTCAGGATTCCCGAAAAAAGCAGTCGGCCAGCGTTCACCACTGCGCGGCCCGATCCGGCGATGCTGTCTAAGTCGTCCTGGTGGCCCACAAGGACCGGCACGTCGGCGGCCACGTCGGCGCCGGCCAGGTCGATGACCACGGGGCCCCAACCGGGTAGCGACATCAAGCCGCCGCTGTAAATCGTGCCGTCGATGCGTGGTTGCTTCGCCGCGGCGGCCTGTAGTTCGACCACGCCAGGGAATGTGAGGAGTGGGGGGGTGAGGGTATCTGAGGGCATAAAGTAAACTCCGTAAGTTAGAGGGTGATTTCGCAAAATGCGAAAGTAAGTGTGTTGTAGTCCGCCACTCTTCCCGCAGGCATAGACTACCGCGTAACCCCCCGAAAGAACCTACCGAATGTGGGGGGTGGCTTGGCTTAGTCCCCCGTTTGTAGGTGTGGGGAGACTTTTCTTGTCGCGCATCCTTCCCCACACGTCATCCGGCGGGACCAGTGGGGAGAGTGGGGAGTGGGCTCTTAAAAGGAGCCCTACTCTCCCCACTACTCCCAGGTCTGGGGCGTGCTCTCCCCAGTGCTCTTTCCCCACTCTCCCCACACCTACCATGAGGTTAAGACTCACCCCGCCAAGGTAGCAATCTTGAATCCTTCTAATGGGGTGTTGCGATTACCCTTAATAACGTGTGCCGATTCGATAAGGCCATCGGCGAGTAGGGAATTGATCGCCTCGTTGGCGCGGGTAGTCTGTAACCCGGCTGCATCACGAATGAATCGCCTTGTCTCCCCCTCCGGATGGTTGGCTAAAACTCTCAGGACATTCTGCCGATGGTCCTCGTTCCGGATTGCCGCCCGTGACTTCCCTTTGGCCGACGCGATAAGCGCGCTCAGATCAGCGTCGGTCACCTCGAGCGCGGCCGAGGTGACTGGGTTGTCGAATTCGTCGAACATCCCGGGCAGGTCAACCGTCACGAGTTCTAAGTTAAGAGGCAGCGGTAGTTCGGCATCCTTCATTTTCGTTGCCGTCAACGTCAATCCGGATT
>DATLAN010000243.1:0-19796 GCA_035527455.1 Thermoguttaceae bacterium
GGTCGGTTTCCGCGGCTCTTCGATCCGCGAGACCGTCCGCCACGTCACGGTCGAGAAGAACGCGGCCTTCGTCGGCGGCGGGGACGGCGTGGGGCGAAGCATCCACGGCAACGTCTGGATCAAGGAATGCGGCGGGATCGACTCGCAGGGGGCCACCCGGTTCCTCGGATCGAAGCACGTCTTCTTCCGAAACGACAATACGCTCCAAACCGCTTGCGGAACCGGCCGCGGCGACGGGATCATGAGTTCGCAGTACTTCACCTTCAACAAGGAGGACAACGCCTCGGTCGAGTTTCTCGGCCACGTCACCGTGCTCGACGAGTTCCGCATCTACGGCTGCACGGTGATCGTGGGCATCGACAGCACGCTCCAGCCCGGCCGAAACGCGTCGCCCAGCATCGAACAGGGCGGCGTGCTCGCCTTGCTCGACGGCGCCCGGTTCGAGAGTTGGAACAACGACTTCACCTCTCCGGAGATGACCGTCACGGACGGCACCATCCAGGGCGGCCTGCCCGAGCGCCCCTTGACGCGAAGCTGCACCTTCGGGCTGGCCTTCAAGAACCACACGGCCGCCGAGTACGCCGGCCCCGGCGACGACCCGCGGCAGCAGTTCGGCCGGGTGCCCTCGCTGGTCGTGCTGGCCGGCGGGCTGCGGAGCATCAGCCAAGATCTCGGCCGGGCGAGGCTCGTCTTCACCGTGATGGAAGACCAGGCGATATGCCCCGAGCCGGGAAGCGAACGATACGAGAAGGAAATCGACCGCTGGCCCGAAAAGGAGCAGCTTTTCCGATGGATGCGTGCGTTGCCGCAGGGGACCGACTGCTTCCTGGCCCAAGACGTGGCGGTCGACGGCGTCGAGTTCGACCACCTCCGCGCCGGCGGCGTCCTCTACCAGGACCCGGCCACGAAAGCCCGTTGGAAGAACCTGTTTTTCGGCCCCCGTTGCCAGGCCGACGAAACCCGGCTGTTTACCCGGCTGGACGGCCTCGAACGCGGCGCGCGATATTGAATACGCCGAAATCACATCCGCGCATAAGGTATCCATACAGTGCAAAAAGGCAACCTCGTCTTGACGGCCGGTCTGGCCGCGGCCGTGATCCTGTTCGCCCGCGACACTGCCCGGGCGCTGGTGAATCCCCAGTTGCAGCCGTCGCACCTGGCCGAACGTTACACCGCGGTGATCGCCGGCGAAATCACCCGGTCGGACGTCGACGAGGAGGTCGTCGTCTTCCGCGTCACGCGAGTCTGCCTGGGCGAGTTCAAGCCCAAGGAAGTGACTATCGACGCGCCCGCCGCGGAATTCGGCGAAGACTCGCTGCTGGACGAGGTGCTCGAAGGCGACACGCTGATCGCCTACGCCGGCAAGGACCGCGCCAGACACGAGGGCGAGGTGCTGCTCTACACGCCCGGCCGCCAGTGGCACGCGCTGGTCGCTCCCGATCCGGCCGACATGTCGAAGTGGCGATGGCAGGAAGCGCTCGGCGACGAGATGTACGGGACCTTCAACGGCGCCGTCGAGCAACTGCTCGCGATGGTCGTCGATACGGCCGAAGGGACCGTGTTCTTCCCGCCCACTCCGATCGTCCGGTTCAAGGACGAGATTGCGTTGGGGACTTTCGCCGGGCCGATCCGCGGCGTGGCGCTCTACGATATCGACGGCGACGGGAAGCTCGACGCCTACGCCTGCCACGACGGCGGCAACCGCGTCTATCGGCAGACCGGCGAGTTGAGATTCACCGACGCCACGCAGTCGCTGGGCCTTGCCGGCGTGCGCTCGGCAAGCTGCAGCTTCGCCGACGTCGACGCCGACGGTCGGGCGGATCTGCTGGCCGACGGCGTCATCTACCGCGGTTCGCAGCAAGGCTTCACCAAAACGACCTGGCTGCCGGCCTCTGCGAACCAGGCGGTCAAGTGCGCCGCCTTCGTCGAACTCGACGGCGACGGGTATCCCGACGTGGTCGTTTCCCGCACGGGCGGCGGTCTGGCGGTCTACTTGAATCCGGACGCCGCCGACAAGACGTTCGTCGACGCCACTTCCGCGGCCGGCCTGGACCGCACGGAAACCGGCGCCGCCGGGACCGGTTTCTTCGCCCCGGGCGACGTCAACGGCGACGGGCGGACCGACCTCTACTACGCCGTCGACCGGGGGCTGATCCTCCTCCAGAACCAGCAGGGTGTTTTCGCACCCCTGCCCCATCGGTTGAACTTCGACTACAAGGTCTCCGGCAGCAGCGAGCCGGGCTTGACCGGCGGCGGATGTTTCGCCACCCAGTGGCAGCCCGGTAGTTGGGACCTGGTGGCCGCCGGCGACATGCACTTGACGGTCGTCGCCGGCCAAGACGGCGCGCCCAAGGACGTCACCGGTTACGGAAACGAAATCCAGGACTGCCGCACCCGCCAGTTGGCCACGCTGGCCGAGGACCTCAACGTGGACGGATACGTCGATCTGTTCACGCTCTCGCGCGAGGCGCGGGCCCAAAACGTCTTCCACACCAACCGCGGCTACGGCTCGTACATGCTCGACGAGAACTACGCCGCCGACGCGTTTCCCCCGGCGGCCTACGACACGGGTGCGTTCGGCGCGGCGGCCGGCGACGTCAACAACGACGGGGCGCCCGACCTGCTGCTGGGCGGCATGGACGGCACCTTGCGGCTGATCGTCAACGACACGCTCACCGGGCGGCAACCCAAGGAGTATCCGACCTATCACGAAAAGAAGCTGCTGCAAACGCGGATCGTCACGGCCCGGGTGAAGGGGACGCGCGGCGTCTTGGGGGCCGACGTCCGCCTGATCGACGCCAAGGGCCGGCCCGCCGGCCGCCGCGTGATCGGCTCGCAGGTGCTGACCGGCTGCCGGGGCCCCGACACGGTCGACCTGGCCGTCCGCGAGCCGGGCCCCTACGTCCTCAGCGTCCGTTTCTCCGAAGGCACGCTGCGGAAATGGAACGTCGATCTCACGGAAGCGAAACGCGTGTCGATCGAGGCGTCTTACTGATGCTGGATCGGCGGGATGGCGTCCAACAGCGGAAGCTCGTGGGGGCCGGGCAGGATGGGAGTCGGGGCGTGAAGGGCAAAATGCTTCTTCACGCGACGCGGCATCTGAAGCGCTGCCCGCAGAATCTGGCCGATCGCCGCGATCTGCTCCTGGTCCACCGAAGTGCCGGTCGGCAGGACCAGCACCCGGCCGGCGACCGATTCGGTGGCCGGCAGGGGCGAAGGCGCGTGACGGCGATCGCTGCGATACGGTTCCATGCGGTGGCAGCCAGGGAAGAAGTATCGCCGGGCCAGGACGTTTTCCGCCCGAAGGACCTGCAGGAGTTCATCCCGGCCGAGCCCGGCCGCCGCCCGATCGACCTCCACCACCACGTACTGATAGTTGTTCGTCTCGCGCTGGTCGTATTGCAGCAGCCGCAAGCCGGGCAGCGCGTCGCACTGATCGCGATACGCCTGATAGTTGCGCCGGTTGACGGCGAGGAACTCGTCGAGGCTCTCCAGCGAGGTCAGCCCCATGGCGGCGGCCGTTTCGTTCATCTTGCCGTTGATGCCGATGTCGACCACCTTGTCGTCCGCGGCGAAGCCGAAGTTCTTCATCCGGCGGATCCGCTCGGCCAGTCGGTCGTCGTCGGTCGTGACGGCGCCGCCTTCGAACGTGTTGAAGTACTTGGTGGCGTGGAAGCTGAACACCTCGGCCGCGCCGAACCGTCCGATCGACCGTCCCTTGTGCGTGCAACCGAAGGCGTGCGCCGCGTCGAACAGCAGCGCCAGCCGGCGCCGCCGGGTGATCTCGGTGAGTGCTTCCACGTCGCACGGCCGCCCCCAGAGATGGACTCCCAGGATGGCGGTCGTCCGCGGCGTGATCAACTCTTCGGCGTGCTGGGGATCGATGTTGTGCGTGGCCGGGTCGACGTCGCAGAAGATCGGCGTGATGCGCTGCCACATCAGCGCGTGGGCCGTGGCGACGAAGGTCATCGAGGGGACGATGACTTCGCCGGAGAGGTCCAGCGCCCGCACGGCGATTTCCAGGGCCAGGGTACCGTTGCAGGTGGCAATGCAATGCTTCACGTCCAGCCGCTCGGCGATGCGGTGCTCGAACTCTTTGACCACGGGCCCCTGGTTCGTCAGCCACCGGTCCTGCAGAATCCGGTCGATGCGGGCCAGCAGGCGCCGGCGGTCGCCGACGTTCGGGCGGCCCACGTGCAGCGGTTGCTCGAAGGCGGGCGTGCCGCCGAGGATGGCCAGATCGTCGACGGATCGTTTTATGCGTATCGTCACTCCGCTTCCTCCTGCAGGATTGCGTAACCGAAGCCCGAGCGGCCGAAGCCGTTGCCGTTGTAGAGCATGACCGTCTTTCCCCGATGAGGGAACACCCAGGGATAGGCCGTCATGTCGGCGTCCCAGCCGCTTGGGGAAACGTCGAGTCCGCCAAAGTCGTCGTGAAGTTCCCAGTCGAGTCCGTCGGCGGATCGGGCGTAGCTGATGCGATAGCTGGCGGTTTTTTCCGTCCGATATCCGCCCAGCGCGCGGTGGCAATACCACATGCGGTATTCTCCGCCGGTCTTCAGCACCGAGGGCCGGGTGATGGCTTCGCGGGACGGATCGTAGTCGATGCACACGACGCCGGTCTGTTGCCAGCGGATGCCGTCTTCGGACTCGGCGTACTTGATGTGATAGCGGGGTTCCGGTTTGCCCTGGACGACTTCCCAGCCGGTACACGAGGTGTACCACATTTTCCAGGTGCCTTCGTCGATCATTACATAGGGGGCACAACAGAAATGCGGCTCGCGATACGTCCGCTCCAGCACGGGACCGAGGCACGGCCGCCGGAACGTTTTGCCGCCGTCTTCGCTGACGGCCAGGCCGATGGACAAGCGATAGGGCACCGATGTGCTGGTGTTCCAGCCGGTGTAGTAGAAGTACTTGGTGCCCTCATGCTCGACGATGGCCGAGGACATCACGCCGCAGTCGTCGAACGCCCCCAGCTCGCCCAGCGGCAGGATCGGCCGGTCGTGGACGTAGAGGACGTTCTGCAGGTTGTCCGCGTCGAGTTCGACGTAGGTCGTCACCGTGCGGTTGGTCTTGTCGCGAGTGGCGAAGTAGACCCGCAATCGATCGGGCCCCGCGGCATCGGCCACCGGGTCCTGGGCGTGCGACTGCATCCACTCCTGATCGCCTCCGGTGCAGAAGATCAGGCCCTGTTTCTTCCATTTCATGACGCACCTCCTTCGACCAGTCTCGAGAATCTCATGAAGCGCTCGCTGTCGAGGCGATAGAGCGGGGTGTCTTCGACGATGAAGACGCTTTGGGGTTTGACGTTCTTGGTGATGATGGAACCGGCTCCCAGAATGCTTTCTCGTCCGATGGTCAGGCCGTGCCCGATCGTGGCGTTCACGCCGATGAAGCAATAGGGCTCGACGGTGGTGATGCCCGAGATCACCACGTGCGAGGTGATGAAGCAGTGGTCGCCGACGGTGGAGTGGTGTCCGATGTGGTTTCCGCTCCAGATGGTGACGTTGTCGCCGATGGTCGCGCACGGCTGGATGGACTGGTTTTCCAGGATGAAGCAGTTCTCCCCGACCGCCACGCCGGCCACGTTGCTGGCCCGGGAGCTGACGTAGCTGATCAGCCGGTAGCCGAGCTTCCTGGCCGCTTCGCACTTCGAGGCCCGCAGCTTGTTCAGGTCCTGATATCCGACGGCGACCAGCATGTCGAAGTCGTCGGGCGGATACTTCTGCGGGAGTTCCTCGAAGGGGACCAACGGCAGGCCGAGGAAATGGTCGGCCGTAACGTACTTGCCGTCCACCGTGAACGCCGCGATTTCGTGCGGGCTGTCGTGGGTCAGGTAGTGGTAGGCGACTTCGGCCGTCTTTCCGGCGCCGAACAGGATCACTTGGCTCATCGGCTCGATCTTCCTCCGTATCAAACTACAGTCTCAGCCCGCCGTCGAGTTGGAGAATCCGCCCGTTGAAGAAGTCGTTCTCGAGGATGAAGAGGACGCCTTGGGCGATTTCGTCGATCTCGGCGAACCGCCTCAGCGGCGTGCGGCCTTTCCACTGTTTGATCACGGCTTCGGACATGGAATTCAAGGTGGTCTGCGTCTGCGTGTATCCCGGGGCGATGCCGGCCACGCGGATGCGCAGCGGCCCCAGTTCGCCGGCCCAGACAGTCGTCAGCGCTTCGATCGCCGCTTTGGACGCCGAATAGGCCGATTGGCCGGGATTCCCGGCGGCGCAAACGGAGCTGACGTTGACGATCACGCCCCGCGTTCTCCGCGCGACCATGTCCTGTACGACGCTCCGCGTGACGTAGAACGTGCCGCTTAAGTTCGTGGCGATGACCCGGTCCCAGGTCTCGATGTCGTGCGGCTGGAACCGGCCGTTTTGCAGGCTCATCAGCGGGGCGTTGCGGATGATCCCGGCGTTGTTGATCAGGACGTCGACGCCGCCCAAACGCTCGGCGACGTCCCGGACGGCCTCTTCCACTTGCCCGCTGTCGCTGATGTCGCACGGCCGGCAATAGACGTCGCTCCGGGCAGCCGCCGGTTCATCGAGCGAGGCGACGTCGAGGTCCAGGACCGCCACGCGGCTTCCTTCGGCCGTGAGTCGTTCGACCACGCGACGGCCGATGCCGCCGGCGCCGCCGGTGACGATCGCCATTTTTCCTTCGAGGTCCATCTTAAGCGGCGATTCCCTTCTCGCGCAGCGTGCTGTTGATGGCGGGCAGGCTGGTGATGCTGACGATCTCGTCGGCCGTGAAGGTGATCTCGAACTCGTCCTCCAGCGACGCCACGATCTCCATGTGCTTCAGCGAGTCCCAGCCTTCCGCGTTCTGCATCGACAAATCCTCCGCGATGCCCTCCGGCGCCAGGCCGAGCACGTCGCCGATCACTTCTCTTACGCTCTTTTGCATCGTAGTCCTCTCCAGTGGCCGGCAAGAACAACTTGTTCCATGGGGTTTGTTCCGCGGGGTGGCACGCCCTGAGGAACGAAGGGCGTGGAAAACCTGCCAAGCCACGCCCTTCGTTCCTCAGGGCGTGCCACCCTCGGCAACAAAACTCAAACACTATTCATGTGCAAACGCTATTTCACCGCGTCGGCATCGTGGACAGCAGACCGTGGTCGACTTCGATCGATTCGAAGTATTCGAGCGGCTTCCACGCGGGCCGGGTTAAAGTCCATTCGTACCGGGCGGCTTCCGGACCGCTGGCCACGCAGGCGAACCGCCGGTCCCGGTAGAACGAAGCCGCCTGGACGTTCTTCTTCGTCGGCAGGTAGAGCCCGGTGAGGGTTTCGCACCCTCGGGCCTTTGCCGCGTCGAGGCACGTTTTCAACAGAACGTCTTCCACGCCGCGGCCGATCACCCGGCAACTGAGCAGGAAGGTGTCGATCAGCGCGCCCGGGCCGTCGTACTTCAGGACGGCCACGCCCACGATCCCGCTGTCGCCGAAGCGATCCTTCAGCCGCAGCACCAACACGTCGGAGTCGTCCGCGTCGGCCAGTTCTCGGACCCGGGCCTCGGAGTACCTTTTCGTGGTCAAGTTGAATTGGTTCGTACGCTGGGTCAGCTCCGCCGCCCGGGGTACGGTGAAAACGTCCGCCGGACCGATTCGGACCTCCATGGCCAGGTAGCGGAAGTAGTCCTCCACGTCGCCGGCGTGGAAGTTTCGCCGGGCGTCCTTGCGCCGGACCTCGTCGCGATACATCCGGTTCCTGCGGCGATCTTCGTCCGAGAGCGTCAGCGTGTCGAACCAACCGGCGGCCCTCAGCCGCGCGGCGTACGCACCGGGGTCTCCCGAGAGCCGGATCGTCTTGACTTCCGGCAAGAGCTGGCGCACCTGGCCGATCTCGAACGGGCTGTCGTCGACGAAGACCAGGCTGTCGACGCCGATGTTCAGTTCGGCCGCGATGCTCTGGAGGTTCTGCGCCTTGTTGCTCCAATTGATTCGCATCGACGCGAAGTGGTCTCTGCGGAGCAGCATGTCCGGGTGGTCGTCGAGCACGGCCAGAACGTCGGCTTCGTTGTTCTTGCTGCACAGCGCCAGCATCACGCCGCGGTGGTAGAGATCGAGCACGGCCTTCTGGAACTCGAGATACGCGGAGCCGGGATACGTGGTGCCGATTTGGATCTTGCCGGGACCGTCCTCGCCGACGATGCCGCCCCAGAGCGTGTTGTCGCAATCCAGCACGAGGCACTTCCGCTTCTTTCCGTGCAGGGCGCGGATGAACTTGGCGTACTCGCCGGCGATCGACCGCCATGCTTCTCTCGTGTAGGGCGCCTTGGCGATGTGCCAGTAGCGGTGGTCGAAGAAGTTCCGATATCCGACGGCCGATTGCAGCAGGTCGAGATCGACGACGTAGACGCCGTCGTGTTTCCCGGCGACCTCCAGCAACTGCTCGTTGATCGTCCGGAACGTGCCGACGTGTTTGCCGCGGTCCTGGTAGTCCAAGATCCCGTAGCTGGGGTACACGGGCGTCTCGAAGTTGTGCAACAGGACCGCCGCCGTGCTTTTTTCCCGGATTTCGTGCAATACCCGGTCCACCAGGCCCAGGATCCTGTCCGCCTCCGAATCGATCTCCGCCGCCGCCAGCGCCGAGAACCCGGTCGCCAGCGTGTCGGAGAGATTTTCCATCTTCAGGCAGACGGCGATCACGTCGGGCTCGTGGCGATACAGCGAGCTGCCGTGTTGAATCACGCTTTGGACGACCGTATCGTAGTCGCCGGGGAAGACCTTCGCTTGGATCCCGTCTTGATAGCAGAGATACTTCAGGTACGGGAGCATCGGATCGACGGTGATGTTCCGCAAGAAGGCGAACTTCAGCGGAATCCAATCTCCCTCGGCGCGGTCCAGGGCCTCGGTCCGTTTGACCACTTCGCTGAAACGGAGTTCTTCCAGGTCTTCCGAAAGCATGTCTATACCCTCGCGCAATAACGATTCCTTAGAAACTCGACCAGCCACTCGCCGGGGATCTCCTGAAATACCGCGTCGTTCCAATACTCGTCGTCGACCGACTCGTCCTCCACCAGCCGGCACGCTCGTAGTTCCCGGCAGCCGGCGACGGCGCGGAGCGTGTCTTCCAGGAGTCGTCGAGGTGATTCGCCGGAGCGTCTTAGAGCGTCGTAGAACGGCCCCCGCAGCGGCGAATTGAGAATCCTGAACAACACCGCGGTCAGCTTCGACGCCCGGTCGAGATCCCGCTCGGGCATGTCGCCGGTCGCATGGACCCAGTGCGGCGCCCGGGACGAATAGGCGACGGCGTGCGTCGGGCAGAGGCGCTCGAGTTCCGAGCCGGGCAGGATCTGGAGCCGGTGGATATTCAAGACATGGTCGGTCTTCTCCAGATGCGGCAGCAACAGTTCGAGCCCCCGGAAATACGAATCGACCGTCTCGAAAGGCAGGCCCAGGATGACGTCGAGCTTCAACACGATGTTGTGGCGATAGGCTCTGGCCATGAACGCGGCGAACTTCTCCCGATCGACCGGCGGCCGCCGCACGGCCTTCAGCGCCCGATCGCAGAAAGACTGCACCCCCAGACAATTGATCGCCGTGTAATCCCGCAGCATGTCCGTGTAGTGCTGGGGCCGATCCTGCGGAACGACGTCGCGCCAGTTCCGGATCGACGCGCCGTATTTCAGCGAACCGACCAGTCCCATGAACTCCTCGTCCATGCGGTCGTAGGTCGACTCCCAGTAGATCCAGGGCAACCGCTCGACCCGGCTTTTCAATTGCGCCACGTGACGGACGATGGCCTTCGCCCTTTCCCGGTCCGAGGTGAACAGGGCGTCGAAGATCCTAAGCGCCGTGACTTCCTTCTCGACGATCAGATGCTCCAGCTCGTCGAACACCCGCTCGAGCGAATAGTAGCGGATCGAGGGCAGGTTCTTCCCGTAGACGCAATACGCGCAGCGGAACCGGCAGCCCCGCTGGGTTTCCAGGAACGCCTGCTGCCGGGCGTAGAAACGGTCTTCAATCGCGCCGCTTAAGTAGATGGAGGGAATGTCGTCGAGATTGTCGTGGGACTCGGCTTCCGGTACGTAATGCAACCGACCGTCCCGCCAACAGGCCACGCCCGCGGGAAGTTCTCCGCACGGGACCTCGCGATTGAATTGCAGGCACCGAAGCAGGTTCAACAGCTTCTTCTCGCCTTCTCCGATCACGTAATAGTCGGCGGCGGCCGGGTGGGGCAGCGCGAGGATTCGTTCCGTGGAAATCTCCGGCCCGCCGAGCACGTGGGTCGCTTGGCACCTGCCGCGTAATCCTTCGAGGGTCGCCAGGATCTTCTCGATGTTCCAGGTGTAGCCGCTGTAGCCGACCACGTCGGCGTCGCTCTCGAGGATCTTCTCGCAGATTCTCGAAGTCTCCGTCTTCACGCTGAGATTCAGCACGTGGATGTCCGGGCGGCCTTCCGCGTAGTGCTCCTGCAAATAGGCTTTCAAGACGTACGACGACAGGAGGTACCTCGCCGTGGTTTCCGTGGGATAGAGACTGAGCAACGTGATCTTCACGGTATCGACTCTCAGGCGAACTCGCCTTTTCTGTAAGCGGGGAAATAGTCCGTTCCCGCGGGGATTCCTTTGGCGCGGGCGATTGCTCGATAGGCCGTCGGGTCGAGGATCCGGCCACAGAAAAAGGCCGGGCGGATTCCCGTGGACCAGCCTCGTTTGAATCGGGTCAGCCCGTCGGCCGTCTGCTTCGTGCCCGAGCCGGCGCCGAGATCGAGCCAGCGGAGACCGCACCGGGCGAAATACTCGACGGCGAACCAGAACAGCGCGAACGACGCCCGCCTTTCGTATCCGACGTCGTTGTGTGCCCCCAGGTGATAGTAGGCCACCGAGTCCTGCACGTACCACAGCAGCATGCCGACGGTCCGATCCCGGTGGACGGCTTCGAAGGCGGTCATGCCCGGAACGCTCAATTGGGCGGCGAACGACCGCCGCGAAAAGGCCCTCATGCCCTCGATGCCGTGTCGCTCGATCAGCACGTCGTACAGCGCGGTCCAAGTGGCCAGCGCCCGGGAAGGATCTTCGCACCGTCGCACGTCGACCGATTTCTGCGCCCGGGCCACGTTGCGGCGGTGGTGCGGCGAGACGCGATCGTGAATCGGCACCGACAGGTCGACGACGAAATGATCCTTGTAGGCGAACATCACGTCGGGAAAACACCGCCGGAGCCGGTCTTCGCCGTGACTGCCGAACGGGTCCGCCACGACGGCCAGGCTGACCAGCTCGCCGTGGAGGTCTTTCAAGTCCGCTTCGAGCGCCGCCCAATCGCGACACGCCAGCAGCGGATAACAGCCCATCGCGTCGCGTTCAGGGAAGCCGGGAATGTTGCGCTCGAGAATCCAGCCCCCGCTGCGAGGCAACTGCCGCGGAGTGCCGAACTGGGAGAGCGATTCCGCATAGCCAGCGTGCAGGTAGCCGGTCAACCGTTCCTGCGCCGCTGGACCCGCCGCAACGTTCGCTTCGCGCAGCGGCATTTCCAGACGGCTCGGACTCGCCGTTTCGGACCAGAGTACATCCATGACCGGCAGACGGCACGCACCCCGCAAGTCTCTCGATGAGCCGGCGAAGTGAGTTGGTGAGGAGATTGAAGAAAAGGGGCAGTCCACCCAAACGGGGCATGTCAGGTGGGCGGAGAAGTATACTGCAAAGCCCTGTCCGGGCCAAGAGAAGTATTTTGGCGCTTCGGCATGCCCTCACGCCATCCATGGGGCCGTGACCCCGCATTCCGGGCGGTTGGTGCCACCTGGACCTACAGATACTCGGCGAACAGCTCCGGGCTGGGGCGCGGGATGACGATCTCACAGACCAAGAGGCCGCGGCGTCGGACTTCTTCGGCCGCCGCTTGCACTCCGGCGCGGACGTCGGCCACGCCGCCGGTCATCAGACACAACCCCTTGCCGCCCAGCGCCATCGCCACGTGGATGCGGAAGAGCGTGATCCGCGCGGCCTTCGCGGCGGCGTCGGCGGCGGCCAGAGCACTGGTGCCGCTGAAGGTCTCCACCACGCCCAACGCACCGGCCTGGTCCGGCTCGAGCACGACCGACTGTCCCAGCGCCGGGAAAACCGACTCGTGGACGTTGGGAATCAGCAGGTGATCGATCACGGCTTCGCCGGCCCCGCCGAGTCCGCAGTGGATCGCCGCTTCCACGTCGCTGACCGAGCCGCCCAACACGATCAGGTACTTGCCCGAGCAGATCGTCCGCGCGATCAGCAACTCGACCGAAGCGGCCTTGAGCATCTCGTCCTCGATCCGGTATCCGACGCCGATGCTGGAGAGTTCCATCGCGCCGATCGATCTTGGGATGGGCATGGGCAGTTCCTTGCGTGCTGCGTCGCTACTTGTCGTTTAGCGGCTTATCGTTTAGCGGCTTATCGTTTAGCGGCTTATCGTTTAGCGGCTTATCGTTTAGCGGGCGGGCTTGCCCGCCGTTCATTCGAAGTGTGTTCGAAAAACCCAAGTTTGCGAACGGCGGGCAAGCCCGCCCGCTAAACGACCGTGGCGAAAAACACAACGTTATCATGCGATGGAAATCAGCTTACTTTTTCGATCCAAACCACCCCTTCCTCGATCGCCGTGACCGTGCCGTCGATCGACGCGTGGACCGGGGCCCCCAGGGCGGGCTTGCCGTTGGTGGTTGGCCGGCGCCCGACGACCTGGCCGGCGCTGACGCGATCGCCGACGGTGACCACCGGCTCGCAAGGCGCCCCGATGTGTTGCTTCAACGCGATGCCCACCTTGCCGGTCTCCAGCGGCGTGTCGCTCAAGGGGCCGACGTTGCGAAACTGCGTCAGGCCCAGCTTGGCCATCAGACGGGACATGGGGGCCTTGCGATTGGCCATGTGCAATTCCGGCCGCCGCGGGTTGAACGGCGGATCCGTCCATCGCTTCTTCTCGGCCGCCAGCCGCCGTTTGTTCTGCGTGCAGACGTTCTTCGGATCGAGATCCTCCGGGCAGGAATACAGGCTGCACAAGTTGCACTCGCAGCAGAAGGCCGTACCGATCACGTTGGCCTCGCCCACCAGATTGAAGCCCAGGCTCCGCATGGCCCGGTGCGGCTCGATGGGATGTCCCAGCAGCCAGCGGGGACACAGCTCGGTGCAGAAGCTGCACTGGTCGCAAGCGCTGCGGCCGATCCGGGCGATCTGCCGCCATTCCTGGCGGCGCCGGCGCACGACCACGTGATCTTCGGGCAACACGATCACCCCGCCGGTCGTCTTGTCGACCAGCGCGTCGTGATTGTCTTCCAGCCGTCCCATCATCACGCCGCCGACCACGTAGTTCGGGTCGGGCACGGTCGGGCCTCCCGCGGCCGAGACGCATTCGGCCAGCGTGATACCGATCGGCACCCGCAGCGTGACCGGCTCGGCCACCGCCCCGGCGATCGAGAGATACTTATGCGTAACCGGCCCAGCGGACGCCGCGGCCACGTTCAAAGTGGTCTCGACGTTCATCACCACGGCCCCGACGTGCAACGGAATACCGCCCGGCGGGATCACGCGGCCGAGCACGTCGTAGACGAGAATGAACTCGTCGCCGGCCGGGTAGGCGTCGCGAAGCGGGGCGATCTCTATCGTGCCGCGCAGCTTCGCCCGCAGCAGGTCGATGACGTCGCCGTACTTCTCCTTGATCCCGATCACGCCCCGCCGTGCCTTGACCAGTCGCATGGCGGCGGCGGTTCCTTCGATCACGGCGTCGGCGTATTCCCGCAGCACCTCCTTGTCTTTGTGCAACAGGGGTTCGCACTCCGCGGCGTTGATCAGCACGGTGTCGGCTTCGGCGGCCAGTTTCACATGGGTGGGAAACCCGGCCCCGCCGGCGCCGACCACGCCCGCAGCAGCAACGTCTTGGACCGTGATGGGGGACATGGGGGTTAGGGGACTGGGGATTGGGGGTTGGGGGCTGGGGATTCGGGACTGGGGGCTCGGGACTGGGGACTCGGGACTGGGGGTTCGGGACTGGGGATAACAACGTTTAGCCGGCGGGCTTGCCCGCCGTTTGGCTGCGGCCAAAAGCCGCGCTGGTGTCTTCAACGACTTCCGCACATTTCGCGGAGAGGCTCCGGCGCGAGACTCCAATTCGGAATCCCCAGCCCCCAGTCCCGAGTCCCGAACCCCCAGTCCCCTTCCCCATTATAGCATCGCTCGGGGAATCGTCGCCGGGAGCCGAACGGGCGGCAGAAGGCCTCAGAACCGTCCGGTGCCGTACCAGTGATTGGTTTGGCTGGGGTACATGTCGTAGCCGAATTCGGGATGGTAGCGGACCATGGTTCCGTAGTGGGGCGGCGAGCTGCGCCAGATGCGGACCATGTTCAGCGCCCCGTCGACGATATCTTCCCCGGGGCCCGGCGAGGCGATCTCCGCCCGCATCGGTCCGCCGGCGTGGTGCCCGCACCCGTACTTCTTCTGCAATTCGGAGTTCTTCAGCGCCCAGGCCATCAGCGTATCGTTCGGGCGGCCGTCGGCGCTGCGGAGCCGCTGGCTCTCGCCGTAGCCCTTGCTGACGCGGATCGCCCAGGTCAGCGTGCGGCGGCTCAACGTGTTGGGTTCGAGCGTGAAGAACTCGAACTCCCGTTGTTCCTCTCCGAAGACCCGGTTGCCCGGATCGGGCCCCAGATACCTAAACGGCATGGCGCTGACGACCTGTCCGTAATACGGCTCGTCCTCGTGCTGGAAGTCGTAGATGACCAATCCGGCCTTCTCGCGCATCGGCCGGAGATCGTCGAGGTTCAGCAATCGCCGTAGCAGGCCCTCGCTGCGGACCTCCGATTCGGTGGTTTGCCGGAGCAAAATGTACGCGTGCAGCACGGGCACGGAAGCGGGCTTTGGCTCGAAGACACTCTGGTCGTTGTCGACGGCGATCAGCAGCATCTTCTTCTGCTGGACGGCCAGCTTCTTCGCCTGCTCGAAATCGGTTTGCCAACGCAACGGCGGCAGTTTGGATGCCCTTTCGGCCAAAGCCAACATGGCCTGAACGCCTTTGGCGGTCACGTACTCGCCGGGCACCACGTGTACGAGCGTTCCATGGCCGGCGCCTTCATGCGCCAGGTCGATCACGCCGATTCCCGGGGCCTGATGGAACGAGCGAAAGGCCTCTTTGGCGAGCAACTCGCTGGAATCTTCCACGCGCAGCCGGGCCAACACGCACCGCCGCAACATGCCGGCCGTTTTTCCGTCCGGCAGAAACCGTTGCCCTTCGCAGTCGAAGGCCACGAAGAGCAGCTTCTCTTTCGCCTCCGCTTCGGCGTAGGCGGCCGCGTAGTCCGTGTGCCAATCCAGCCCGAAGTCGTCGGCCAGCGTGTGCGAGTCGTACTTCCTGATCGGATCTTCCAGGAACTGCAGGACTCGATCGTCCGAACGTTGGGCGTCCTCCAAAGCGAGCGTAGCCACGACGTACCCGTACTTGTCGGCGTGATACTTCAGGTTGACGATGACCAGCCCGGGCGCGTTGTTCAGGTGGCGAAACGCCCGATAGGCCAGCAGCGGCTTGTCCTCTTCGCCCGGTTGGTCCGCGGCAAGGGTCGCCGACGCGGGAAGTTCCGCCAGGACGAACTCCTGCAAAGCCGCCGTGACTTTCGGCTCGGGGACGTATCGCGCGTCGTCGTCGTAAAACGAAAGCAACAGCAGTTTTTCGTTCCCCTTGGCTTCGTGATACGCCTTCGCGTAATCTTGGTGCCAAGACGGCTTCTCGCCGAAGACCGTGACGCAAACCAGGTTCAAGCACAGGAAAAAGCACGTCCGATTCATGTCATTTCCTCCCGAATGTCCGTGACTGAGCGTTACGTACCCAATGGCACCCGGCGGCGGGCGCACCCGACACGCACGAACCGACGGCGCGTCCTCTGCTATGACGCGAAGGACTTGCCGCGTGGAGCATCGCACGGGCGGGCGCGTCTTCCGGCAGGATCTACACAGGCGGGAAAATCGACTCGGCCTCGCTGGCCAGGGCAACGGGCCGGGCCGGGTGGTTGGCAGGTTGCTCGGGGTTGGCTCCCTGGCAGTGCCTTTACTATAGCGGTTCAACAGCGTGCTGCAACAACCCGTCTCGGCTTTTCGGGATACGCGGGCGTCGCGCTTGACGAAGCAGGGTCCGTTCGTTACATTGGCCGCCACCGTCGGCCGAGGCGTCGGTAATGGTCGATTCGATTGATCTGGTCGGTCTCGGACGTACAATAGGGGTGTCGGGCCACTTTCCCGAAGGTCTTTATTCGCGCGCCTGCCATGGACTCACCTGCTGCCGACGACGGCGGACGGACCGAGGGTTTCGACATCCCGCGAGAGTGGCTCGAGGAATTCGAAGCTGCCGCCCGCCGACCGCTTCGCGAGCGTTTTCGCTACGCTTTCATCAAGACGTACAAGCCGGTGATGGACGACGCGCCGTATCGGTCCTTCGACACGACCGCCGAGTATCGCCGCTGGTGCGAGGAGAATCTTCCGGATTGGTTGGGTTACGGGCGCGTTTGAGTATCGTCAGGCCGGCGGGTGGCACGCCCTGAGGAACGAAGGGCGTGGAGAAGCTGCCAAACCACGCCCTTCGTTCCTCAGGGCGTGCCACCCAATTGAACGAATTGTTTCTGTACGGCCCCTAATCCCAGACGAGAGGAATCGAGAACCATGAGAAATCGAGAAACGCAATCGTTCGACCGACGTCAGTTCCTCAAGTCCGCCGCGTGCGGCGCTGCTGCTTCGGCCGTGATGCCGGGGCTGTTTGCGTCTGCCGCTTCCGCCGCGGAAGGCCGGTGGAAAATGAAGCTGTCGTGCTCGACGATCGACTACAGCCGCCTGACGATCGAAGAGGCGTGCCGGCGGATCGCCGCGTTGGGTTTCGAAGGCGTCGACGTCTGGAGCGCGCACGCCGGCTGCCCGCACTTGGACGACGTGCTCGACCGGCTGGGGGCCGAAGGGCTGAAGGAAGTCTTGGCCGAGAACAAGTTGAAACTCTACGCCTTCTCCGTCTACAGCGGCGGCTACGGCAAGTACGCCGAGCTGTTGGGCAAGGCCGGCGGGGGCGTGGCCGTGCGCGGCAGCGCCGGGGCCTGCCCGCCCGAGGAACTCACCAAGCGGATGAAAGCGTTCATCGAAGGGCTCAAGCCGGATCTGGAACTGGCCGAGAAGTACGATTCCTATCTGGCCGTCGAGAACCATGGCGGGGCCTTGCTCAACGGGCTCGACTCGTTCAATGCCTTTGTCGACAACAACGGCCATCCGCGGCTGGGCATCGCCATGGCCCCCTATCACTTGCAGGGCCAAGGAGTATCCATCGAGGAAGCGATCGCGGCGACCGGCAAGCAGTTGTTTTTCTTCTACGCCTGGCAGCGAGCCCCGGGCACCGGCCAGTTACCCGGCATCGGCCCGACCGACTGCACGCCCTGGCTGGCCGCGTTGTCCAAGATCGACTACCCCTGGTACGTCAACCCGTTCATGCACCAAGAGCCCGAGCCCGACGCCATGGACGAGGCGCTGGCCAAGTCGCGGGACTATCTCGAGGCCTGTTACGCGAAAGCGGTGCCGCGTTAGGGGGGCCGATATTCAGGTGACGCCCGTAAAGCGGCTTTACGACTTGTTGACACACCGCCGATCGAGCCACTCCGTCATATTCGCCGTGACCTGCTCTTTTTCCGGTTCGTGGAGCAGATCGTGATAGAGTCCTTCGTAGATCCGGAGCGTCTTGTCGGTCGAGCCGGCCCGGTCGTGGAGTAGGCGGCTTCCCGTGGGATCGACGATCCGGTCGGCCGTGCCTTGCAGGATCAACAGCGGCAGGCGAAGCGACGGGGCGTGGTCTTGCAGGTGTTGTGCCGCGTCGAGGATCTCGGCGCCGATGCGGACGGTAAACTTCTCGTGGAAAACCAGCGGGTCCTGCCGGAAATCGGCCACCACTTGCGGATCGCGCGAAATCCACCCGGAACCCAGCCGGACGACCCGCAGTCGGGGAAACAGACGGCTGACCAACCGCGCACCCCGGCGCAGCAGCGGAAACACGCCTTTGCCGACCCGGACGGCCGGTGCGCTGAGCACCATGCCCGCAACGTCGGGCTGCCGCGTGACGGCCAGCCGTGCCGCGATGGTTCCGCCCATGCTGTGGCCGAGCAGGAAGATCGCCTTGCCGGACTCGCGACGCTTGACCTCCTGAAGAAATATGTCGAGATCGGCGGCGAATTCGTCGAACGAGCGGACGAAGACCCGTTCCCCGTTCGATTGGCCGTGCCCGCGTAGATCCAAGGCGTAAACCGCGTAGCCGTGACGGTTTAGCTCCTTCGCCACGTCAGCGTATCGGCCGCTGTGTTCGATGAAACCATGGACCAGCACCACCACGGCCGCCGATTCCCGCTCGGGCAGCCAGCACTGCTGGTACAGCTCCAAGCCGTCGTGTCCCTTGAAACGGCCATCTTGATGGGGCATGGGTCGGTCCCTCGTGAAATCTCCCCAGGAAGTGCAACAAGCCCGGCAATGCTTGTCAAGGTCCCCGCAGTGGCAGTTTCCCTATGTTCGCCATATTTTGCATTCCCCCAAATCCAAACGACCGTTAGGCTTTCTTCAAGCCGCGCCATCGGCACGACGAAGTAACAAGAGGCCCGCGCGACCGGTGCGCAAACGGCAGCAAGTGCAGGAGCGTAGGCGGGCAAGGTGCCCGCGTTAAGGACCTCACGGACCGCAGTCCGTGGGCGTTGGGTCGGCTGGCTCACCTGATGACGACATTGCGGGCCTCCAATTTGCAATTTGCAATTTGCATTTTTCAATTGACAATTTTCAGTTTCCCACGCCATGGCCACTGGTTCCGACATCCCGATCCCCGATCAGCCCTCTCCCGCGGGTCGCGTGCAGGCGGCGGCCGATTGGGTGGCCGATTCCATCGCCGATTGCGGGGCCTTGGTCATGGACTGGATCGGCGCCCTGGGCAGCATCTCGCTGTTCGCCGGCCGCACCATGCGATGGCTCTTCACCCGACTCCCCCGCCGGGAGACCATCCTGCCGAACTTCTACCAGATCGGCGTGTTGAGCCTGCCGGTGGTGGCGTTGACCGGGACGTTCATCGGTATGGTGCTGGTCGTGCAGAGCTACGCCCAGTTCCGCACGCTCCACATGGAGTCGCGGCTGGGGGCGGTGATCAATATGTCGCTGGTCCGGGAACTGGGGCCCGTGCTGGCCGCCACGATGCTCGCCGGCCGGGTGGGCAGCTCGATGGCCGCCGAGCTGGGCACCATGCGCGTGACCGAACAGATCGACGCGCTGTCGAGCATGGGCGCCAACCCGATCCACTATCTGGTCGTCCCGCGGTTCCTCGCCTGCATCATGCTGATTCCGGCCCTGACGATCATGGCCGATTTCATGGGCGTGGCCGGCGCGTTCTTCTACGCCGTCTATCTGCTGGGCATCGACATGCACCACTATTTGGAAAACTCCCGGGAGTTCGTCGGCAACTTCGACCTGTTCGCCGGCGTGTTCAAGAGCCTTTTCTTCGGCGCGGCGATCGCCATCATCGGCTGCCACCGCGGCTTCCATTGCGATCCGGGGGCCGAAGGCGTCGGCCGCGCCGCGACCACGGCGTTCGTTTATTCGTTCGTGATGATCTTGTTCCTGGACCTGATCTTGGGGATCCTGTTGGATGCGGTCTACTATACCATTTGGCCCGAGGCACCGAAATTATTCTGAGTTGTCAGTTATCACTGGACTTTTGCAATCTCAGGTTAGCCCCAACTTGGCGACAACATGGTCATAGCTCTGCGATTTCTCGGTGACTTGCTCGATGGCCCAGGCCAGCGTGGTCCGCAGGGTCTCGCTGAGCATGGCCCGACAGGCTTCGC
>DATLAN010000244.1:0-10279 GCA_035527455.1 Thermoguttaceae bacterium
AGGCTGAAGGCGGAAAACAATCGGTTTCGAGCCGGGTGCCGCTTCGGCGCCGGTGGACGTAACCGTCCAATTCACAACGACTTGCGAAACCTTCCAGGGCAAAGCCCAGCGGGAATTGTTGCGTCGAGGTCGCCGAAGTGGAAAAAAACGGTTCGGCCGGAATCGACGTGATCGAGGGCCCAACGCGGCCCTTGGCCGGAGCCGAACGGCGGGCAAGCCCGCCCGCTAAACGTTGTTATCCCTCAGTTACGTCAAACATGCGGCACTGTGCGCACGACTTCAACACTCCTGGTTCGATATTCGATGTTCACTCTTCGCGCGGATCGACGTGGGCGGCCTGCATGATCTGGCTGATCCGCTCGACGATCTCTGGGTTGTCCGCGGCGACGTTTTGGGTCTCGCCCAGGTCGGCGGCCAGGTCGAACAGCTCGATCTTGCCGGGGACGGGGAAGCCGACCGCCTTCCACTTGCCCAGCCGCACGGCCCGCTTGCCGGAGTATTCCCAGTAGAGATACTCGTGCTGCCGCTGCCGGTCGGTTTCGCCCAGGAGCGTGGGCAGGTAGCTGATGCCGTCGATCTTCTCGGGCGGATCGAGCCCGGCCAGTTCGCAGGCGGTGGGCAGGAAGTCCCAGAAGGCCGAAATGTGGTCGGTCGCGCCGCCGGGCTTGATCTTGCCGGGCCATCGGGCAATCAGCGGCACGCGGATGCCGCCGTCGTACAGGTTGCGCTTGATGCCTCGCAGCGGGCCGTTGCTGTCGTTGAAGTTCGGGTTGGCGCCGCCCTCGGCATGCGGGCCGTTGTCGCTGGTGAAAAGGACCAGGGTCTTTTGGTCGAGGTCCAACTCCTTCAGCCTGGCCAGCAGCCGGCCGACGTCGGCGTCCATCCGCGTGATCATGGCCGCGTGGCCCTTTTGCGGCTCGGGCCAGTCGGTCTCGGCGTACGGCCCCAAGGACGGCACCTCCATGCCGCGCCCGCCGGCCTCGTTGTTGGCGTGCGGAATGGTCAACGCCAGGTAGAGGAAGAACGGCCGGTCCTTGCTGCGCTCGACGAACTCGAGGGCCTCGGCCGCGCAGAGGTCGTGCGAGTACTGGGCCCGTTCGACGGCCATGCCGGCGCCGTCCTCGCGCGGGTTGGCGATCTTGTTGCCCTCGAGCGGCACCCGATCCGTATTGCGGAAGAGGAACTCGGGATAATAGTTGTGGGCGTGTCGCTGGCAGAGGTAGCCGAAGAAGTAATCGAATCCTTGCTTGTTGGGAATGCCGGAGGAGTCGGGCCCGCCGAGTCCCCACTTGCCGATCAGGGCGGTGGCGTATCCGGCGTCGTTGAGCAGCCGGGCGACGGTGGCGGTATCGGGCTGAAGCGGCCATTGGCCCATCGGCTGGACCTCGCGATTGCCGCGGACGTAGCTGTGCCCGGTGTGGACGCCGGTCATCAGCACGCAGCGTGACGGGGCACAGACGGTGCTGCCGGCGTAGTGATCGGTGAAGCGGAGCCCTTCGGCGGCCATGCGGTCGAGCGAAGGCGTCTGGATGCGATTCTGGCCGTAGCAACCCAGGTCGCCGTAGCCCAGATCGTCGACCATGATGTAGACGACGTTGGGCGGACGGTCCCCAGTCGGCTCGGCGCCGCTGGTTTCCAGCGCGAGGCACGCGGAAAGGAGAATCGTCACGATCGGCAGCGCATGGTGGAGTCTGGATTGCAGCATCATGGTTTGCTCCTTGTAGGCCGGAACAAGCGCAGCGCCGTTCCGGCATTTGGTGCGGACGGCCACATGAATCCCCGTGCCGGAACGGCGCTGCGCTTGTTCCGGCCTACATTGTTCCCCAGTATGGCTGTCCGCGGGGAGGAAGTCAACTTTCCTCGGAAGGGAAGAACTTGCTTTGGGCCTTCATCCGGGTTAGAACAGTCAGGTAGACAGGTAGGCCGGAACAAGCGCAGCGCAGTTCCGGCATTGTGAGGAATGAGGGGCTGAGTGGATCGTCATGCCGGAACGGCGCTGCGCTTGTTCCGGCCTACATCTACGACTGCATCGGGAAACACGTATGTCGGATTATCGGCGTTGGTTCGTTCCTGGCGGAATGTTCTTCTTCACGGTTGTGACATACGGCCGACGCCCGATTCTCGGAACCGATGCGGCCCGACAGTTTCTCCGTTCGGCGGTCGAGACGATTCGTAAGAACCGCCCGTTCGAGTTGTTCGCCACGGTTCTGCTGCCGGATCATTGGCACCTGATCATGCAATTGCCGCCGGACGATGACGACTATTCGACCCGCATGAAACGCATCAAGGAAGAATTCACCAAACTGTGGCTGGCGGCCGGATTGGTCGAGGCGCAGGTCACGGCGGCTCAGGCAGAGAAGGGCGCACGCGGGATCTGGCAGCCGCGATTCTGGGAACACACGATTCAGGATGAAGAGGATTTGGAGCGATGTACCGATTACATTCACTGGAATCCGCGCAAGCATCGTTTGGTGCCGCGGGTCGCCGATTGGCCATGGTCGTCGTTTCGTCGCTTCGTTGAAGCCGGAGATTACGACTTGAATTGGGGCGGCACGGAACCGAACAGCATCGCCGGCGACGCCGACTGGGGTGAGCCGTGATGCGAGGATGTGTATTTGTAGGCCGGAACAAGCGCAGCGCAGTTCCGGCATTGTGATGCCAGTATTGTGATGTACTGAGGCTGAGTGGATCGTCATGCCGGAACTGCGCTGCGCTTGTTCCGGCCTACGGCTTGTTCCGGCCTACGACTGAGGAGAAGAAACCATGATTCGTATCAGGATGTTCTTGTGCGTCTTTGTCGTTCTTGCCGCCGCCGTTTGGATGCCGATCGGCCAGAGCCGGGCGGAAGATGCCGCCGGGAAGCCGAACTTCGTCTTCTTCCTGGTGGACGATCTCGGCTGGGCGGACGTGAGTTGCTTCGGAAGCACGTTCTACGAGACGCCGAACATCGACGCGCTGGGTGCCTCGGGCATGAAGTTCACCAACGGCTACGCGGCCTGCCCGGTCTGCTCGCCGACGCGTGCCAGCATCATGACCGGACGGCATCCGGTGCGCGTGGATATCACCGACTGGATTCCCGGCTCGTCGGCCGGTCGGGGCGCCAAGTTCCAGACGGTCCGGGATCGCGACAACCTGGCGCTGGAGGAGGTCACCATCGCCGAGGCGCTCAAGCAGCACGGATACCAGACCTTCTTCGCCGGCAAGTGGCACCTGGGCGATAAGGGTCACTGGCCGACCGATCAGGGGTTCGACGTGAATATCGGCGGTTGCCAGGCGGGATCGCCGCCCGGCGGATACTATGCGCCGTGGACCAATCCCACCTTGCAGGCGAAGGAGAAGGACGAATACCTGACCGAGCGGCTGACCGGGGAGTCGCTCGAGTTCCTCGCGGCGCGCGACCGGGGCAAACCGTTCCTGCTCTACCTGGCGTACTACAACGTCCACACGCCGGTGACGCCCTACCAGAAGCGCTACGCCCACTACCAGGAGAAGGCCGCCCGGCTGTTCGACACGCCGACGCCTTATGGCGAAGAGCACGCCGGCTTCTCGCGGCTGAGGCAGGACAACCCGGCTTTCGCCTCGATGGTCGCCGCCGTGGACGACAGCGTCGGCGAGGTCCTCGGCGCGTTGGACACTTTGGAACTGACCGACAACACGGTGGTGATCTTCTTTTCGGACAACGGGGGGCTGTGTACCCTGGGCGGGCGCGGCGGGTCGACCTGCAACCTGCCGCTCCGCTCGGGCAAGGGCTGGCTGTACGAGGGGGGTGTGCGGGAACCGACCATCGTTCGCGCCCCCGGCGTGACCGGACCGGGCAGCGTGTGCGATACGCCGGTGGTGAGCATGGATTTCTTTCCCACGATGCTCGAGCTGGCCGGGCTGCCCGCCATGCCCGAGAAACACGCCGACGGCGTCAGCATCGTGCCGCTGTTGAAAGGCGGGCGAACGCTCGAGCCGCGGCCGCTTTTCTGGCATTATCCGCACTATCACGGCTCGACGTGGACGCCCGGTGCGTCGATCCGCGAGGGCGACTGGAAGCTGATCGAGTTCTACCATTGGGAGAAGGTCGAGCTTTATAACCTCCTCGAAGACCCCGGCGAACGGCACGACTTGAGCCAAAGCCATCCCGAGAAGACCCGGGAACTGCTCGACAAGCTGCACGCCTGGCAGAGGCAGATGGGGGCGAAGATGCCGGAGCCGATCCGGCAGACGGACTGAAGTGGTTCCGTACTTGCCGAAGCGGAACTGTGGTAATTACGGACACCATCGGTAGCCATCTTGCTCCGCAAGATGAAGCCATGTCTCGCGGAGCGAGACGGCTACTTTGGCTGCGGCTCTGCCGGCACCGACACTCCAACGGGTTACAGACGCCCCGCGCGATAGACGGGCAGCCGGAAGGGAGGGTTTGCCCGGGGTCGGGCAAGAGGTTATGATCATGGGTGGGTGATGAACACAGGCAAGGACTATGAAATCTCGGAAAAGGCTTCCCCCAATCTTCGAGAGAGCAAGGACGCCGGCCCTTTCGATCAGTTCGGCCGGGATGCGCGTCGTGAAGCTTCTGGTGGGCAACGAGCCCCGGACGGTCGCGGACCTGATGGACGCCACCGGGGTCACGCGGACGGCGGTGACCGAGCAGCTTTCCGAGTTGGTGGCGGGCGGGTTCGTCCGGCGCGGGACCGAACGGCTTGTTGGACGGGGGCGGCCGCGCCACGTCTACTCGGCCACCGAGACCGCCCTGTTGCTGTTGTTCGTCGGCAGCCAGCAACTGCTGGTTCCCGCCATGTGGAACGCCATCGAAGAAGCCGGCGGCGAGAAGTTGACCAAGAGAATTCTCGATCGGGTCAGCCGCACGCTGGCCCAGCACTACCGGAGCAGGATCACCGCCCGCAGCCCGGAGAAACGGCTGCGGCAAATGATCGGACTGTTTCAGGAAGAGGGCGCCCTGGTGGAGGCGGTGGAACAGAACGGACACGTCGTGATGCGCAAACGGAGTTGTCCCTTCATCAGTATGCTCGACGAAAAGCGTACCGTCTGTTGCGTGGACCAGGCGATGATGGCTAAGGTCGTGGAACGCCCGATTCGGCGGACGACCTGCCGGCTGGAGGGAGATCCCTGTTGCACGTTCGAGATTGCCTCCAGGAAGTGACCGTGTCGCGTCCGATCGTCTTCATCCCGCTGGGTCTGCTGGTCCTGGGTGCCGTCCTGCTGGGGGCCGACTGGTGGATCTGTCTGCCCGAAGGCAAGGTCGCCACGTACGTCGGCCGCGAACAGTGCGCCCGGTGCCATCAGAAAGAGATGGACGTCTGGGCCGGCTCGGACCACGATCTGGCGATGGACCACGCCACGGGCGAGACGGTGCTGGGGGATTTCGGCGAGGCCAAGTACGTCCACGTCGTTTTCAGCGACGTGACGCGGTTGACCGACGGGGAAGTTCGGGCCCTGCTGGAAGAAACCGAGGTTTCCCAGTGGGCCTTGGCGTTGCGAGATGCCCGCGAGGAGGTGAAGGCGAAAGTGCTCGCCAACATGCCCGCGGAAGACGCCGCCGCTTTGGACGAACAGGTGCAGTTCCTCCGCATAGTCCGGCCGGCCGACGTGGCGACGGCTCGGCACGAGATCGCGCAGACCATGCGCCGGCTCGAGCGGGCCGGGACGATCGATCTGGGTTTCGCCCTGACGACCGAGTTCTCTCGCGACGGGGAGAAGTTCTTCGTCAGAACCGATGGCCCGACCGGAGAGATGGTGACCTACCCGATCAAATACGTCTTCGGCGTCCGGCCGTTGCAGCAGTACCTGATCGAGTTCCCCGACGGGCGCGTGCAATGCCTGGGCGTCGCCTGGGACACCGAGAAGAAGGAGTGGTATCACCTTTATCCCGACGAACGGATCCCCGCCGGCGATGAACTGCACTGGACCCAGCCGTCGCAGAACTGGAACTTCATGTGCGCCGAATGCCACTCGACCAACCTCGAGAAGAACTTCGATCTTGCGAGCAACGCGTTCCATACCACCTCATCGGAAATCGACGTCAGTTGCGAGACCTGCCACGGGCCGGGCAGCCTGCACGTCGAGCTGGCCGACTCGAACTCCATCTTCTGGGACCGGCGGGTCGGCTACGGGCTGCCCAGGCTGAAGGACGAAGACCCGCGCGTGGAGATCGAGACCTGTGCGCCCTGTCATTCCCGGCGCGGCGTGGTGTATCCGAACCATCGCGGCGGCAAACGGCTGCCCGACGGCCCGGGCCAGAAGTTCCTCGACCACTACGTCCCCGGACTGATTCACGAGGAATACTACTCTCCCGACGGCCAGGTCCTCGGCGAGGACTACGTCTACGGATCGTACCTGCAGAGCAAGATGTACGGCAAGGGCGTGCGTTGCACCGATTGCCACGATCCGCACACGATGCGGGTGAAGTTCGTCGATCCCAAGGGCCCACGCGACAAGATTCCCAACAAGGTCTGCACCGATTGCCACCTGGGCATGCACCCGGCGGGCCAGTACGATACGCAGTCGCACCATTTCCATCCCGATTCGTCGCAGCCGGGCACGCAGTGCGTCGATTGCCACATGCCCGAAACGCCCTACATGGTCGTCGACCCGCGCCGCGAT
The DNA here is from genome assembly GCA_035527455.1 of Thermoguttaceae bacterium. GTDB lineage: Bacteria > Planctomycetota > Planctomycetia > Pirellulales > Thermoguttaceae > DATLAN01. The sequence continues at coordinate 6,607 of DATLAN010000244.1, forward strand.
CACAGCATGCGGATCCCCCGTCCCGATCTGACGAGCTCGCTGGGAATTCCCAACGCCTGCAACGGCTGCCACCACGACCGGTCGAAAGGCGAGACGCCCGAGTGGGCCGAGGCGAAGCTGCGCGAGTGGTACGGCGAGCGCGACCAGCCCGAACATTTCGCCTACGCCATCGCGGCCGGTCGCCAACATCGACCGGAAGGCGAGGAGATGTTGCGGGCCGTGATCAAGCGGACCGACGCCAGCGCGATGGTGCGGGCCAGTGCGCTGGTGTTGCTGGGCGAATACGAAAGCCGGGCCTGGCGGATCACCGCGCTGAAATGCCTCGAAGATCCCGAAGCGCTGGTCCGAATGGCCGCCGTGCAGAGCTTCCTTCCGTCGCTCGGAGAGGGTGGGCGAAGCCTGAGGGAAAACATCGCTTTGCAGCGAGAGATTCGGCAAATCGAGCAACTCGACGACCTCATCGAACAACGCCGCCGGTTGCACGAACTGGGCGCCTCGCGCGAACAGATCGTCAGCCTCGCGCGGGTCGACAACGTGATGGAACTCTATCCCGAACTCCAAGAGTCCTACCGGCGGCTGGTTCCCATGCTGTCCGACCCCGTCCGGGCCGTGCGGACCGAGACCGCCCGGGCGATATGCAACTTCCCTCTGGTCGTCGTCGCCGAAAACGACCGGGAAGCGTTCGACAAAGCGTTGGCCGAGTACATGGCCGGGCAGGCCGCCGAAAGCGACCGCGTCGAAGCCCACATGAACATGGCCACCGTCTACCGGAACCTGGGACAATTCGACAAGGCCGAACAGGCGTATCTCGACGGCATCCGGGTCAATCCGCAATTTCCCCAAGCGCGTATCAATCTGGCGACGACCTACGGCGAGCACGGGAAGAAGGCGGAAGCCGAGCAGCAGTTCCGCGGAGCGATCGAATTGCTGCGGGACTTGATCGCCCGCACCGCCGATCTCTCTCGCGACGTCACGGAGGCGAAGTGGTTGCTGGCGGAAACACACTATTCGTTCGGGCTGTTGCTGGGCGAGGACAAGCAGCGGCTGAAGGAGGCGGCCGAACAGCTTGGCGAGGCCGTGCGGACGTTGCCCGAGGACACCCCGGGCGTACACGACCCCTTGGCGGCGCAGCGTTCTCTGCGGAAAGCACGAATGCACTACAACCACGGCCTGACCTTGCAGCACCTGGCCGAGCAGGACGACACTCAGCGGGCTTGGACCGACGACGCCGAGAAGGCGCTGAAGGCCGCCTACGACCTGTCGCCGGGCGACCCCGACTTCCTGGCCGCGCTGGGCGTGTTCTATCTGCAGCAGAAGCAGTGGGATCCGGCAGGGCGGTACGCCGAACAACTGGCACGACTTCATCCCCGCGACCCGCGAGGACCGGCACTCTTGGAGGAGATCGCCCGCCGGGCGGGAAACGGGCGCACCGAAGAACCCTGATCTGCCCGACAAGTGCGTAGGTCAGGGCTTGCCCTGACGGTCCTCCTGCAAACTGCTCGATTCCGTCAGGGCAAGCTCTGACCTGCGTCAAGCTTTCTTCGAGAAACAATTCCTAGACGGCCCGAACGAGGGGGTTGAGGCTGGGGACGAGGCAGATTAGGATACTCTTGCAAGCGACGGGTCTTGGTGAAAACGCCCGGTCAGCACCGGCGAGGACGTGATTCGCCTGGAGGCACAGATCCGTCGTTCATACCGACTTTGCGCCTGCCTTTTTTCCCTCCAACCGTCCAACCTGTTTTGCACCTGGGTGTCATGAGCATCGCAACCGTTCTCTGTCTGTTGTTGTCGGGGGTGATCTTCTTGATCGTCCTGGGGCACGTCGTCGTTTGGCTGCTGTACGTGCCGATGGCGGCTCGTCTATTCCGAGAGGCGCTTTGGCTGCCCGCCCCCTGGCGCGAGGCCTTGGAACGGGCGGGTGAGCCGGTCGTCTTGCACACCGACGACGGCACCCGCCTCGAAGGCACGTACCTGCCCACCACCGCTCGGCAACGCAAGGGCGTGATCGCCTTTTGCCACGAGCTGAACGGCAACCGGTGGACCACGATCCCCTACACGGAGAGTCTCCGCCAAAGCGGCTACGACGTGTTCACCTTCGACTTTCGCAATCACGGCGCCAGCGATTGTATCACCGACTTCGAGCCGATGCCCTGGGTGACCGGCTACGACGTGTCCGACGTTCTGGCGGCCGTCGACTACTTGTGTTCGCGGGCAGACGCCGACCCGCACGGTGTGGGCATTCTGGGGATCAGCAAGGGCGGAACCGCGGCCCTCTGCGCCGCGGCCCGGGATCCCCGGGTGCGGGCGCTGGTGATCGACGGCCTGGTACCGACCGAGCGGATGCAGATCCATTACGCCCGCCGCTTCATGTCGATCTACGCGCCCTGCCTGTGCAAGTGGTTCGCCCGATTGCCCGACGTTTCGTTTCGACTCACCGCGGCGGTCACCCGCGCCTTGGTCCAGCGTCAGCGGAAGTGCCGTTTCGTCAACGTGGACCAGGCGGCCCGGCGGGTGCGCCAACCGGTGATGATGATCCACGGCGGCCGCGACGGGCATATTCCGGTGGAAGTGGTTCGCGCCCTGCGCAACAGCATGCCCAACGGCACGCGGTTCTGGGTGATTCCCGACGCGAAGCACAACGGCGGGATCGCGGTGGCCGGCGAGGCGTACCATCGGCGGATCGCCCGATTCTTCGACCTGCATATGGGGACGGTTCCGCCGCCGCGTGGCGTGCGTCGCCCGTTGCGACTTCGCCGCCGGCCGCAACCGACGTTGGCCCCCGTGGGCGTCAACGGCAACGGCAGTTCGGCCCGAAATCGCAACGGCCGACCGGAAGGAAATCGCAACGGCCATGTGGCCGCCAACCGCAACGGAACCCCGTCGTGAAGCGGCCGAGTTGGTAGGCCGGAACGAGCAACGGGAACTGCCGCCGGAACCTCGGTCGCCCGACAGTCGTCAGTCCGGCAACAGGGTGTCGCAAAGCGCGCCTCCGTTGCGCTGTTCCGGCAGGGATTTGGGCGACCTTGTTCCGGCCTACGCGAGAAATGCGGGCTCAGCCCCCGCCGAACGCGGGCAGGATATTCACTTCCGAGTCCGGCCCCACCGGCGTGGCGAGCCCCTGCGTGGCGATCTTGCCGTCGACAGTGAAGGCCAGATTCGGGCTGATGGTATCCCCGAGCCGAATCCGCGCCTCGATGCCCGGATAGAGCGCCTCCAGCGCCGCGACGATCTCGGCCAAGGTCGCCCCCTCCACTTCCACCCAACGGGCACCGTGGGTCACGTCTTTCAATAGCAGCGGGATCGATACGGCGGCCATGGTCGGCGGTCGGTGCCTCGATTCTCTCAATTTCCCGGATCAGTACAGAAAGCGGTACTCATCCTACCAAGCCGGGGCTGGCCGCACAAGGGGGAGGCCACTTGGTACGGGCCGGCGCCGATGCGGCGGTTCCTTTCCGTGGCAAGTTGTGGTATTCTGGCCAAACTTGAATCCCGGCGAGACGCCCGGAGGATGGGCATCCGGCCAATCGCCCCACCACGTTGTTCAACCGCCCCTCGATGACCAAGGAGCATGCCATGGCAGAGCAATCCAAAGGCCTTCCGATGACCGCCAAGTGGAACCCGGAAAAGCTGCAACAGGAGGTGGACGCGCTGAAGGCGCTGGAGAGCAAGCCGT
>DATLAN010000245.1:0-11819 GCA_035527455.1 Thermoguttaceae bacterium
CTGTTCTTCGGTGAGCGCGGCCCCCCGAAGAACATCGAGCGTCGATTCGTTCAAAACCTCCGTGCATGTCGCCATGCCCGCAAGTCATAACACAACACCCCAAAATCCACCAATACGACTTCAGATGGCTGAAATGTTACTGACAACTGAAAACTGACAACTGACAACTGACAACTGAAAACCGACAACTGACAACTGACAACTGACAACTGAAAGCCAAAACAGCCGCCGAACCATTCCCGAAACACGCCATATCCCCGATGCACGAGTCACAAACTATCCTGGGAAACATCCGCCGCGAGCTGAAGGCCCACGTGCCGTTCACGATCGCCGGGACGCTGCTCGGCGTCGGCGCGATGGCGATCGTCGTCTCCGCGGGGTTGACCCACTGGGCGGAGCCGACGTTCGAGGTGATGCATCCGTTGCACGTGCTCCTCAGTGCGCTGGCCACGACCGGGGTCTATCGCCGTTACAGCCGGGGTGGGGTTTGGGCCACGATCGCCGTAGGATACTTCGGCAGCGTCGGCGTGGCCACGATCAGCGACAGCCTGATTCCCTACCTGGGCGAATGGCTGCTGGATCTGCCCGCGAGTCGCGTTCACCTGGGGTTCATCGAACTCTGGTATCTGGTGAATCCCCTGGCCGCCGCCGGGATTGCCGCGGCTTACTTCTATCCGAAGACCAAGGTCTCGCACGGCGGCCACGTGTTGCTGAGCGTCTTCGCGTCCCAGGCCCATATGACCATGGCGTTGGGAGGAGATTTCGGGTTCCTGACGTTGGCGGTGCTGGGCGTGTTCTTGTTCCTCGCCGTGTGGATACCGTGCTGTACGAGCGACATCGTGTTCCCGCTCTTGTTCGCGGGAAAAGAGGGCTCGGCTTGCCATCGGCGTGCGCCCGAGTCATAATCGCGGTGTTGGGGTAAGTTTCCATGAGACTTCTCGTCTCCATCTTCTGCGTGTTTGCGACTGCGGGGCCGCTGGTCCCGTCCGTGCCTCTCCGCGCCGCCGATCCACTGGAGTTCCGGCGCATCGCAATCCCGACCCTGGGCGGAAAGCAGTTTTGGGCCGACGAACTGTTCTTCCACCAGTGGCGAATCCAACGCAACGTGGTCGACGGCCATTGCCGGCTGCTGGACGCGAAGAACTTCCGGCACGCCTCGGGAACGTTCGAGGAGTGTCGTGCCCGGCTTGAACAGATCCGCCGCCAGCGGAACCTCCCACCGATGAAGGGAAAGGCCGTGATCGTTCTGCACGGGCTGTTCCGCACGCGGTCGTCCATGGCCGAACTGTGCGATTACCTGCAACAGCAGGGCGGCTACACGGTCTTCAACGTCGCCTACCCCAGCACCCGGCGCGACGTCGGCGGCCACGCCCGGTCGCTGGCGCGGATCGTCGAGAACCTCGAAGGCATCGAGGAGATCGACTTCGTCGCCCACAGCATGGGCAATATCGTCGTCCGCCATTACCTGGCCGACCAGGTGCGGCAGCGGTCGCCTTCCGAGGAAGCTCCAACAGCAAGTGCCCGGCCGGTCGATCCGCGGATCAAGCGGTTCGTGATGTTGGGCCCGCCGAACCACGGCTCGCTGTTGGCGCTGACGTTGGCCGAGAACTCGGTGCTCGAAGCGATCACCGGCGACACGGTGCGGCAACTCGGCCAGGATTGGACCAAACTGCAGGCCCAACTGGCCACGCCCGACTGCGAGTTCGGCATCATCGCCGGCGGCAAGGGGGACGGCAAGGGATTCAATCCCCTCTTGCCGGGCGACGACGACGGCACGGTCACCGTGGCCAGCGCGCGATTGGCCCAAGCGGCCGACTTCGTCCTCGTGCCCGCCTTCCATTCCTCCATCATGGACAACCAGCACGTCCGGGAGTACACGCTCCGGTTCCTGCAGAAAGGCTATTTCATTTCTCCCGAGAAACGCCAACCGATCGGGAATTGACGGGGGACGCATGAGCAAGGCCCATTGCCCCGGCCGCATCGCCGGAATCGATTATGGAACCGTGCGGATCGGTATCGCCCTGACCGATCCGGGGCAGACCTTGGCCAGTCCGCTGGAGAACTACACGCGGCGGGCAGCGCAGCAGGACGCCGCGCGATTCCGGCAACTCGTGGCCGAAGAAGACGTGATGTTGTTCGTGGTCGGATTGCCGGTACACCTCGACGGGCGGGAAAGCCAAAAATCGAGCGAAGCCCGAGAATTCGGCCGCTGGCTGGCCGAAGTGACCGGCGTGAAAGTCGTGTTCTTCGACGAACGGTTCACCAGCAGCGAGGCCGAACAATTCCTCTTAGGCGCCGGGCTGACCCAGCGGCGCCGCAAGAAACGCCTCGACATGGTCGCCGCCCAGATCATGCTCGCCGCGTACCTGGAATCCAGGACTCGGGGGGAAGCGCCTCCGGGGGCCTTGGACGACTGACTGTTGTGCCGCATGTAGGGCCTGTAGGGAATATTCGCTAAATACCGAAGGTAGCGGCTGCCGATGCTCTTGGTAGTCGACCCGGTCTCTCGGCACCCGTGTGCCGTTCCGTAGTGACACACAAAGGGGGGAATCTATGATCCGCCGGACCATACTTGTGCTGCTTTGCGCGGTAACCGTGTTGGCCGTGCTCGGCATGGCTGCCGACGCCCAGGCCCAACAGGCCTTCGATCGCCAGTGGGGACGCAGCTACAGCACTCAGGATTGGAACCGCTTCTACCACTACCCGTACGTCTGGTATCCGCAGAATTTCTGGGGCTCGGACTACTACCGCAGCAGCGAGGATCTCTACTATCGCTATCCGCCCGAGATGCGGATCCCGGTCTACAATCGGCAGTGGCAGAACTACTACCCGCAAGATCGCCTGTATCACAGCGGCAGCCATTTCATGCTGGACGTGTTTTAGGTGAAATCATAGTAGCCGTCTCGCTCCGCGAGACGCTGCCGATGGCTGCATCTCGCGGAGCGAGATGGCTACTGTGCGGCTCATGAGGCGAAGCGGTAATAGATCTCCGCGGCCTGGTGCAATTGGTCCAGCGGGAGCCACTCGTCCTTCGTGTGGGCCTGATCGAGTCGTCCGGGCCCAAAGACGACCGAGGGCACGCCGGCAACCGAGTACAACGCCGCGTTGGTCGCGTAGGCCACGCCCGCTTTGCGACACCCGCCCGTGACCATGCGGACGACCTGCGCCAGTTCTTCAGCCAACGGACCGTTGAACTCGTCGGAGAGAGCCGGCCCCTGCATCGACGGCGGATCGTGCTGTACGGAGAAAGTCGGCTCCGTCGCTCGTCGCAGATACTCGATCAATTCCCGACGGGCGTCCTCAGGGGCTTCTCCCGGCGGCAGCCGACGGTCGATCTCGATCGTGCAACGGTCCGGTACCGTGTTGACGCTCGTGCCGCCGTGGATCGTGCCGACGCTCAACGTGGCGGCACCGCAGAGCGGATGAGAGCGTGTGCCGGCGACCACTTCCCGGGCGTACCGCTCGACGGCCACGAGCGCCCGGGCCATTCGGTAAATGGCATTCTCGCCGGCTTCCGGTTGCGCGCTGTGGCAAGCACGGCCGGCGGTGTGGCACTTCCAGCGGACGACGCCCTTGTGTGCCACCACCACGTCCAGATCCGTCGGCTCGGCGATCACGGCCACGTCGGGTCGGCGAGGGACGATCCCGCTCTGGCGGCCGGTCCACAACTCGGTGAGTGCCCGGGCGCCGGAAAATCCGTATTCTTCATCGACCGTGCAGCACACCAGGACGGTGGGCCTGTTCGACGGGCGAAGTTCGGCCAGACGGGCCACGGCGGTCAGCATGGCGGCCATGCCACCCTTGGTGTCGCACGATCCGCGGCCGTAAAGCCGGCCTTCGCGAACCTCTGGCGTGAACGGGGCGATCGTCATTCCCTCGGCGGGCACAGTGTCTTGATGGGCATCGAACAAGACCACCCGCCCCCCGTCTTCCGGCGGGATACTGCCGTCGAGCCGCGCGATCAGATTCTCCCGGTTCCCCGCCACGGGTTGCCTTTCCACGCGAAGTCCCAAGCGGCGGAACAGTTGCTCCAGGTGCTCGGTGAGGCGAGTTTCAAGAAACGGCGTGTCCTTGCCGGCACCCCCCATCGGGTTGACGCTCGGAATGGCCACCAGTTGGCGGAGCGTTTCGACCGGATCCAGTTCCAAGGCGCCCTCCTATCGCTTCGAGAAGACGTTTTCTATGATAGTCGTGTTGTTAGAACGGCTTTTTTGAAGTTGCGGTCGCTGTTTCACGCGCGATTATAGTATTTCTGTCGTTCATTGCAAGTACATCGGTGGCATAGAACTGACATAGTGGGATAGCGGCGCGGTTTAGCTGAAGAAGAAAATTCTCAATTTAACCCGAAAGTGGGGTTGAGGCGACGCATCTTCTACATCATAATCAAATTGCGAGGGGTAACCCTCGCCTACATGCCCTTCGTAGGTCCCTGCCCCGCCTACGGAGGGCTGTTTTTTTGCGCCCGCCGGCCGGCGGCCGGAATCGGCTTGACCGCCTGCGGGAGCACTCTTAGAATGCGTCCCGCTTTCTTTCGCCACTGCACAAGATAAGGGGTAGCCACGGATGGGAAGTGCGGTGTTACCGGTCTTTCTTCTGCTCGCTGGTGCGCTGGGTCTGGCCGTTGCCTTATTGGTCGCGGCCCGACTGCTCAATCCGTCTCGTCCCGGGCGCGTCAAGCAGATGCCGTATGAGAGCGGTATGGATCCGATCCACGGCGCCCGGCGGAAGTTCGACGTGCGGTTTCACCTGCTGGCGATCGCGTTTCTGGTTTTCGACGTGGAACTGTTGTTTCTCTATCCCTGGGCGGTCACGGCCCGGCCGGCCCGGCTGGCCGCGCAAACGGCGACCGCGGCAGAAGCCGGCGAGCGTACTGCGGTCATGGATGCGACGGCCGGCGCCTTGCAGAACACGGAACTGGCGCGCAACCGCCGCGCGGTCTTCTTCGGCGTGATGGTCTTTGTCGCCCTGTTGACGTTGGGATTCATCTACGACTGGCGCAAGGGGATCTTCCGGTGGCGATAGTCGAACTTCCCGAGGGCGTGGCGATCACCCGGCTCGACAAGCTGGTCAGTTGGTGTCGCAAGAACAGTCTCTGGCCGATGCCGTTTGCGACGGCCTGCTGCGGGATCGAGCTGATGGCCACCGGGGCCAGCCGGCACGACATCGCCCGGTTCGGGGCCGAAGTGTTCCGCTTCAGCCCGCGGCAGTGCGATCTGATGATCGTAGCCGGCCGGGTGGCGATGAAGATGCTGCCGGTGTTGCAGCGGATCTGGCAGCAGATGCACGAGCCGAAATGGTGCATATCGATGGGGGCCTGCGCGTCGACCGGCGGCGTGTTCGACACCTACAGCGTGGTGCAGGGAATCGACCGCTTCATTCCGGTCGACGTTTACACGCCCGGCTGTCCGCCCCGGCCCGAGCAACTGATCCGGTCGATCCTCGATTTGCAGGAGAAGATCCAGCGCGAAGGGACCGTCGCCGGCCGCGAGTTCGACGCCCCCTCGCGCCAGCGCCCCAAGAGAGCGCTCCAACCATAGCCGCCTGCGACTTCGCCCCAATCACCAAAAAAGCGCCCCGTCATGACCGAACCCGAAACCATCGCCGCCCTGAAACGTCGCTTCCCCGACTTGACCGTCAGCGAGTTTCGCGGTCAAACCCGGGTCGTGGCGCCACCGGAATCCATCCACGACGTCCTGACCGAACTCAAGGAGCACCTTGGTTTCGACCTGCTGATCGACGTCACCTGCGTCGATTACCTCAACTACCGCGGGGCGAAGGACCGCTTCGGGCTGGTCTACGTGCTGACCGGCACCGAGACGAACCGGCGGATCATCGTGCGGACCTTCGTCAACGACCCGGAGCCGACGGTCCCCACGGCGGTCGATTTGTGGGAGGGGGCCAATTGGCTGGAACGCGAGGTATGGGATCTGTTCGGCATCCGTTTCGCCGGCCATCCGGACCTGCGTCGGATCGTGTTGCCCGAGCCGTTCGCGGCCCATCCGTTGCGGAAGGACTATCCGCTGCAAGGTCGCGGCGAGCGGCATAACTTCCCCGTCATTACCAGAGCCGAGAGTTGACATGCCCCTGACCGCCGCCATGCCGACCGCCGATCTGGCCCACGACGAGCCGCGGCCGTACCTGTGGACGATGAACTTCGGCCCGCAGCACCCGGCCACGCACACCACGATTCGGCTGGTGCTGAAACTCGACGGCGAGCGGGTCGTCGACGCGATGCCCGACATCGGCTACCTCCACTCCGGCTTCGAGAAACTGGGCGAACACCTCGACTACAACCAGTACGTCACCGTCACCGACCGGATGAACTACGTCTCGCCGATGGCCAACAACGTGGCCTGGCACCTGGCCGTGGAGAAGCTGCTGGGCATCGAGGTCCCGCCGCGCTGCCGGTATCTGCGGGTGATCGTCTGCGAGCTGTCGCGGATCACCGACCATCTGCTGTGCCTGGGGGCGATGGGGCTCGATACGGGCGCGTTCACGCACTTCATCTACGCCTTCAATCCGCGGGAATGGATTTGCGACGTCTTCGAGGCCCTCTGCGGAGCCCGATTCACCAACAGCTACACCCGGGTGGGCGGCTTGATGTACGACGCCACGCCGAAGGCCGTCGCGATGATCCGCGATTTCCTCGGGCGAATCCCCAAGCCGCTGGCCGACATGGACCGGCTGCTGGGCCGCAACCGCATCTTCCGCGACCGGACCGAGGGAGTCGGCGTCTTGACCCGGGAGGAAGCGATCCGCCGCAGTTGCAGCGGGCCGGTCGCCCGGGCCAGCGGAGTGACGCGCGATCTGCGCCGCGACGACCCGTACCTCGGCTACGAGGATTTCGATTTCGACGTCTGCTGCGCCACGGCCGGCGATTGCTTCGCCCGATACATGGTCCGCATGGCCGAGATGCGCGAAAGCATCAAGATCATCCGCCAGGCGGTCGAAAACCTGCCGGCCGGTCCGGTCAACGTCGGGGACGACGCCCGGGTGATCCTGCCGAAGAAGGAGGCCGTGTTTCGGACGATCGAGGGTCTGATCACGCATTTCGAGCTGGTGATGGGCAATCGCGGTTTCGAGGTGCCGTGCGAAGAGGTATACTGTGCGACCGAGGCGCCCAACGGCGAGTTGGGTTTTTACGTGGTCGGCGACGGCACGTCGAGGGCCTACCGTGCCCGGTGCCGTCCGCCGTCGTTTATTCATTTAGCCCTGTTTCCCCACTTGATCCGCGGCCACATGCTCAGCGACGTGGTGGCGGTGCTGGGGAGTTTGAACGTAATCGCCGCGGAGTTGGATCGATAGCCGCTTGCGGCTTCGCACCCATCACGACAAGTCCATGCCCACCGCCCAACGCATCCTGACCGACGAGATCCGCGACGCCATCGAGGCGTACTTTCCGCGGTACGCGACGCGGCAGGCGGTGACCTTGCCGGCTTTGCACGTGGTCCAGGAGCGATTGGGCTGCGTTCCCCAAGAGGCCGTGGTGGAAATTGCCGAGTTGTTGGAGTTGGCCCCCGCGCAGGTGCAGGACACGCTGTCGTTCTACGGGTTCTTCAAGCAGGACCAGCCGCTGGGCCGGCGGCGCGTCTGGGTGTGCCGGTCGATCAGTTGCGCCTTGCGGGGCGGAGAAGATTTGCTGGAATATCTCTGCGAGAAGCTGGGCGTCCGGCCCGGCGAGACGACCGACGACGGGCGCGTGACGCTCGAATTCGCCGAGTGTCTCGGGGCGTGCGAGCACGCGCCGGCGATGCTGGTTGATGATACGCTGTACGGAGATTTGACGAAGGAGAAGATTGATGAGTTGGTTCGGTCGTGGGAGTGAGGAAAATGGGAGCGCGACCCCCCACAACGCGACCTTCCGCAACGCGACCCCCCGCAACGCAGTGCGGGGGCGTTTGGTGTTTTTTGGAAATGCGACTTCCCATTCCCTCGCCCCCATTCCCTCGCCCCTAACCCCTAGCCGCCCGTGACTGAATACGAACCCGTCCTGCTGGCGAACATCGACAAGCAAGACAGCCACACGCTGGCCGTCTACGAGTCCGGCGGTGGGTATCGGGGATTGCGCCGGGTGTTGAAGGAGATGTCGCCGGCCGAGGTGGTCGAGACGGTCCGGGCGAGCCATCTCCGTGGACGCGGCGGCGCCGGGTTCCCCACCGGATTGAAATGGTCTTTCTTGCCGCAGCGACATCCCGGCCCGATCTATTTCTGCCTCAACGCCGACGAAAGCGAGCCCGGCACGTTCGTCAACCGCGTGCAGATGGAACGCGATCCGCACCAGATCCTCGAAGGGGCGATCATCAGTTGCTACGCCACGCAAGCCCGGGTCGCTTACGTCTATCTGCGATACGAATACCCGCTCTGCCGCAAGCGGATGCAGGCGGCGATCGACCAGTGCTACCAGGCCGGCTACCTGGGCAAGAACATCCTCGGCTCGGACTTCTCGCTGGACGTCACCATGCACGTGGGTGCGGGGGCCTACGTCTGCGGCGAAGAGACCGGGATGATCGAGAGCCTGGAGGGAAAGCGGGCGTGGCCGCGGATCAAGCCGCCGTTCCCCGCCGCCGCGGGACTGTTCGGCAAACCCACCGTCGTCAACAACGTCGAGACGATCGCCTGCGTGAAGCACATCGTCGATCGCGGCGTGGCGTGGTTTCGATCCATGGGCACGCCGCCCGACCCTAACGACCCCCGCGATCCGGGCAGCTTCGGACCGAAACTCTTCGGCCTCAGCGGCCACGTCAACAAACCCGGCTGCTACGAGGCCCCGCTGGGGATTACGTGCCGGGAATTGATCGAAGAGTTCGGCGGCGGCGTGTGGAAGAACCGCCGGGCGAAGGCGGCCGTGCCGGGCGGCCTCAGCATGGGCGTGATGACCGAAGCCGAGTTCGACACGCCGCTGGATTATGCCGCACCGATGAAGGTCGGCTGCCTGGGCCTGGGCACGGGGTGCGTGGTCGTGCTCGACGAGACGTACTCCATGGTCGATTTCCTCCACAACAGTTGCCGCTTCTTCGCCCATGAGAGCTGCGGCCAGTGTACGCCCTGCCGCGAAGGGACCCATTGGGCCGTGCAGATGCTGGAACGGATCAAGGCGGGCAGGGGACGGCTGAAGGACCTGGATCTGCTGCTGGAGATCGGCGATTCGATCGGCATCATGCCGGGCACGACGATTTGCGGGCTGGCCGACGGGGCGGCCTGGCCGATCAAGAACGCCATCCGCAAGTTCCGCGATGAGTTCGAGGATTACATCAAGAGGACCAATCCGACCGGGTATATGGAGACTGAGCCGGTCGATGCGCTGGAAGACGTAGACGAGAGAGACTGGCCTGTACTCGAGAAACCGGCCTTGGTTTAGTACTGCAGCGCTATGTTGAGCGATGCATTCATCATTTAGCCGGCGGGCTTGCCCGCCGTGTTGATCGTGGGGTTTGTGAGGAAACACACGGCGGGCAAGCCCGCCGGCTAAATACTCTCTTGCGGAATCAGGCTCATGGCCGTTGTGACCATCGACCAACACGAAATCACGATCCCCGACGCCCGGCGGCTGAACGTCATCGAGGCGGCTCGGCTGGTGGGCATCGAGATCCCGCACTACTGCTGGCACCCGGGGCTCTCGGTCGTGGGAAGCTGCCGGATGTGCCTGGTCGAGATGGGCCGACGCGATCCGAGGACCGGCAAGGTCGAAATGCTGGAAAAACTCGTCCCGGCTTGCAGCACGCCGGCCCAGGACGGCATGGTCATCGTGACCGACAGCGAGAAGGTGCGGCGTGCCCGGGCGATGGTCGAAGAGGGGTTGCTGCTGCGGCATCCGATCGACTGCCCGATCTGCGACAAGGCGGGCGAGTGCAGCTTGCAGGACTTTCATTTCAAGTACGGGCAGGGCGAGCGCCGGGCCGACCTGCGGCCATTCACCAGCCGGCGGCGCGACGTCGGCGACGTGACCCTGTTCGTCGATCGCTGCGTGATGTGCAGCCGTTGCGTGCGATTTGCGGCCGAAGTCAGCGGCACCCACGAGTTGATGGTCACCCGCCGCGGCGCCCGCGAGGAAATCGACGTGGTCGACGGCTTTCCGTTGGCCAATAACCTCTCGGGCAACGTCGTCGATCTGTGTCCCGTGGGGGCCTTGTGCGACAAGGACTTCCTGTATCGCCAGCGGGTCTGGTACATGCGGAAACACCCGGGCGTGTGTACCGGCTGCGCGACCGGCTGTTCGATCTGGGTGGAAGAGAACCAGGACCGGATCTATCGGCTGCGGCCGCGCGAGAACCGGCTGGTGAACAAGTGGTGGATCTGCAACGAAGGCCGCTACGGGTATCACCACGTCCACGACCCGGGACGATTGATCCGGCCGCGGCGGCGGGAAGGCGAATCGACGATCGAGTTGGATTGGACGACGCTGCCGAGCGAACTCGAGTCGCGACTGAAACGGGCCGGCCGGCTGGCCGTGGTGCTTTCGCCCCACCTGACGGTCGAAGAGGCGTATCTGCTCTGCAAGTTCGTCCGGCAAATCGACCGGCAGGCTGCGTTGGTGCTGGGGCCGATTCCGACTGTAGGTGCGGACGAGCATTTTCCCGGCGGGTTCACGGTTTCGGCCGAAAAGTGTCCCAATCGTCGCGGCGTGGAGGCGATCGTGGCCCATTTCTCCGACCGGATGACCATGTTCGAGGAATTCCTGCCCGAGTTGGAGCGCGGTCGCATTCGCGGCGTCTGGGTGGCCGGCGGATACAAGACGGATTGGATTGACGAGACGACGGCCCGGCGATTCGACGCGGTGGAGGTGCTCGTCGTGCAGGATTTGTTTCCCTCGTTGCTTGGCATCGGCGCAGAAATAGGTGGGGCACGATTCCATCGTGCCAGGCACGTTGGAAACGTGCCCCACAGTCAACGGCACGTTGGAAACGTGCCCCACAGTCAACGGGCCACGTACGAACTGCCGGCGGCGGCCTTTGCCGAACGCAATGGGTCGTACGTCAATCGGGGCGATCGTTTGCAGTCGGCCCCTTGGGCGATCCGGCCTCCGGCGGGCGTGCGGACGGAGGGAAGCCTGTTTTGGGAGTTGCTGGGCAGGGCCGGACTGTACGACGCCCGGGCCGTGTTGAACGAAGTCGCACGCGAGATCCTCTACTTCAGCGCCGCGCTGGGACCCCTGCCGGACGTGGGGATCGATTTGAAGGTAAATTTGCTGGCCAACGACGACAAATCGACCATTTAGCCGCGGGACTTGTCCCGTGCAAAAGGGTGCGGAATGGAAACGCCAACTTGCCGCGTGGCTGGCGCGCCGGGCAAGCCCGGCGGCTAAATGGAAGTGTTCGAGCGAAACCGGCTGAATGGAAGCACCTATGGCCGACTCCCGTCAAATCATCGAAGCCCTGATCAAGATCGCCCTGCTGATCGGCGCCTTGATGACCGCGGCGGCGTACCTGGTGCTGCTGGAGCGGTGGATCGCCGCCTGGATCCAGGACCGGCGGGGACCGAATCGGGTGGGCGTGCCGCTGACGAAGATTCGTTTGTTCGGACTCGGCCAGCCGATTGCCGACGGCGTGAAGTTCCTCTTCAAGGAAGGTCTCACGCCCGGCCACGTCGATAAGCTCCTTTACTTCCTCGCCCCGGTGACGATCTTCGTGGCCGCGCTGGCCGTCTTCGCCGTGATCCCCTTCGGCAGCGTGTTGCCCGAGACGGGGCTGGAAAGCGGCCAAGAGCCCATCCGGCTGGTCGTGGCGCCGGGCATCGACGTGGGCATGATCTACGTGTTCGCCGTCGGCGGGATCGCCGTCTACGGCGTGTTGTTGGGTGGTTGGGCGAGCAACAACAAGTAC
>DATLAN010000246.1:0-3433 GCA_035527455.1 Thermoguttaceae bacterium
TCGGTTTTCGCACCGAACCGTTTGCCCGGCCGGTTCGCGTAACGTGTGGAGGGGCAACGTGTTGCGTCAATCCACGCTGTGGCCGGGGAGGCCCATTGTTGCCGCCGACGCTGACGAATGGGTAATTATTGGAGCGGTGAATGGGCCGGGTGGCCCCGGGTGATTGCTCACCCGGGGCCACCCGGCCCGTGATTCTTCTTCACTCACCCACCAGATCATAGACCCGCACGTAGTCGACGACGAACCGGTCGGGCAGGCGGGCCTTGGTGATGTCGCCGCCCCACTTGCCGATCTCGTCGCTCAGCTTGATGTACAGCGGCACCTGGCAGACGCCGCCGGCATCGGTTCGCCATGTTTCCTTGCCGTCGACGTAGAAGACGTACTGGTCCGCCTTCCACCAGAGCGAAAACGTGTGGAAGCCGTCCATCACGCCGGGAACCTCGACGACCTTGCCCGACGATCGGTGGTGCTGGCCGTAGCCGTCCCAGTGCAGCGTCTGCTGCACCCGGGCGTCCAGCCACGGTTTTTCCATGATGTCGATCTCCGTGCCGTCCCGGCCGTCGCTGCCGATCTCGCCCACGCTGGGCCCCCACATCCAGAAAGCCGACCAGTGTCCCGGCTGCTCCTGCAAGCGGATGCGGGCGACGTAGTAGCCGAAGGCGTGCTCGAACTTGCCCCGGGTGCGGACGCAGCCGTCGAGATACTTGCCGTCTTGCTCGAGCGTGCTGATGAGGAGATTCCCTTGGCCGTCCAGCGAGATGGCTTCCCGGGACCACCAGCCGTCCCGCCGTTTGCCCTCGGGAACGTCCCATTTCGATTCGTCGAGCTGTTGGCCGTCGAATTCGTCGTGCCAGACGAGCTTCCAGGTTTTTCCCCCGGGCGCCTGTGGGAGATCGTCTTGGGTCTCCGCCGCTGAGGCCACGGAGAAGGCGGCCAGAACAATCGCCGTGGACAGAAGGATTGCGTGTCGCATGTGTCGCTCCTCGTGGATTCTGGATATACTCAGGTAAACTCGAAACGGATACGCCCCACGGTCATCGTCCCTTTCCGGCTCGATCTTCCGTGGCCAGGCGAACGGCTTCGATGTAGGGCTCGCAAGCGTGACTGCTGGCAACGTGACTGACGGCCTCCTCCAGGCCCCACCCTTCGACCCAGTGCAGATAGGCGATCACCGTACTGGGGGAACGGTTCATGCCGGCACTGCAATGAACGTAGACGGTGTGACCTTCGTCGAGTAACGCCCGTAACGCCTCCACGCAATCCGGTAACAGTGCGCGAAGGCATTCCGGGCTGAAATCCTGCACCGGAACCCGACGACACCGGATCTCGTGCTGCCGGTAGAGGGCTTCGAGAAACGGCCAGTCGATGTTCCAGTTGGCGAGATCCTCGTCCGTCTGCACGTTCAAAACGGCCGTGATGCCCAATTGCCACTTCAGCCGGTCCACGTCGTCTGCGTCCATGGGACACGATCCGACGAAGACGTTGGGAAGGATACGGTCGAGGTCCATGATAAGAGATTTGCCGGGATTCTTCGCACACGTTCCACAAAAGGGCAAATTAGCAGAAGACGCTCGGGGCGTCAAACTCTCACCGGCCGGCTGCCCCTATTTCCCCGCCAGATTTTCCGCGTTGGGCATCGGCAGCAGATACGGCCGGATGTCCTCCAGCGTCTTCGGACCGATCCCCTTCACCCGCCGGGCGAGATCCTCGTGGTCGAGAAACGGTCCGTCGGTCTCGCGCGACTCGACGATCCGCTTAGAGATCTTGTCCCCGATCCCGGGCAGTTGGGCCAGCTCGGGCCACGAGGCCGTGTTGACGTCGAGTTGAAAGGCGGCCGTCCGCGGCTGGGCCCGTTCCACTTCGATCAACCGGCCCTGCAATCCGCCCTGCGAAACCCACCATCCGACCGCAGCCGCCAATGCCACCAGAACCAATATCGCCACGGCCGCCTGATCGGCCCGGCGCAACAACCAGTGCGGCCGCCCGGGAGGTTCCTTGCGGGACGAATTCGACATCGGCACGGTCTCGCGCGGGAAAGTCGATCGGCACGTGGGGCAGGTTTCCCAACCTGCCAGCCGCACAACTTAGGGCAGATTTCCCAATCTGCCATTGCCCCCACAATCGTTTGGCAGATTAGGAAATCTGCCCCACGTTGCTACCCCACCCATTATCGCCGGTCGACCGCCCGCGCACAAGCTCACACGTCGCAGAGCTTCACCGCCTCGCGGAGCGAGGTCAGCGGGTCCCGGGTGGGAATGAACTCCTGGGCCACGTAGCCCTGGTAGCCGGTCTCGACGATCGTCCGCATGATGGGCGGAAAGTTGATTTCCTGGTTGTCGTCCAGTTCGTTGCGGCCCGGCACGCCGGCGACGTGGTAGTGGCCGATGTGCTTGTGGAAATCCTTGATCCGGGTGATGATGTCGCCCTGCATGATCTGGACGTGATAGACGTCGAACAGGTACGTCATCCGCGGCGAGGCGATCTGTTCGCAAACCTCATAGGCCCATTCGACCTTGTCGCACATGTAGCCCGGGTGGCCCTTCATCTCCACGTCCACGCGGCTGTTGAGCACCTCGATGCAGAGGTTGACCTTCTTCTTCTCGGCGTATCCGATCACCTTCTTCAGGCCGGCCACCGTGTTCTTCAGCCCCACGTCGTCGGGAATCCCGTCGCGGAATCCGGAGAAGGTGATCACGCTGGGGAACCCGGCCGCCGCACAGGCGTCGATCGATTCCTTGACCGCGGCGATGCACATTTCGTGGTTGGCCGGGTCGTTGAACCCCTTGACGAAGCCGTGGCTGGGCGCCAGCGCGTTGATCAGGCCGTATTTCTTGAGCGTATCCCAGTCTTTCGGCTGGACCAGCTCGACCGACTTGATCCCCATGGCAGCCGCCACCCGGCACAACTCTTCCAAGGTCATCGGTTTCGGGGAACAGTCATTGATGAAGCACCAATCGCACACCGACTGGTTGATCCGGCCGTTGACCACGACGCGACCGACGCCGGCCGGCGTTTTCTTCCTGCCCAACAACTGGCCCAATTTCGACCGCACCGGCCCGGGCTCCGCGGCTGCGGCCAGGCCGGCGGTTGCCATCGCCGCCAACCCGGCGGCCCCTTGGAGCATCCCGCGACGCGTGATTCGATCGGACGTGCCCTGCTGATTCTTCTTGCTCATGGTTCGATTTCCCTTTTTTGCTTAATCCGAGTTGGAGGAAAAGTCGGCGTATCTACCCCAAGATACAATACGTTGTGCGTGGACGGCAAGCGGGGGATTCGTCCACCAATCGCGTATCGGGGCGTGGCCGCAGGCGATGGGAACGGGGGCGAGGGGCGAGGGGCGAGGGGCGAGGGGCTCGGGACTGGGGGCTCGGGACTCGGAAAACGGATCGTTCCAGCCCCTAACCCCTGACCCCTGAGCCCTCGCCCCTCGCCC
>DATLAN010000247.1:0-14969 GCA_035527455.1 Thermoguttaceae bacterium
CTGGTCCAGCGAGAAGAAGTGCATCTGCACCTGAGAGCGGTGAGGTCGATCCACACGAGCGGTTGCTGAGGTATTTTTTGTATTCATGACCACGTTTTAGCGCGATCACCAAAAATGCACAAGCCCGTTTAATAAATTCACGGGCTATCCGCGAGACGAAGCTTCATCTTGCGGAGCAAGATGGCTACAGACAAGATCCTACCGCCCGCCGCCGGCGACGCCGCGATTGTAGGCCCGAAGCCACTCGGACCATTTGCCCGGTGCAGGGGACCGAAGCCCTTCGCGGAGCTTTTCGAGCCGGTCGGGGGCCATCTGGTCGCTACGGAGTTCCGTGCCGCCGGGCCGTAATCCGAAGCTGAGCAACGCATCCCGGGCAGCATCGCCACGGGGCCCCCGCTCCTCGGCGTCGCCATTCCACTGGGCCAACTTGTCCCGGAACGCCCGCTCCTGATCCTCGGTCCACCGCAGCCGGTCCAACAGCTCCGACCGCTGCTGGTCCGAGAGGTTCTTGAGATACTCCAGCACGAGTTCGGACTGCTTGCGGGCATATTCGAGATTGGGGTCGTCGCCGCCCGGTTCGGCGTTGTCGGGCGAGGACTGGCCGGGCAGCCGCTGATTCAGTCCGCCGCCGGTCACCGGAGCGCCGTCGCCCATCGCACCGGGGCCTTCCGACGTTCGATCGCCGGGGCGGCCGCCGTCCGGCGGGTTCTGCATCGGTTCGCCCGGCGAGGAATCGTCCGGACGGTTGGGATTGTCCGCGGCACCCTCGGAACCGGGCTGGGCAGGTTGCCGGCCGGACCCGTCCCGTTCGGGCTTCGTGGATGAGCTGCCGGTTTCCTGATCGGTTTCGACCTTGTCGCCGCCCCGACTGCCCGTTTCGCCTTCGCCGGGCTGGTCGGATTTCGATGCCCCTTCATCGGCATCGGTATTGGAGCCGGGACTTCCGGTGCCGTCCTGATTGGCCGGCTGGGCACCGCCCTTGCCGCCACCGCCTGCACGGTCGCCCTCGGTGCGGCTCTCCGAATCGGACTGTTTGGGACTGGTGCCGGGAGAGTCGGGCGAATCCTGGCCCGGTTTCGGCTGGTCCTGGCCGCCCTCCCCCGGTTTCTTTTCCTTCGGCTGATTCCCAGCCTGGGGCGTGGTCGAGCCGCTCTGGTCTTCCGACGACTCGCCCTTGCCCGACTGAGATTGCGGCTGCTTCTCGCCGGGTTTCTGTTCGCCAGGCTGTTGCTCACCCGGTTTTTGCTCACCCGGTTTTTGCTCGCCGGGTTTTTGCTCGCCGGGTTGCTGCTCGCCGGGTTGCTGCGCGCCAGGTTGCTGCTCACTAGGCTGTTGCTCACCAGGCTGTTGCTCACCAGGCTGTTGCTCACCAGGTTTTTGCTCACCGGGTTGCTGTTCGCCGGGTTGCTGTTCGCCGGGTTGTTGTTCACCGGGCTGCTGTTCGCCAGGTTTCTGCTCGCCGGGCTGCTGTTCACCCGGCTTTTGCTCGCCGGGCTGCTGTTCACCGGGCTTCTGCTCACCAGGCTGTTGCTCGCCGGGCTGCTGCTCGCCGGGTTTCTGTTCGCTCGGCTCTGGTTGGTCGGATTGCGCCCCGTTCTTCTCTTGCTTCTCCATCTGCTCGATGATTTTGCGCACCGCGTCGCCGGGCTCGGCTTCCGGGTCGATCGGTTCGCTGGATTCCTCGGACGGTTCTCCTTCCCCCTTGAGGTCACTGGCCGATTCGGACTTGCCCTCGCCGTCGGGTGAGGCCTCGGACTCGCCTGGTTGGTCGGCTTGTTCCTGGTTCGGGGAGTCTTCTCCGGGATCTTCCCCTTTCGTCCCCGGGTCGTCCTTTTCGCCTGGCGACTGGTTGTCGTCAGGCTCTTGCGGTGGGGCGTCCGGGGGCGGCTGGCCGTCGTCGGTGGGCTCTTGGGGCGGCGTATCTTGCGGGTTCTCGTCAGGGAGCGATGACGGGCTCTGTTGGGCGGCGTCCGACGCAGATCGCGGCGATTCGGCCCGCTGCGGGCTGACGATCCGGATGCGATACTGGGCCGTCCTGGCGACGCCCGGCTGCGGGGTCTTGTTGTCTTCGGCCTCGGCCCAGTAGTTGACCACGTCGCCGCCGGTCAGTCCGAAATTGGACGGCTGAAATACGTATTCTTTCTGGAATTCTCCCTCGAACTGCCCGTCCAAGAGCGGTGCGATGGGCAGAGCTTCCCCGTCCCGTTCCGCGTGCAACACCACGCGGCTTAGCGCAAAATCGGGGTCCTCCGCCCGCACGCGGATCTCCAGCCGCTGGTCTTCGGCCAGTTCGACGTCCGTTTCCTCCGGATAAAGCAGCTCGATTTCCGGCGGCAGGTCGGGAATGACTTCGATCCAGTGGCGGATCGGCCGGGGATTCCATCGCCCGTTGCGATCGGTGAACCGCAATCGGTAGGACTCGTATTCCGGCCGGGACGGATCGGCGGGGTCCAACCGCAACGGCAGCCGTCGCGTTGCCCGATCGCCGTCGACGGTCATCTCCAGGCCGAGTTGTCCGTCGCAGTTCATGTCGACCGCGGCCCGCTGGATCGCCCGGTTGGCGGTCGCCCGGATCGTCACCACGGTTCCTTCGATCGCCCGAATGTCGCGGCTTTCTTCGTCGGTCCAATCGGAGATGCCCGTGTATGGGGGATATTCATACTGGATCGCATCGACGAGGATCGCCGGGGCGGTTTGGACTTCGATCTTGTACCACGGCGTGGTGCAATCGCCGGCCTCGAGACGGTATCGGACGTCCTGTTGCAGGCGGAGTTCGCCCGGCGGAAACTGGCACTGGTGGCGATATCCGTCGATCAACTTCATCGTGATGGCCTCGTTGTCGGTCTGCTCGTCGGCGGTGGAGTAGTAGAGCACCACTTCCTCGTCGTCGTGGAGCCCTTCGACTCGGGCCGAGACGGTTACGAAGTCGCCGCGATAGGCGGCCTGGTCGGCCAGCATATTACCGGGGTCGACGTCCTTGATCGTGACCCGGGTGGGCGCGTCGATTCCGGCCCAGGGGAGGATCACACGAGCGGCGGAGGCGGCCGTCTTTTGCGGCCAAAGGGCCAGGTAGAGGCCGGAGACGGCCACGACGGCGGCCAGCACGTAGGCCAGGCGGAAGACGTGCTTGCGCTCGACGGCCACTTCGATCTCGACTTGCGAGAGATCGACGGCCGCGCGATGCTCCATGGCCTGGTAGACGACCGGAGCCACTTCCTGACGGTGTCCCCGCAGCAGCAGGAAGTTGATCAGGCTGTTTTTCAGCGACGGCCGGCTCCGCTCGATGGTATGGGCGGCGAAGATCGGATTGACCCGATGCATCAGCGGCGGAAGGACGACGCGGACGAAGTAGCAGCCGGCCCCGCCGAGCAATCCGGCCAACAAGAGGAACCGCCCCCAGAATCCCAGCCCTTCGGGCACCACCCAATGGTCGAGCACCACGGCCAGCAGCAGATAGGCCAAGGTGCCGATCCCGAGCGTCAATATCCCGGCAACGACATCGACGCCCTTGACCTGACGCCGGGTCTCGCCGAGGCGTTCCTCGATCAGGGTCTCGAATCGACTCGCCGGCGGCCGAGGCGGCATTTCGCCCGGCTGCGATGATGGGGGGACTGTTCCGCGTGACATGGGGGGCTCCCGGTTGAATACCCTTCTACCTTGTATTATAGACGAAATCGGGCTTTGCGGAATTCCCTATTTTCCAGCAGGTCACCGCCAACTGGGGTAATGCTGCCCCCTTTCACCAGCGATTGCCGTTGAGCCAAACGGCGATGGCAGTTACATTCTGCGATAGATTGCATGTTCGTCGCGATCGTTTGTGGTCCTTCAAGGAGGGAGACATGACTACGCTGAGTGAATCCAGAGGCGTTCTGATTGACGGAGGTGCCAGCGAGTTGGCATTCGAAGCGGGCCAGATCTTACAGAGAGAACTGACGAATCGGGCCGTTGCCTTGGCCGAAAACCAGGCGCATTCTCGACGCGACGTGCTTGTGACTACCGAGCACATCAGGGCTTCCCTCGACGCCTCGTTACTCGCCAAGATTCGCATCCGGATGGAGGTCGACTCTCATGGAGAATCGGGAGAGAAGCGGCGAATATCGGCTTGAGCGTGAAGCCGACGCAGCCGTCCACGAAATGGTTGGACGGTTTCGCGGACTGCTTATCAGGGAGACCGTTGAACTGGCAATGGGTGAGGATCTCCACCCCCGCCATTTGGAGGAAGCCTATCGCAAGCTGCTGCGACCAACGTTGGGCGATGCCCAGGCGATTATTTCACGAACTCTGCGCGAGAATCGCGTTATCGAGTCGGTGTCCTACCTCATGGCGGCAGCGATGTTCGTATTCGGGTTGGCGCTGCTCTGCATAGGAATCTTCGCTGATGATAGCGCGACGTATCGTGTGGCCAGCATCATCGGCGGTTCGGTGGTGGAGTTGCTGCTGTTGCTGCCTCTTCGGTTTGCCATCAACTCTCGCCGGCACAATATCGCGATCCGCATGTTGGGAATCCTGCTGGACCGAGTCGATGATCCGAAGAAACTCTCCACTCTCCTCAAAGACACTTTCCTTGCAGTGGTTCTCGGAAACTCCCTTTCCTCGGGAGTCCGGTGAAATAGGTCGAATGAATGCATGCGAAGAATGTACAACGCGAGCAATCTCAGCAGGGTGAGGAATCCCAGCGGCAACAACAGCAGCAGAAACAGCAGGAAGAGCAGTTATCTGTGGATTTGTTGCTGGAACTCGACGAAGCCATCAGTTCTCTGCGCTCGCTGCATGACAAACTGGATCTGGGACCCTGCAAGGAGTCAATCCCCTTCGAGGAAACAATATCTTCTGTGATTGAGTTGTTGGCCGGTGTGTGCGATAGAGTCCGAAAGTTCCAACAAGGCCCCGATTCCGGTGCGGCTGTTGCCTTCGGCTATAAAAGCGGTAACGGGCAGCCAATTCATCGGCGTGCCGGGTTGCTGCAACGTTTGGATGCGGCATTGTTTGAGCCGCCGCACACGTTTGCAGCGGTGCTTGCGCTCGTCATGACTCAACTCGAACTAGCCGCGGCAGAGGATAGTTGCTGAAAAGAAGGTTACCGATCAACGGCCGGCCGGCGCGAGGCAATACCTCTTGCAAGTAGTTCGAGTTCCGCAAAAGAGCGATCTATTGCCCGGTTCGGACGGTGCAGATTCTGACTCCTCGTTGACCACTGGTCGGTCGTCTGCTATGTTGGGCCGTTTGCGTTCAGCGGCAACCAGCAAACTGGGGGAAACGAAAATATGGCTCATGAAGTGACGTTGATCACCGGCGACGGGGTGGGGCCGGAATTGGCCGCCGCCGCGCGGCGGTGCGTGGATGCGACGGGCGTGGAGATCGATTGGGACGTGCAGGAGGCCGGCGTGGACGTGATGGAGCGATGCGGCACGCCGCTGCCCGATGCGGTGATGGAAAGCATCGGCCGCACCCGCTGTGCGTTGAAAGCCCCCATCACCACCCCGGTCGGCAAGGGTTTCCGCAGCATCAACGTCCACCTGCGGCAGGAGTTGGGTCTGTTCGCCTGCATCCGGCCGTGCAAGTACTATCCCGGCGTGCGAACCTTCTTCGGCGACCGGAACGTCGACCTGGTGATCGTCCGCGAGAATACCGAGGACCTCTACGCCGGCATCGAGTTCGAGGCCGGCAAACCCGAGACGGGCGAGTTGATCGATTACATCAACCGCGTGGCTACCGAACGGCAGATCCGCTCCGGCCGCGACGAGACGGGCGTGTCGATCAAGCCGATCAGCGTCACCGGCACCGAGCGGATCGTCCGCTGTGCCTTCGAGTACGCCCGGGACAACGGCCGGCGGAAGGTCACCGCCGTCCACAAAGCCAACATCATGAAATACAGCGACGGGCTGTTTCTGTCTACGGCCCGCAAGGTGGCCGAGGAGTTTGCCGACAGCGGAATCGAGTTCGAGGACCGCATCGTCGACAACATGTGCATGCAGTTGGTGCAGAAGCCGGAACTGTACGACGTGCTGGTGCTGCCGAACCTCTACGGCGACATCATCAGCGACCTGGCGGCCGGTCTGGTCGGCGGCTTGGGGGTGGCTCCGGGCATGAACACGGGGCCCAACGGCGCGGTCTTCGAGGCCACGCACGGCAGCGCGCCGAAGTACAAAGGACAGAACAAAGTCAATCCGACCGCCCTGATCCTTTCCGGTATCCTGATGCTCCGTTACCTGAAGGAGCGCGAAGCGGCCGACCGGCTGGAGGCCGCCGTAGCGGCCGTGATTGCCGAGGGCAAAGACGTCACCTACGACATGAAACCCGACCGCGACGACCCCACGGCCGTCGGCACCCGCGAGATGGCCGAGGCGATTTGCGGGAAGTTGGGTGGTTAGAATCTTGCGTCCTAGCGCGGCGGAGCGGCAACCAACGGGAACGTCGGGGCTCGGGACTGGGGGCTTGGGGTTCGGGAAGACAATCCGAGTCCCCAGCCCCAAGCCGATCGTCACTTCACAACTTGCAGCCTACTTGCAGCCTCGCGCTGATTCGACATACTCACGCAGAATCGCATCCGCGGATCGCTTGCCGGTCCGCGGGTCATCCCTGGCTTTTTGGGGATTCGGCTGATTGTCCCCCCGGCTTTTCCGGCGGCGGATATTTTCCGGCCAGTCGGTCGGCGTGCGACTGGTCGATCGAGATCCGCCGGATGCCCGTGGCCCGGCCGGTGTCGGGATCGACCTCGACGATGGTGCCGCAGAGGCGAACGTCCTTGCTGGCGACCTCGAAATGGGTGGGGCGGAAAGTCAACACGGTCTCCAGCACCCGGTCGATCCGCCGGCCGAGGATGCTCTCGTGCGGCCCGGTCATGCCGACGTCGCACTGGAAGGCGGTGCCGCCGGGCAGGATGCGCTCGTCGGCGGTGGGGACGTGGGTGTGCGTACCCAACACGGCGCTGGCCCGGCCGTCGAGGTATCGGCCCATGATCTGCATGTCGCTGGTCGCTTCGGCGTGGAAATCCATCAGGATGACGTGGACGTCCGGCGGCAGCGAGGCCAACACCCGATCGGCCGCCTGGAACGGACAATCGACCGGCGGCATGAAGACGCGTCCCAGGCAAATGAAGATGGCCACGCCGACGCCGTTTCGGGCCCGAAGCACGGCGTAACCGTGTCCCGGGGCATCCAGGGGGAAGTTCGCCGGCCGGACGATCCGTCGCTCGGTCTCCAGGATGGGGAAGATCTCCCGCCGCCGGAAGACGTGATCGCCCATCGTGATGCCGTCCAGCCCGGCCGCGATCAGTTCCTTGTAGATGGCCGAGGTGATTCCCGATCCGCCCGCCGCGTTTTCCGCGTTGGCCACGACCAGGTCGAGTTCTTCTTCGATCCGAAGTCCACGCAAGGCCTGGAGGATGATCTGGCGCCCCGGTTTTCCTACGACGTCTCCGATCAATAGCAGGCGCACGGGCAGGTCTTTCTGTCTGGGAAGAGTATACGAGTGGTGGAGGAGTGCTGTTTTGCGGTTTGCGAAACGGGAATTATAGCAGGCGGCGGACAGAGCTGGCTAGGTGGACCGCAATGCCGCCCGGATAGGGGGCCCTGTCGTGTGACTCGACGCCGGATGACCGGAAGCGTAGACTGGGGGATCATCAACGCCAAAATACCGAACGAGGGACTCGCAACTTTACACTCTGCACTCTGCACTCTCCATTCTCCATTGCGAGGCCCACTCTCCATTGCGAAGCCGCCAGCGGCACTACCCACCCCGATGCTCGACCTCCACGAATTGCACCGCGCTTATGAAACGGCCCGGCGGGACCTGCTGGCCCAGCGGGTGCCGGAGGGACATTGGGTCGGCGAGTTGTCCAGCTCGGCGCTTTCGACGGCCACCGCCGTCAGCGCGTTGGCGATCGTCGAGCGGCACACCAAGGACGAATCTCGCCGCAATACCTGTCGGCAATTGACCGACCGGGCGGTTGACTGGCTTGCCCGGCATCAAAACGAAGACGGCGGATTCGGCGATACCGACAAGAGCTTCTCGAACATCTCGACCACGATGCTCGTTCGGGCGGCCTTCCAACTGGCCGGCGTGGTGGAGGGGCAGGCGGAAAGGTGTGCCCGGGCCGAAGCGTACGTGGAACGCCAGGGCGGTGTGCCGGGGCTGCGGCGCCGTTACGGCAAGGACAAGACCTTTGCCGTGCCGATCCTGACCAACGCCGCCTTGGCCGGATTGGTGCCTTGGCGCGAAGTGGCCCCGCTGCCGTTCGAGTTGGCGTGCATGCCTTATCCGGCGCTGCGTTTCCTGCGGCTGCCGGTCGTCAGCTACGCCGTGCCCGCGCTGGTGGCGGTCGGCCAGGCCCGGTACTTCCACCGCAAACCGCGCAATCCGGTCGTTCGGGCGGTGCGTCGCCTGGCGGTGAGCAAGAGCCTGGAAACGCTCGCGCGGATGCAGCCGGCCAGCGGTGGTTTTCTGGAGGCCGTGCCGCTGACGAGCTTCGTCGTGATGAGCCTGGCCGGGACCGGCCGCGTCGACCATCCGGTGGTGCGCCGGGGGATGAGGTTCCTGGTCGATTCGGTCCGCGAAGACGGCTCCTGGCCGATCGACACGAACCTGGCCACGTGGAACACCACGCTGGCCATCGATGCCCTGGCTGCGGCCACGGGCGACGTCGGCGCGCTGGATTGCCTCGACTGGCTGCTCTCGTGCCAACACCGCGAGCTTCACCCGTTCACGCACGCCGCCCCGGGCGGCTGGGGATGGAGCGACCTCAGCGGCGCGGTCCCGGACGCCGACGACACCTCGGGCGCCCTGTTGGCCTTGGCGGCGCTGCGGAAGTCGGGTCCCGTCTCGCAGCATGCTGAAATCGATTCGGCCGCTGCGGCCGGAGTGAGGTGGTTGTTGGATTTGCAGAACGGCGACGGCGGTTGGCCCACGTTCTGTCGCGGATGGGGCAAGTTGCCGTTCGACCGCAGCGGTGCCGATCTGACGGCCCACGCCTTGCGGGCGCTTCACGCATGGCGGGACCTTGTCGGCGACGGCCGAGTCGACCGGGCCATCCGAAGGGGTCTCGACTACGTGACCAAGCAGCAGCGGCCCGACGGAAGTTGGATCCCCCTGTGGTTTGGCAATCAGCACCACCGCGATGAGCAAAACCCCGTCTACGGCACGGCCCGGGTGTTGCTGGCGCTGGGAAACCTGGATCTGACCGACGGCGAACCGGCCCGGCGCGGACGGGCGTGGCTGGCCGCAAACCATTGCAGTGACGGAGGTTGGGGTAGCCGAGGGAGTGGGGACGAGAACGCGGACCTTTCCAGCGTGGAAGAGACGGCCGTGGCAGTGCGAGCCCTTCTGACGGGCCATCCCGACCCATCGCTGCGTCCCGCGATCGAGAAAGGATTACGGTGGTTGACGGCGGCGGTCGCCGAAGGTCGGCATCGCGAAACCTCGCCGATCGGTTTTTACTTCGCCAAACTATGGTATTATGAAAGGTTGTATCCGCTTTGCTTCACGGTCGCGGCCCTCGGAGAAGCGGTCCGCCGATTGGTGTCGCGCTAACGCCGCCCCCTGCCCCCCTGAACCCGCCGGCTGAAAGACGCAACCTTGTCCACCGCGCTGCCGCACCGACGACCATCCGACCAGGCCGCCGCGCCCACACTGCCGGTCACCGGCAACGGCCGCGATACACAGCGTCTGAAGCAGGTGCCCGGCTCGAAAGATCATCGCGAGCAGATCCGGCGGCTTGCCGCCGAGTTGGCCGCCGAGTTGGACAAAACGCGGCCCCTTTCGCGGCACGAAATGGAGACGCACTCGCTGTCGCTGCTGGGCCGGTTGAACTTGCCCGAGGCGTTTCTCGGCTGGACGATGGTCGCTTTGGCTTCGGCCTTTTGGTGCGAGCAGGTAGCCGCGGTGCCGTACCATCGGCGCCTGCTGTTGTTGCCCCGCTGCCTGCGAGATGAGGAAGTCTGTCCGGCCGAGTACGACGAGACGGGCCTCTTGTGCCAGGATTGCGGGCGATGCGATCTGACGGATCTTCGTTCCCAGGCCCGGCGCAAGGGGTATCGCGTCTTGATCGCCGAAGGTTCGCCGGCCGTGATGCAGATCATCCTCGGCGGCCACGCCGACGCGCTGCTGGGAGTCTCCTGCCTCGACGTGCTGGAAAGGACGCTCGACAAGATCCTGCTGGCCGGGATTCCCTGCATGGCCGTGCCGCTGTTGAGCAACGGCTGCCGCAACACGTCGGCCGAACAGGACTGGATCGGGCGGATGCTCGACACGCCGCACCGGCCGGCCGCCGTACAGACTCGCACGTACATGCACCTGATGCGGTGCGCCGCCCAAATGTTCGACCCGGCGGAGCTGGACCGTCTGATCCCGCGGGTCCGCGGCGGACCGCTGCCGCTGAAGCACGACGAGAAGGACGTCGAAAACCTCGACCCGATTGCCTGCACGGAGACGATCGCCTACGACTTCCTCGCCGCCGGGGGAAAGCATTTTCGGCCCTTCATTACGCTGGCCGTTTACGACGCCCTCGAGGGCGGCGAAGGCACGTCGGCCGCCGGGGCCGAGCAGGTCGCCCGAATCCCCGACGCCGTCAAGCGCATGGCCCTGGCGATCGAGACCTTCCACAAGGCCTCGCTGGTACACGACGACATCGAGGACGACGACGCGTTCCGCTACGGCCGGGCGACGCTCCACCACGAATACGGCACGGCCACCGCGATCAACGTGGGCGACTACTTGATCGGCTTGGGATACCGGCTGGTGGCTGCCGGACGTGGAGACCTGGCCCCGGACGTGGTGGTCGATCTGCTGCGGCAGTTTGCCAACGCCCACACCCGACTGTGCGAAGGTCAGGGCGCCGAGCTGATGTGGCGCGACGCGCGCGACAAGCGGCTCGAACCGCTGGATGCCTTGAAGATCTACGCGCTGAAGACGGCACCGGCGTTCGAGGCGGCCTTGATGGCGGGCATCCGCCTGGCCGGCCCGGCCGAGTCGTACCGCGAGCCGGCCGCGCGGTTTTCCCGGCACCTGGGCGTGGCCTATCAGATCCTCAACGATCTGGACGATTGGCAGGGCACCAAAACGAACAAGCGCGAAAGCGGCACCGATGTCCTGGGCGGACGGCCGACCGTGCTCTGGGCGCTGGCCCTGGAGCGTCTCGGCGGGAAGGAACGGCAGGAATTGCAGTCGCTGGTCAACCATTCCTCGCGTGACGAGGCGACGCTCGCCCGGATCGGCGAACTCTACGCCCGGGCCGAAGTCTACCGCCAGGCCGCCGCGCTGGTTTCCAAGCACCACCAGCGGGCCGTGGCGACCGCCGAGCAGATCGACAACGAGCCGCTCCGCCGCCTGCTCCACTTCCTCGCCGACGCCATCCTCGACCGACGGCCGCTGGCGATCAACGATGAATGATGAATTATGAATGATGAACGGGAATGGAGCAGACGTTTGGGCGATGGCCGTTAGCAGCCGTTAGTAATTGCCGTTCAGCCGGGATTATTCACAGAAGTTCGTAGTGACCCGATTCATCGGGTCCAGATTACCAAGACCGCATGAATGCGGTCACTACAAACGGTGCATGAGTAATCCGGGTTGAGCGAGCGGGCTTGCCCGCAGTGGCGCGGCCAAGTAACATCCCGCATCGTGAGCACCATGTCCTACCTGGAGAACTTGTCGTTGCGACTGGCAGCCGGCGGCGCCCAACTGCCCCAGGAGACGCGTGCCCGGCATGCGGCTTACCTGATCGGCGCGCAGCACGGCGACGGGGGGTTCGCCGGGCGCCAAGGGGCCGCCGATCTGTATTACACCAGCTTCGCCCTGCGGGCGCTGGCCGTGGTGGGCGCGTTGGACGACGACGTCGCCGCCAGGTCGGCCGGTTTTCTCGCAAGTCGGCTCGGCCAACCGCTGCCGAGCATGGATTTCCTCTCGCTGGTCATCAGTGCGGTGTTGCTGGAGGCCGCGGCCGGGATCGACGTGTTCGCCGACGCCGGAATCGACCGGAAACAGACCGTGATCGATTTCTTCGAGCCCTTCCGCCGCGACGACGGCGGCTATGCCAAGACCCAGCGAGGCGGAGCCGGCAGCACCTATCACACGTTCCTGGTCGCCATCGGCAAGCAAATGGTCGACGCCCCGCTGGAGGAGGAAGCCGAGGCGATGGTCGGGCTCGTCCGCAGCCGCCAACGTGCCGACGGCGGGTTCGTCGAAATCGCCCCGATGCGGCACAGCGGCACCAATCCCACCGCCGCGGCCGTCGGGCTGTTGCACATGCTCGGGGCACTCGACGAGCCTACCCGGACTGCGGCGGCGCGATTCCTGCGCGACATGCAGAACGAAGAAGGCGGCCTGCAGGCAAACACCCGTATCCCCGTGGCCGACCTGTTGAGCACGTTCACCGGCCTGGTGGCAATGAACGACCTCGATGCCGCCTCGCAGCTCGACGCGGGCGCCGTGCGGCGGTTCGTCGAGTCGCTCCAGCGGCCCGACGGCGGCTTTCGGGCCGGCACTTGGGACGAAACGGTCGACGCCGAGTACACGTTTTACGGCCTGGGCACGCTGGCCCTGCTCAGCGTCGCCGAGGGTTGATCACCCAGCCGACGATATGGTAGGCTAGCCGCTTGCGGATCGATAGTAGCCATCTTGCTCCGCAAGATGTGGCTTCGTCTTGCGGAGCAAGACGGCTACTTTGGCTTCGAGTTTCCCATGCAATTATCCACGCACGATATCGCCCGAATGACCGAACTGAGCACGGTCCGCGCCCATCACACGCTGGCCGAGGTCCGCGAGCTTGCCGGGCAGGCGAAGAAATACCACTGCGTGATCGCGTACGTGCTGCCGTGCTACCTGGAGGAGCTGAAGGTCCTGCTGGCCGACGCCCCGGAAGTGGGGCCCGCCGCAGCCGTGGGCTTTCCCAGCGGCGGCCACACCACCGAAATCAAGGTGGCCGAAGCCCGGGCGCTGGTCGCCGCCGGGTCCGCCGAATTGGACATGGTGGCCAACGTCGGCATGCTCCGAAGCGGCCGATACGACTACGTGGAGGAGGACATCCGCCGCGTGGTCGAGGCGGCCGAGGGCACCGTCGTGAAGGTGATCCTCGAATGCCACTACCTCAGCGACGACGA
Source organism: Thermoguttaceae bacterium (assembly GCA_035527455.1). GTDB lineage: Bacteria > Planctomycetota > Planctomycetia > Pirellulales > Thermoguttaceae > DATLAN01. The sequence goes on from DATLAN010000247.1 coordinate 13,095, forward strand.
AATCCGGCGGGGAAGCGAGATCTGCGTCCGCGCCGGGGCCGCGTTCGTCAAGACCGGGAGCGGCTGGGCCGAATCGGGCGCCACGCTGCACAACGTCGCACTGATCAAATCCGTCGTCGGCGATGACACGCAGGTGAAGGCCTCCGGCGGCGTCCGCGACCTGGAGACCCTGGTGGAAATGCACCGCCGCGGCGCCACCCGATTCGGCATCGGCGTGGCCGCGGGCGTGAGAATCCTCGAACAGTGCGCGGCATTGCCCGGCGGCGTGGTCGAGATATGACAACCAAACGTGGGGCACGATTTCATCGTGCCAGGCACGTTGAAAACGTGCCCCACAACCTCCGACGCGGCAGAGCCGCAACCAAACGGCGGGCAAGCCCGCCCGCTAAACGTCCCGAATCCCCAATCCCCAATCCCTATCCCCCAATCCCTATCCCCTACCCCCTATCCCCTACCCCCCATGACCATCATCGCTTACGACCTGGGAACCGGCGGAAACAAGGCGTCGCTGTACGACACCGACGGTCGACTGCTGGCTGCCGCGTTCGTCCCTTACGAGACCCGATATCCCCGGGCCGGCTGGCACGAGCAGCGGCCGGAAGATTGGTGGAAGGCGGTGGTCGAAAGCACGAACCGGCTGCTGGCCGAGGGGAATGTGCAGCCCGACGCCATCGAGTGCCTGGCCATCTCGGGCCACAGCCTCGGCTGCGTGCCGCTGGACGCCGGCGGCAACCTGCTCCGCGAGTCGACGCCCATCTGGTCCGACAAGCGGCCCGCGGCCGAAGTGGCCGAGTTCTTCGAGAAGGTCGACCCGGTCCACTGGTATCGGCTCACCGGCAACGGCTTTCCGGCGCCGCACTACACGGTCTTCAAGATCATGTGGTACCGCCGGCACGAGCCGGAGTTGTTCGGCCGGATCGACAAGATCATCGGGACCAAGGACTACGTCAACTTCAAGCTGACCGGACAGGTCAAGACCGACTATTCGTACGCCTCGGGCAGCGGCGTGTATGACCTGACCGGCTGGCGATACTCCGAGGAGCTGATCGCCGCCAGCGGCCTGCCCCGGGAGTTGTTTCCCGAGATTCTCCCCTCGACGCACATTCTGGGCGAATTGACCGCCGAGGCAGCCGAGCAGTTGGGCCTGCCGCGGAAGGCCAAGGTGGCGGCCGGCGGCGTGGACAATTCGTGCATGGCCCTGGGGGCGAGAAACATCGCCGAAGGCCGCGTCTACGCGTCGCTCGGCTCCTCGTCCTGGGTGGCCGTCAGCTCCGACAAGCCGCTCTTGGACGACGAGGCCAAGCCGTACGTCTTCACGCACGTGATGCCCGGCATGTTCACCTCGGCGATCGGCGTTTTTTCCACGGGCACGTCGTTCCAGTGGGTCCGCGACCACGTCTGTGCGAACCTGGCCGCCGAGGCCGAGCGCGACGGGAAGAGCGCCTACGAGCTGATGACCGCACTGGCCGAGAAGTCGCCGCCGGGTGCGAACAGGCTGCTGTTCAACCCCAGCCTGGCGGGCGGGTCTTCCATGGAGGCCAGTCCGCACATCCGCGGCGCGTTCCTGGGCTTGGATCTCGGCCACACGCAGGCCGACCTGGTCCGCGCCGCCATGGAGGGCATCGCGCTGAACCTGCGGATGGCGATCGACGAGCTGCGGGGGCTCTGCCGGGTGGCCGACGAGATGGTGGCCGTCGGCGGCGGCAGCCAAAGCCCGCTCTGGCAGCAGATCTACGCCGACGCGATGAACATCAAGGTCGTCAAGACCAACGTCGGCCAGGAGGCCGGTTCGCTGGGCGCGGCGGCGGTGGCCGCCGTGGGGGCCGGGCTGTGGAGCGACTTCGGCAAAATCGACGAAGTCCACCAGGTCGAAAG
>DATLAN010000248.1:0-2040 GCA_035527455.1 Thermoguttaceae bacterium
GAGTGGCTGCGCCGGACGCTGGAGGAATTGGAGGCCAATCCGTGAAAACCGGAAAGCGCCCGGCGTTTAGCGGGCGGGCTTGCCCGCCGTTGCCCTGGTTGCCAAGCTCTCTCGGTTGGCGAGATCCGGCTCCGTCTCGCGGAGCGAGACGGCTACTTTGTTGCCGCCGAAGCGGAGCTTCGGGGAAATACGTTCCCAAGCAGAGCTTGGGAACGAAGAAACGAGGCAACGGCGGGCAAGCCCGCCCGCTAAACGGCGACGTTCGGCAATCCTCCGCTGCTGGGCTAACCGTCCTTCTTCTCTTCCGATTCCTCGATCGGTTGGAACTCCGAGGGCTTGAGCTTGCGCAGCCGGAGGTTTCGCAGGGCCGCTTTGGTGTCCCACGAGGAGATGCCCAGCGGCTTGCACAACTCGACCTCGAAGCGGATGTCGAACTTGTGGCCTTGGCGCTCCTGGTCGACCATCTGCTCGTCGTTGATCCAGGCCTCGATCTTGGCGTCGGTCACGCGGATGCGGACCTTGTACCACTGTTTGTCCTTGAACTCGTAGAATTTCGTGGTGAGGTTGTCCGAGGCGTCGTAGTAGTCGACGTTCGACAGCCCGGTCACCGTGCCGCCCCAACCGCCGACGACGAACGTGCAGGGGTCCTTGCCCACGGGAAAGGTCGTGGTGCAGAAGAAGTCGACGCCGTCGACCCGCTTGCCTTCCAGTTCGATTTCGTAGTTGTCCTGCGGCACCTCGCCCGTGTAAGTGATCCCGGTCATCGAGTTGCCGATCTCCAGGATGATCTCGCCCTCTTGGACGGAGACCTCGCCCTCGCCGCCGAACTTGGGCACCTTCCAGCCCTGGAGCGTCTTGCCGTCGAAGAGATTCTTCCAGGCGTACGGGTCGGGCTTGGCGGCTTCTTCTTGCTTGGGCGACTCTTTCTGCGCGGCCGGCGGCGTCGAATCGTCGGCTTCCGCGCCGAAAACGGCCGACGGGACCAACATCAGTGCCCACACGGCGGCCAGCGTGATCGCCCGGAATGGTCGGATCGTCATTGGAATCTCCCCTTCGAATGGATTGCGGTTGGCTATTGTCAGTGACAGAAACGGCATATTCATCACTGTTACTCTGCCATACTCGCCCGTGCAAGTCCAGGCGTTGTCGGAATATAGTAGCCATCTTGCTCCGCAAGATGGAGCTTCGTCTTGCGGAGCAAGACGGCTACGATATGACCACCAAGTGGTATGCCTACTACCTCCCGGGTGTTGTGCCGGCGGAGCACCGCCATCGCGAACCTATAGTTCAATAAACCCGGCACGACTTCCCAGTACGAGTTCCAGCCCGAAAACTTGACTCCCCAAGTCGCCGCACATACACTCAGACGATATTCGGAAGAAACCACCGACAATCACTATTCAGCGAGTAAGGAATGACCATGAAAAAGGAAACCGTCAGTCGGCGCGACGTGCTGAAGACGGGTAGCGCCGGTTTGGGATTGGCTCTGGCGGGCATGACGGCCGGCGAGTTGCAGGCCGCCGGTCCCCGCGGCGCGAAGAAGCCGCAGAAGATCGCCTTCCATCACGCGGGCATCCCCACGACCAAGAAGCAGGAGGACGAGACCTACCTCGAGGAATCGAAGGTCTACATCACCGACCCGGAGAAGCACCCCTTCGGCATCGAATGGTGCCGCTGGATGCCCGACAGCGAGGCCCCCGAATTGCTCCGCACCACCACGCACCTGGCCTTCAAGGTCGACGACGTGGAAGCCAAGATGGCCGAGTTCGATAAGGAGATCTGGTTCATCGAGCCGTTCGTCCCCTTCGAAGGCGCCAAGGTCGGTTTCATCAACTTCGAGGGCACGCTGATCGAGTTCCTTCAAAAGAGCGAAAAGTAAAGGTCCCATCATGACGCAAGACAACCACATCAGTCGCCGCGCGATGCTCAAAACGGCCGGTGCGGCGGGCATCGGACTGACGGCCGTCGGCTCCGCGTCCGCCGCCGAAGAGAAGCGGCCCCGCAAGCCGAGTATCGAGTTCAAGAACGAATCGTTCTACG
>DATLAN010000249.1:0-13269 GCA_035527455.1 Thermoguttaceae bacterium
ATGGGTGATCCCGACTTCTGTGAAAAGAAATGCCCGATCTGCACCAGGGCACGACAAGGCAACCGGCTTGCCCGCTTCGTCCAAGCCATTGAGATGCTGGTGACGTTCGGCGGTTGTCCCCACGGGCGAGCAAGACAACGAAAGTACGGGGTTCGGCCAAATGAACCGCTGCCGCCTGAATCGGACTTGGAAAAATGACCCATGTACGAAGACATCGCAATATGGACACAGAAGGGAGCCACGCTTAGCGATAAGTCCGCCCGGCAGGAGTTCGGGCTGACCCAACAGGAGATTCTTGCGGCTATGCGGGCGGGCAAGTTGCAGTTCCGGGAAGCCAACCTACACGGCAACCCGTGGTTTCGGCTACTGCGGCACGAAGTCGAGGCCCTGGTTGGCGAGAAGAGTGGTCGGGATCACCTGCAAAAGAAGAAGCTCGAAAAGGAGTTGGCCGACATCAACAAGGAGACCCGGAAGCTGAAAACCCGCTTGGCTGCCCTTGAACGGCGACGGGCTGAACTGACAAAGGAACTCGGCGGGTGAATGACAAAGGTGCATGACCATGCCAACCGATGACGCAAACCGTGATGCCGAACTGCAAGCCCTTGTCGCCGCTGGCCGCAAGATCGAGGCGATCAAGCGATACAGGGAACTGACCGGGGCCGGGCTGGCGGAAGCCAAGAATGCGGTCGAATCCCTGATGCGGGGTGCATCGCTGCCTTCAAGGGAACAGGGTGATGTGCCGTTCGAGAGCGAGATTGTTTCCCTCTTGGAGCAGGGACGGAAGATCGATGCCATCAAGCTCTACCGTGAAAAGACCGGCGTCGGACTCAAGGAAGCCAAGGACTTCATCGAGGCCCTGGCCGCAGATCGCCGAATCGCCGCCCCTTCAAGGTCGGGCTGCTTGGGCGTCGTCCTGGTCGTCGCTGCGGTCTTGCTGATGATCGTGGCCAAATCGTTTGCCGCCGAGGACCGTGAAACGGCATTGAAGCAAGATCAATTGTGTCGGCTGATTGAGAAGTATACCGCCCGTGAGTCTCGCCAATCTGACTTGTCAGTTTCCCATACCGCCTCTCCCCATAGAAGCGGTGAACTGGTGCGTGAAGGAGGCCCGCTGCGTGTGGAGGCGGGCTGCCGAGACGACCAAATAGTTCTTGTGAGGCCCAAGACGGGCCGAATCTATGCTGACTCCAATCTGTCGGTATTATACCCGATTCCTACCAGGACGCTTGGAACATGGACCCAATAGGTCATCGCCCATGCGTCACCTGCTGCCGCCCGGCTTCACTCCTTGGCGAAAACCACAAGTTCATCCCGTATCACGGCACTGATCTGCTCTTGCTGAAACCGCTTCATCAGCACGGCTGCCAGTTCACCGGCCCATTGGATAATGTCCTCGTCCGAGTCGTCCCGCAAGGGGTAGCGTACTACGGCGATTTCCCAGCCCTCCTCCACGTAGTCTTTGCTCACGAATGTCGTCGGGCTCAGACGGACGGGGATGGGCGGTTCGTCGTGCCTAGTGCTTACCTGAAACTCTGAAATGGCCTGAACAACTTTGTGGGCCGGATATTGTTCCTCTCCATAGCCCTTGCGTGAGCCCACGTAAAGTCGGACCTCAAAGGCTTTTGTTCTCTTCAGAACTTTCATGTTTACCCCTCTCAAAATCCTTCATCGCCCTGGTCAGATATTTCACCGCCTTCTCCCTGTATCGCCACGGCTTGGTCTCGTCGGGCATCTTCGACCCCTTTGGAATTTGCCGAGCGGGCAGGCGTGTCGGCACTGCTCACTGCCCCGATTTGCACCAGCACCGCAAGTTGCTTCAACATTTCGTGCCTCCCTTGTGGACCGTGCTCAGCACCTTGAACACTTCCGCCGCTATGATTGTCGCACCGGCCTCGCTGGGATGCAACTCGTCTCCAAAATGTTCGTCCCGCAGATGTGAGCAGACATCGGCCAAGGGAATGCCGTGCTGCTCGCAATAATCCTTCAGCCGGGCATTGTGGTAGTCCCGCTTGGCGTGCAGCCCGCTGGCAATCCTCGGAGAGAACATGGCCTCGTTCGCATAAGGCACGTTGAAGAGGATCGGCTGCCTGCCCTTTACCCGCACGGCCTCGATCATCAGGACAAGGTTCTCTAGGATGCGTCGGCTTGTCCGTTCCGTGTCCGGCCACGTCCCCAGGTCGTTGGTGCCGAAGCCGATGATGAAGTACCGGGAGTTGGGGAAAAGGTCGAGATAATCACGAACCTGTCCAACTCCGTTCTGGCTGACTTCCCCGGCGATCCCGCAATCCGAAACCGTCAGGCCCAGTTCCCGGCAGTGGGCTTGAAGGAACTGGGGATATGTCGGGTAGGGCCAGGAATCGGTCGGGTCGAAGTTATTCCAGCCGGTGATGCTGTCGCCCGCACAGACGACATCGATGGTCGCTCTGGTTTGGTCAAAGGTCGGCGTGCCTCGGTCTACAAGGTAGAGGGTTTTCATTTTGCCCATCCCTCCGTGTCAATTCCCCACTCCTTTTCCACCAGTTCTGGCACCACCTCGAAACAGGCTCGCCCATCGGCCCACCGGATCATCTCCCAAGTCTTGGCGGTCGGCGTGCAGAGTTTCTTGGGAGCGGGGACAATGCCAACTCTCCCCAGATCGAGCCGATCAGCATCCCAGCAGGTCTGGATCGTAATGTCACCATCGGTGCCACCATCGGTATGGCCGGCACAGGCTTTATAGAGCAGATCAAAATCGTGGGCAGGCAGGTTGAACCAGTCGCCCCGGAAGGCGACGGCCAGCTCGGCACCACGCTCACCATGCCCGTCGTCGGTGCCTTCGTTGACACGCCGGGCATCGTGGAACACGGCGAAAAGTTGCACGACTTCGATCTTGGCCCCGGTTTCCTGAGCCAGCCGCAGCCCGTTCTCCAACACCCTGGCCCAGTGCGAAACGCCGTGCGTGCCGTCCCTGGGCAAGGCGTAATCTTCAAGGATGGCGTGGACGAGGGGCTTGAGGTTGAGCATACCGGAACTCTTGCACGACTAACGACTTGACGCCATTATACACTATGTGGAATGATCCCGGCCACGGAACTCTGGCCGTGCCGGTGCCGTCCAAGACTTGTGGCACAGGTTGTCCTGGGGAGAACCGGAATGAGATACGCAATCCTCCTGGCACTACTCGTCCTCCCGGTGGTTCCATCCTACGCACCTGCTGCCGAGCGACCGCCGGTTGACGACGCCTTCGTCCTCGGTGCCGACATTTCCTGGGTGCAACAGCAGGAAGACGAAGGGGTGCGGTTCTCCGATCAGGGAGTGAACAAGGACATCTTCACCATCCTCAAGGACCACAAGTTCAACTGGATTCGGCTGCGGGTCTTCAACAATCCCAGAGCGGAAAAGGGGTACTCCGAGAAGGGATACTGCGATCTTCACCACACCCTGCAAATGGCCAAGCGAGTCAAAGCGGCGGGCATGGGGTTTCTGTTGGACTTCCACTACAGCGATACCTGGGCCGATCCGGGCCACCAAACCAAGCCCGAGGCATGGCAACGCCTGCACGGCAATGAGCTGGAGAAGGCAGTGCATGACTACACCAAAGACGTAGTGGCCGCACTGAAGGAACAGGGAACGCCTCCCGACATGGTGCAGATCGGCAACGAGATCAGCAACGGCTTCCTTTGGCCCGATGGGCAGGTATGGAAATCGGGCGACTGGGACACGTTCTGCGGTCTCATCAAGGCCGGGATCGCCGGGGCCAGAGAGGCAGACCATTCGGTGAAGATCATGCTGCACCTTGCATGGGGCGGGCAGAACGCTCAGTCCAGGTCGTTCTTGGACAAGGTGTTGGCCAAGGAAGTGCAGTTCGATATCATCGGCCAGTCCTACTATCCCCGGTGGCACGGGACGCTGGCCGACCTGAAGGCCAACCTGACCGATCTCGCTGGCCGGTACAAGCAGACGATCATGGTGGTGGAGTACGCCGCCCCGCACATTCAGGAAATCAACGACATCGTGCATGGCCTTCCCAACGGCAAGGGGCTGGGAACGTTCTTCTGGGAACCCACCAAAGGCGGGCCGGGCGGTGCGGGCGTGTTCGAGTGGAATGGGAAGACCAAGCCGGAAATCGACATCTACCCGGATTTAGCCAGAGAGTACGGCACAGAGAGGCCGTGATGTGAGCCGGGAGTTCTGCACCGTTTGTAGCAGCGAAGCGACTGCCCATTCCCACGATCCGTAGCCGTGCGGTACAATACGGCCATGCGGGTCATTTCCCTCCAATCCGGCAGCAACGGCAACTGCATCTACGTCGAAGCAGGTGGCGTCCGATTGCTGTTCGACGCCGGGATCAGCGGAATCCAGGTGCAGGAACGGCTGGCCCAGCATGGCCGGGACGTGAAGGGCGTGGATGCCGTCCTGATCTCCCACGATCACGTTGACCACTCCCGCAGCATGGGCATTCTGCACCGCAAGTTCGGCTTGCCAGTCTACGTCACTGCCGAGACCTACGAGGCGGCGAACCGATACCGACTGGGCGAGATCGGAGACCTACGCCACTTTCGTTCTGGTGAAACCCTGCGGTTTGGCAAGATCAAGGTCGAAACCATCGCTACCCCGCACGATGGCGTGGACGGCGTGGTGTTCGTGGTGGATGACGGCCTGCACCGGTTGGGCATCTTGACCGACCTGGGGCACGTCTTTGCCGACCTGGAAGCGGCCATCGGCTCGTTGGACGCCGTGCTGCTGGAGAGCAATTACGACCCCGACATGCTGGCCGACGGCAGCTATCCCGGTTGGCTCAAAGAGCGTATTGAAGGCCCTGGCGGACACATTTCCAACTTCGAGGCCGCTGAGGTCTTGCAGTCAGCCGTCCGACGGATGAAGTGGGCATGTCTGGCTCATCTTTCTCAGGACAACAACACGCCGAAGCTGGCCCTGGCAACCCATCGCAAGATTCTGGGTGGCCGCTTTCCGCTTCTTGTTGCTACCCGGTATGAAACGACGGACGTGATGGAGGTGTGACATTGCCCAAGTTCGATCCCGATTTCTGTGAATCCCGTTGCCCGATCTGTACCCGAGCCAGAAAGGGAAACCGACTGGCCCGCTTCATTCTGCGAATTGAGACGCTGGTCACTCTTGGCGGTTGCCCTTGGGGCCGGGCGAGGCAGCAGAAGTACGGCGTCAAACCCGACGAGCCACGCCCCGAAATAGAAAAGGCCGCATCGTAGGCGGCCTTTGCGTTCAAGACTATCCCAGAACGCCATTTTCTATTTTCAATTGATTGGCGGATTCAATTCTGAAGCCCGCAGGGGGTGGAGGGATGTTTACTCCCTCATCACTTCTCGCGGGGTTCGATAGCCGAGTGTCTTTCGTGGCCGATCGTTGTAAAGGGCGGACAGAAAGCGTAGCGGCGGGCGGGCGAAAAACGTAGCGCCCGATACCTACGCTTTCTGACCGCCCTTTACAGCCTCTTGGTCAGCCCCCGCTAGCGGTCAATTCGGCATGGCGAACTCCGACAACGCAGGCGGCCATGAGTTCGCGTCTCATCAAAGGGTCGATTGATGCGAGTCCCGAGAAAGGTATGACTTCCTGAGAAATCACGCCGCCGACCAAGAAAAGACCGGCTGCCGTGGCAGATCCATGACCGGGAAAGCCTAGTAGGCTAGTGCCACGAACGCCGCTCGGCGAGTTGGTCAAGCTGCCCGCCGTGTCGCTACTGGGCAGCGATTTGGCATGCACAGAATGGCCGGACCGTCGTCTTGGTCGTCGCCGGAAGCAGGTTCCCTGGCACGGGACAAGGAATGCTTCTGCCTTCGCCGCCGCAAGCCGTACCCGGCAAGACCGACGCCGCCGGTGGCAAGAAGGACAAGCGTGGAAGGTTCTGGTGTGCCCGGTTTCTCGGTGTCAGTAGGTCGCGTGTGACTCAGGTTCTCAACCGACGAAAAAACGAGTCCGAAACGACATTCTGACCAGTGAGACGCCGGGCGGACCTGATTCCTCTATCGGGCTTGACAATCCAAACCGAATTCTTAGCGTTGACGGAGTGCCAACGGCTTAGATCCCTTTCGCAGAGCTGGGTCAAGGTCAAATCGATCAAGATTCATTACCTTGTTCCAGGCAGCCACGAAGTCACGCACGAACTTCTCCTGTGAGTCGTCAGTGGCATAGACTTCCGCGATGGCTCGAAGTTGCGAGTTCGAACCAAATACGAGATCAACGGAACTGGCAGTCCATTTGACCTTACCCGTCTTGCGGTCCCGTCCTTCGAAAAAGTACTCGCATACGGGGGACTTCTGCCATTCCGTGCTCATGTCCAGCAGGTTCACGAAGAAGTCATTGGTCAACGTCTCAGGTCGTTTGGTGAAGACACCAAGTTGGGAGTTCCCAGAGTTGGCATTCAGGACCCGCATGCCGCCGATGAGAACGGTCATCTCCGGAGCAGTGAGCGTGAGCAGGTGCGCTCGGTCAATCAGCAACTCTTGGGCTGGTCTGTCGATCTCACGGGCGAGGAAGTTGCGGAACCCGTCTGAGGTCGGTTCGAGCACGGCGAATGACTTCACGTCCGTCATTTCCTGCGACGCGTCGGTGCGCCCGGGCGTGAAGGGAACCTTCACGTCATGCCCTGCCTTCTTCGCAGCTTCCTCAACGCCGGCACACCCAGCCAGAACGATCAGGTCCGCCAGCGAAACCTTCTTGCCGCCAGACTGCGAGCTGTTGAATTCCTTCTGGATTTTCTCAAGAATCTGCAAGACCTTCGCCAGTTCGCCAGGATTGTTGACTTTCCAGTCTTTCTGTGGGGCGAGGCGAATGCGTGCTCCGTTAGCACCACCACGCTTGTCGGTCCCGCGGAACGTTGACGCTGATGCCCACGCGGTTGAAACCAGTTGAGAACTGGAAAGCCCCGTTGCGAGTATCTTGCCCTTGAGAGCAACGATGTCCTGATCTTCGATCAATTCATGATCGACAACAGGGACAGGGTCTTGCCACAATTGCGGTTCGGGAACCAGTGGCCCGAGGCACCGCGAGACGGACCCCATGTCGCGGTGCGTCAGTTTGTACCATGCCTTGGCGAAGGCAGTGGCGAACTCCTTCGGGTTCTCGTGGAACCGCTTCGAAATCTTTGCATAAGCCGGGTCCATCTTCAGTGCGAGGTCTGTCGTGAACATCATTGGGGCGTGAGACTTAGACGGATCGTGAGCGTCCGGCACAGTCCCCTTTGCAGACGCATCCGTAGGAGTCCACTGCCACGCACCGGCCGGACTCTTCACCAGTTTCCATTCGTAGCCAAATAAGTTATCGAAGTATCCGTTTGACCACCGTATCGGGGTGGAAGTCCAGGCCCCTTCCAGGCCACTGGTGATCGTGTCGCCAGCATTGCCCTTTCCAAAAGTATTCTTCCAGCCAAGGCCTTGTTCATCGAGGCTGGCTCCCTCGGGTGCAGGACCGACGTACTTTTCCGGACTGGCTGCACCATGAGCTTTTCCGAGTGTGTGTCCGCCAGCAATGAGGGCAACTGTCTCCTCGTCATTCATCGCCATGCGGGCGAACGTTTCCCGAATGTCCTTGGCTGCGGCGAGCGGATCCGGCTTACTGTTCGGTCCTTCGGGGTTCACGTAGATCAAGCCCATTTGAACGGCGGCGAGAGGATTTTCGAGTTTTCTGTCACCGGTGTAACGTTTGTCGGCAAGCCACTTGCTCTCAGGCCCCCAGTAAATGTCTTCTTGCGGCTCCCAAACGTCTTCGCGACCTCCAGCGAATCCAAAGGTCTTCAACCCCATCGACTCGAGGGCGCAGTTACCGGATAAGACCATCAGGTCGGCCCATGAGATTTTCCGGCCGTACTTCTGCTTGATTGGCCAGAGCAGCCGACGAGCTTTGTCGAGGTTGGCGTTGTCGGGCCAACTGTTAAGGGGCGCAAAGCGTTGCGTGCCGTACGATGCGCCACCGCGGCCATCGGTCACGCGATAAGTACCCGCGCTGTGCCAAGCCATTCGAATGAAAAACGGCCCGTAGTGCCCGTAGTCGGCTGGCCACCAGTCCTGTGACGTCGTCATTAACGCATTGATGTCCTTCTTCACGGCATCCAGGTCGAGTTTTTTGAACTCCTCGGCGTAATTAAAATCCTCACCCATCGGATTGCTCTTGGCCGAATTCTGATGAAGGATCTGCAAGTTCAACTGATTAGGCCACCAGTCTCTATTCGACAAGGCCCCAGCCGCCGTGTGTCTCTGGGTTACGGCCGTTCCGGTCATCACCGGGCACTTGCTATCGGCCTCAGAGTTTTCCTTAATCGGTTTTGTGGTTTGCATTTTCTGGTCTCCAGTGGGTGTGGGGCGATCCTGGGCGAACACGGACGCGGCGATACACAGCACCGGGCAGCTCGTTATTACAAGAGCGAAGAAAGTCGTTCTTGTCATGATCTCTCCTGGAATTGTGGTTGAAATTCGACGCTCACAATGTGGACCCGCCAGTCGGCACATTGAAGTATATGCAGCCTACGAACTCTTCTCTGGGCACTGCGTCCAATCTACCCCTTTGGAGTGGAATGTCACAGACTCCGGAAGAACTGAAAGATTATAGATAGCCAGAGCAGTCTCGTCCAATATTCCATTTTCGGAACGCCGGATTGCCGTCGATTCGTCTCTGGCGAATTGAGCCGACGCCCGCCATGTAGAATTCCCCAGTAGGGGCATACGCCAAGGCCACGACAGCGTCCGAAAATACGGTGGTTTGTTGGTGTGTCGCACCTTGGCCATACGTTTCTTGGGAATCTGCGTTGGCCGATGTGACCTGAGCCGGCAGGCAAAATGCGTTTCGCCGCCTCGGTGGCGTCGACTTCACGTCAAACGATCGCGTTTGAGAGCACCGAATCATCAGCGAATGGCTCGCGACTACGGCTAAGGCCCTTGACTCGATGGTCTAGCCTACTTCTTCTCGCTCAGACTGATCACGTCGGGTGGGCATACCAGGAAACTGAAACCGGTTGCGCCGCCACCGTCGTTCTCCAGGCGGACCAACACTCGGTTCACGCCCCGGTTGAAACGGAAGGGCTGAACGTGTTCGTCGATCTTGTACCAACTCATGCCCTGGTCCTGCCAGATTTCTTCGCCGTTGATCCAGACCTTGCCGCTGTCGTCGGTGCCCACGGCAACGTACATGATCGCCGGCTCATCAAAGTACAATTCGGTGTAGGCGTAGTAGGTGGACCAGTCGATCGTGACCGGCGGGACGTTGTGGATCGACTCGCTCTGCATGAACTTCCAGCGGAGCGTGCCGTCGAGCGCTACTTTGTCGCCGCGGACTTCGATGGGATGCGCGTCGCGTTCGGCGACTGCGACGCCGCGCTGGCCATCGGCGTAGACGGCGTCGAAATCAATGCTCAACTCGGGTGGGTGGATGATCGCGAAGTCGCTACGTCCAAAGTTGTACCACGGGCCGATCATGTACCAGGTGTTGATGTAGAGCCAGCCGCGACGGGACGTGTCGCGGGAGAAGCGGCGGCCGGGCAATAAGGCCTACACGAATGGTCAACAGCCGTTGGACGCCGATCACGACTCCGGCCACCGACAGCACGAGCAGCGGGATCATCGTCCAGCCTCCGGCCATGATCTGCTCGCCCCAGTCGATCGACACTTCCTGAGTATTGACATCCGAGTGCAGGACAACTGGCGCATCGCCGGCGGGGTTGGCCAGAGGAGAATCCGTGGTCGCCTCATCCAAATCGCCAACGTCGATCGGCGCAGCAACCTGCGCCGGTAGGATCGGCGCCGCCGACACCCGTGCGTCCTTTCCGGATTGTTCGGCAAGTCCCAGCTCACGGTAGGACGGGGGCATCGCCTCGAAGTTGGTCAGGGCCCGGGCCAGGTAGATGCGGTCGAACGCCGCATCTCGACCTTCGACACTTATGAAGGTAACGCCCGTAAGCGTGAAGTCGCCAAAGTCTTTCCACAGGTCGCGAGTGACTTCGGTCCATTGGCTCGGCACGACCTCCGACAATCGCAGCGACTGACCTTCGACCGCGGGACCTTCGCCGGCATCGAATCGGTAGCCATACAGTTTGCCGCGCCGACGCTCGTCGTCTTCTGCAACGTTCCTGTCGATCTGCAACGCGATCTGTCCGCCGCCCCACTTCTGCCACGCGAAGGACAAGTAACGGTACTCGCCAGGCTCCGGATTCTCCCGGATACTGATCGCTAGGCCCGAAATCGAAACATTGTTGTCGCGGGTTCGCATATAGGCCCACCGATCGCCAGCGAAGCCGCCCCCGTCGCGAACGATATCCTCGGGCTCCTTGGCCTGCCACTGAGCCCCTTCCGGGAGCGCCTCATCGAAGAGTTCCAGGAGTTGACGGTCTTCTGCAGGCGGCTCACGGCTTGCCTGATCGCGCTGGGCGGCTTTGGCTTCAGCGGCGAAGCAGATGACGAAAACGGCCGCCAGCCCCAACCAGAACTCCATCATTCGCACTAGGTCAAAGCGGGCGACACCGCTTGATATATGCATCAATCGAGTTCTCCTTGCACTGCGTAGGCCTGAGCTAAGCGACCGCCACGAACGGCCACTATTGCTGTGTGTATTCTGGCGGAACGGACGAAATAATTCTTCTGCCAGACATCTTGGCAGCGCGAACAAGTACGCGTCCAGCTTCCTCCTTCGGTAAATCGATGGATTTGGCAGAGCCGATTGGAACAGCCGCCCATTGGTCACAGACCCTCTACCGACAACATCTTATCCGAGCAAGGCCACCGCCGATAGACACTCTTGCCAGAGAGGTCGACAGCTGTGTTCCCACCCGGTCAGAGATTTCCGGAAGAGGTTCGATATTTGGGGCACGCCGCCGGCCGTTTTGGCCCGAATCACCGCGGAAGGCACATTCCGAGAAAACGTATGGGGATTCTGACACACAGAACCTCGCTTTTATTCCCCCCATTAGAGTCCGCGTGAGCCCCGGCGTTCAGTCCGAGATTCCGGTCCTTTTCTGACGAGTCTCACGCGTCACGGGTTTTCGGAACGCTCTTGGTCAAAAGGCGGGCGCACGAGACCGCTCGGGTCGATGTGTCCGACGCGCAACAGGGCCTCCTCGCCATCCACGTCAACTCGCCAACCCTCCGCTTCCCGACCTGGCTCCCCGACATCGGCGTAATGCATTCGACGATGACAGGTGGCGCACAGGACTACGAGGTATTCCGGCCCGAGGCATTCCGGTGGCGGATTCTCGGAGACATGAAACAGGCGGTGGGCCTCGCAGTATCGGTGTCCGTTCCGCATCACGAAGCCAGCGTATTCGCAGAGATGGCAACTGGTCCCACGGGTCTGCTTTACGTATCGCGTGATGGGGCTGGGGCGCTCATACGACTTCAGGATCTGCTGAAGCCATTCGAGAGTCGCCGGAGTCACTTCTGCGTCAGCAACAGTCCCGCCTGCAGCAAGCAACGATACGGCTATACTAATCGCAATGTCAGCATGTGTTTACCCCTCTCTGTGGTGTTCGCGCTGTACAGGAGTCGAATTCGACGGTTTTCGAATTCGCTTGCGAACTTCCTTGAGCACATTAATGGCATTGGGATCCACCGTGCCATCCTGATAGATACCGAGGTTGATCGTCACCGCGCCGCCGTTGGCCTTGCACTGGCCAATGTAATCCCCCAACTGTTGGGCCGTGAACCGAGGTCTCGGCATTTCAACCCTCTGCTGCACCCAATAAGGCTCCATGATTAGCAGGGCGTGGTAGCGCAATCCCGCGCCGGGGCCGTGCTCTTGGGTAGTGCCCTTGAGCGGCAACCCGACGGGGCTGGCGGTTTCCCCAGCCCAATACTCCTGCCATTCGGAGACGTTCGGGTAGATCCAGGAGTTCAGCGCAACGATGCGATTCGGGTTCCCCGCTTTGCAGGTCTTAAAAAACTCGCGGAAGGAGAAGCCAGGGTATTTCTCTTTGGCTTGATAGCAGCAGTCGAACCAGTAGCCGGCTACCTTTTCCTGGTAGTGCTCGCCGAACTCCGTCACGACCTCGGTCATGGTCCGGGTGAACTCCTCTTCGCCGGACCTCGGGTATCCGGCGAGACTGGCCACGTTCAAGTAGCACATCAGCTTGATGCCTTTGGCGTTGAGCGCATCGGCCATCTCGGCAATCAGGTCGCGCCGAGTTGTCTTGCCGGGGTGGTATTTCTCCCAGGCTTTGATCGGTCCCGGACAATAGGACTCGGCGTGGCCGATCGTGAGAAACACGTAGCCCGCTCCCGTCTCTTCCACCATGTCCGCAAAGCGTTTGACGTCAAAGTCGTCAACGGCCTGGGCATACGGCTTGTGGGTTCCGTCCTTGCCGATGCTCTGGGAGGTCCAATGGAACATCAGCCCGTAACCGGCTTTGACCAGCCAGTCCGTGCTGGCCCGCGCACGCTGCGCCTCCTGTCGATCCGCCTCGATGGCCGCCTTGGCGGCGACGGGAATCAGCTCCAAGCTGCGAAAATCGAGCACATCCATGGCTTTCGGCGCGTCCGGGATGCTGAGCGCGATCGACTGGGCTCCCGCCTCGAGGTGGAGCCGGTCCTTGATCGGCGTCATTTCATACGACTTGTCTCCGAAGACCCCCTTGGTCTTCGCCATCGTGTACCTGACCGTGCTGTTACCACTGTTGACCTGCAACTGCTGTCCAACGGCGCCGGGCTCCGCGGCGTGGTTGAGGGCGACCTCGTAGTCTCCCGCCCGGTCGACTTGGACCTTCCAGGTCATCTGTCCGCTGCCCGTCCAATGGAAGCAGTCCCCGGCTTGCCTCCTGAGGCAATCGTCCATGGAGGCCGCTCCGCCGCCGTACAGGGATATGGGGGCGTTCCCCTTGACCGGCATCGCTGTCGGCGCCGCTTTGACAGCTCCCAGAGTGGTGACGATGACAGCGACCAGTCCGAGAAGGGCTGCTCCTTTTAGAATTCCCGCGGCCGCGTCTCTCGGCCATACACCTCTGCGCGCTGCCGTCGCCGCCAACGCCAACCGCCGTACGATTTGTTGCTTGGTTGTCATTCTGCGATCCTTTCTGAGTCTGAGTCTAACCAGCACCGATGGTAACGATCAGCCGGGCGACTTGTCCCGGTACCGCCTTCAACGGGTAGTTGTATCGCGCCCGTTACAATTCTTGTTGCCAGTGTTTCTCCGGTCGTTGCTGCTCTTGCCGGACCTTGGCTTCCGCTTGCGCTTGATGTCAAGCAAGTATCAACGGGCATTCTTGATGACGAAATCCACGACCGGCTTCGGGTCTTTCGGCGAAAGCGGAAAATGCCCTTCGCCCGCCCTGACGATAAC
>DATLAN010000250.1:0-4387 GCA_035527455.1 Thermoguttaceae bacterium
CCGGAAACGAGGCCGTGTTTCTGCGAAATGCACGGGACCTTTTTCGCGCGATCATGTGAAAACGGGCGTTTCACGTGAAACGGGTAATTCGCGGGGGTCGATTGTTTCACGTGAAACGTGACGGTTGCGATTGGAAAATACACGCATTCAGCTTCCCGACCGACCCCGCCGAACGCAGTCGGCGGGCGTTACTCCCCAGCCCCTCGCCCCTCGCCCCACGCCCCAAACTGGCATTTCCCGGAATTCCACTCACCGGTTACAATTCCGCGACCGCCGAAATGGAATCTCGCCGGCGCTCTTGGGCACGGAGGCTTGTTGTGGGACGGATCCTGTGCGTTGCGAACCAGAAAGGGGGCGTGGGCAAAACGACCACCGCCGTCAATCTGGGCGTCGCGCTGGCCAAGGCCGGATCGCAAACGCTGCTGGTCGACCTCGATCCGCAGTGCAACGCCACGACCGGCCTGGGCCAGGAGCCGACCGAAAAGCACCCTCTGGCCGAGGGAATACCCCTTCGCCAGGGGGTACGCCCCACAAGCATCCCGCAGCTCGAACTCCTGCCCGGCTGCCGCAGCTTTCGCGATATCGAGACGCTCGCCCGGCACGACGACCGCCAGGCCGACCAGTTGCAGCAGCACCTTTCCCGGAGCTTCGGGGCCTACGATTTCGTTCTGATCGACTGCCCCCCCTCGCTAGGGCGGTTGACAACAACGGCCCTTTCAAGCTCTACCGAGGTATTGATGCCCATCCAATGTGAGTATTATGCCATGGAAGGGCTCGCGCAGATGATCGAGGTCATTCGCCAGGTCATGGAGCGGCGATCGCACTCGCTCGAGTTCGGCGGCATCGTGCTGACGATGTACGACCACACCCTCGAACTCACCCGCGAGGTCGATCGCGAGGTGCGGGAGTTCTTCGGCGAGATCGTCTACGACACGGTCATCCCCCGCGACGTGGCCGTTTCGGAGGCACCCAGCCACGGAAAATCAGTCATCGACTACGCACCCCGGGCGCGCGGTACCCGGGCGTACGTGGAATTGTGCATGGAGGTACTCGAACGTGTCTAAGCAGAAACGATTGGGACGAGGGCTCGAGGCCCTTTTGGGACGAGTCGGCCCGCGAATCGAAACGCCGCTGCCGGCTGAAGGTCCTTACGGAGGCGCGACCGAAGAGCCTTATCTTCCGCCGGCGCACGCCCTGCCCGAACGCCCCAGACGCCGCGAGGTGGGATCGCCGACGGACGTCCCGCCGCCGTCGCTCGATGTCGCTTCTGCTGCGGCCGTCGCGTCGCAACCCGCCGAGCCGGGCGGCACCTGCCGGATCGATGTTCGGCGGATCGACAGCAATCCGGCCCAGCCTCGGCAGGAGTTTCTCGCCAGCGATATGCAGTCGCTGGCCGAAAGCATCTCGGCCCACGGCCTGTTGCAGCCGGTGGTGGTGCGGCGCGTCGACGACCGGTATCAGTTGATCGCCGGCGAGCGGCGTCTTCGGGCGGCGATCGAGGCCGGCTGGACCGACGTGCCGGCCAACATCATCGAGGCCGACGACCGACAGACGGCGGAGCTGGCGATCGTCGAGAACCTGCAGCGGAAGGATCTCAGCCCGTTGGAGAAGGCGGCTTCATTCCAGCGTTACCTGGAGCAATACGGCGGCACGCAGGAGGAACTGGCGGCCCGGCTGAAGCTGGACCGTTCGACGATCGCCAACCTGATCCGCCTGTTGGAGCTGCCCGAGCCGGTCCGCGAGGCGCTTCGGCGGCGGAAGATCACCCAGGGCCACGCCCGGGCGCTGTTGCCGTTGGGCGAGGAACGGGAGCAGATCGAGTTTTGCGCGCGGATTCAGCAGGAGGGTTTGAACGTCCGCCAGACGGAGAGGCTCGTTCAAGAGACGATCGAAGCGGCCGACGGCCCGTCGCTGGGCGTGGTCGGTTCCGACGGCCGCACGTCCCGCCCCGGCCGCCCCCCAAGCGACCACTTGGCTGCGCTGGAACAGGAACTCCGGGCAGCCTTGGGTCTGAAAGTGAAGATCACCCACAACGCCCGCGGCCGCGGCAAGATCGCGATCCACTTCCGCAACCACGAGGAGTTCGAGCGTCTGCGCCGGCAGATCACGGACACAGGCCCGTCGAGAGCACAGGGCCACGTCGGGTAGGCCGGAATTCGCGCATTCCGAGGGGCTTGCCGACACCCATTAACGGATCCATACTGATTGTTGTGGTGGTGGTCTCGAATCTCGGGCTCAGCGGTGCTAGCTTAGCGATTGTCGCTCTCAGTGCTCGTGCGTCGGCCGCCCCTGGGCACTGGCCATCACCAGCTCGCCCTTGTAGATCCCCTTGAGGCCGCGTAGCTGCGCGGCGATCTCCTTCAGCTTGCCGGCTGGGCCGCGCAACACGATCACCTCCAGGCAAAGGTCGCACGTCAGATGGGCGTGGAGCGTCGAGACCACCATTTCCGCGTGGTCGTGTTGCAGCCTGGTCAGCCGGTCGCCGAGTTGCGCCCGGTGATGGTCGTAAACCAACGTCAGCGTGCCGGCCGCGTCGGCCGACTCCGACTCCCACGCGTGGGCCGTGAGCGTCTCGCGGATCAACTGGCGGACCGCCTCGCTGCGGGTGGCGAACTGCTGCTCCCGGCAGTAACGGTCGAACTGCTCCAGCAGATCGTCTTCCAGAGAAACCGAAAAGCGTACGATCTCGGACATGGCTCGCAGGTATCCTTCTGGGTGACTTGCCCGGCAGCCGGGGAAAAGGCAACCGAATCCCCTTTTTACCGGAAGACCCCGACGGCTTCAACCCGCGACCGAAAAACGAAAAGACGCGTAGCCGTGTAGGCCGGAACAAGCGCAGCGCAGTTCCGGCATCCGGCATTCGGCATTCGGCATTCGGCATTCGGCATTCGGCATTCGGCATTCGGCATTCGGCATTCGGCATTCGGCATTCGGCATTCGGCATTCGGCTTGCCGCGGAATCTTGCCGCCCGGCCGGCTGGCTTGTTAGAATGGCGGCATGATCCCGACCCACCCCTCCGCGGAAAGACCAGGAGCATCTGCCATGACCATGCGACGACGAACGTTTCTCAGGACGGCGGCCGGCTCGGCCGTGGCGGCGGCCGCGACGCCCGCCTTGGCGCGAGCCCCGCGGCCCCAGCAGCGGCCCAATATCCTCGTGATCATGTCCGACGAGCACAACGCCTCGGTGATGGGCTGCGACGGGAACCGGATCGTCCAGACCCCCAACCTCGACCGCATCGCCCAACGCGGCATCGCCTTCGAGAACTGCTATACCAACTCGCCCCTGTGCGTGCCTTCCCGGATGGCCTTCACCGCCGGCAAGTACGTCTCGCGGACCGGAGCCTGGAACAACGCTTGCTGGCTGCCCTCGGACGACTATCCGTCGATCGCCCGGGTGATGACCGCCGCCGACTACGATTCGCTGCTCTGCGGCAAGCAGCATTACGACCGCACGCGGCGATACGGCTTCACCGAAATCGCCAAAATCGGCAACAACAGCCACAAAACCGGCCGCGGAGGGCGACGCGACGCCGACGATCTGCCGGGCGATCCGAACCAGCTCTCCGCGCGGTTCAACGACTTCCACGCCGGCGAGTCGAGCATTTTGGCCCACGACCGCCAGGTCACCGCCGGCGTGCTCGATTTCCTCGCCACCCGCCAGCGGTCCGAGCGGCCGTTCTTCCTGTTCGCCGGCTATCTGGCCCCGCACTTTCCGCTGATCGTGCCGCAGGCCTATTGGGACGCCTACAAAGACCGCGTCGCCATGCCCGAAATCCCCCCGGGCCACCTCGACGCAATGGCCACCAACTACAAACACCTCCGCGCCGGATTCGCCAACTGGGCCGTGCCCGAGGCGATCGTCAACAAAGGCCGCGAACTCTACTACGGGCTGACCCAATGGTTCGATCACCAGGTCGGCCTGCTGCTCGACGCCTTGGGGCAAAGCGACGTGGCCGACAACACGGTCGTCGTCTACACCAGCGATCACGGCGAGAACATGGGCGAGCACGGGCTGTGGTGGAAAAACTGCCTCTACGAACACGCCGCGCGGATCCCCCTGCTGGTCAGTTGGCCGCAGCGCTGGACCGGCGGCCAGCGTCGCACGGGCGCCTGCTCGATGGTCGACCTGGTCCAAACGATCGCCGAACTCGGCGGCGGCGACGTGCCCGACGACTGGAACGGCGATTCGCTCTGCCCGTGGATGGACCACGCCGACGCCGAGTGGAAGGATCTGGCCGTCAGCGAGTACTACGCCCACAACATCGCCTCGGGCTACGCCATGCTCCGCCGCGGCCCGTACAAGTACACGTATCACACGCGGATGGACGCCGCCCACGGACCCGAGCGGGAACTCTACGACCTTTCGACCGACCCGGGCGAGTTC
>DATLAN010000251.1:0-6521 GCA_035527455.1 Thermoguttaceae bacterium
CGAGGCAATCATCACGAAACCGCGAAACGCCGGGACGGTAACCTTCACCGACTGGCCCGGCGTGAACGTGCCGAGATTCTCTTCCGACGGGTGCAGCCGCCGCACTTGGATCGTACTGTCGCACTTCAGGCCGATCGACTCGTCGAGCTTCACCGTATACGTGACCGGTTCCCACGTGGGATTGCGAAGCACGACGATTCGGGTGCTATCGCTGCCGCGCGAGATGGCGGAAGGACCGTAAGTTTCTTCCGGCAGAAGAACGCCGTCGATGATGATGTCGCGATAGGTACGGCAGAGGTTGTAGATCCGCGCCAGCTTCGGGTACTCGTCGTCTCGCAGGAACCAGGGGCTGCCATAGAGTTCCGGCCCCAGGATTAAGTTTCTCGAAAAGGCCTGGATGAACAGGTCGTCTTCCCAGTAGTCGAGTTCTGACGACAGGCAAACGCCGTGATCTTCGAGTAGACGTTGAGGCTGTCCGTTTTCGCCGATCGGCGGAATGCCAAGTGCGATGGTGCACGCCCGATTGTGCGTCGCGGCCGATCGGTTGGCTCGCCACACATCGATGTACGCCTCGCCACCCCAGAGTTTCGTGGTCACATACGGTACGCCGTCCCCGAGATTCAGCCGATGATTGAGCACGATCAGATCGGGACAGAACTTGCGACACTTGATGAGCATGTTGACGAACGCTTTCTGCTTCTCGTCGCGAAGCTGACCACAGACCGCATCGACCTTGAACAGGTGGAAGTCGTAATCGCGGCAGAGCTTGACGAGCATCTCGGTCCGTGCCCTTTCCTCCTCCGGCGTATCGCCGAACCCGTCGGGGCCGAGCCAAACGCCGAGACGGCAGCCGAACGATTTGGCCTTCTGGTAGATTGGGTCGAGCCCGTTGGGGAAATTGCCCTTGAACCGGTCGGAGGTAATACTTCCGTAGTATTGCGGCGCGTCGATCACGCCGGCGTCGAAGGCGTAGATATCGAGTTCCATGCCGTACTCGTCGTGCATCCATTTGAAGAAATCGAGATTCGCCAGGGTCTGCGCCTCGGTCGATCCTTCGTTTGTGTTGTTGATCCATGAGAAGTAATGGCTGCGTGAAGGCGTTGTTTCATCGGCACCAGCGAGCGGGCGCTCGCGGGCCTCTTCCGCAAACGTCGAGTTCAAGACAAACAGCGCCAGAAGGCACGCGACCGACAAGACGAACGTCTTCGATGAACTCATGCTGATCACCTCTTGGAGTAAGCAGAACCTGATTGTTAGACCGGATGACTCGCCAACCATTGTAGCGGCAATGCGACCGGTTTTCACGTTCCCCCCCAAAAACCGATTTCGCGCGGATCAGTCGCCACGCGGTGGCCCGCGCGGAGCAACTACTCAACGAACGTCCCCGTAAACGACTCGACTGTTGAACACCTTTGGAAGTTCTTGCCAAGAAACTGCGTCGTAATCGATTCTTGACAGCGCCCGCACCCGGTGCGGGATGCGTCACAAAACCACCCTGCGTGAAACACTCCATCTGGGGGTGGCCCCAGTCAGCCCGGCGCCCGATCGCGAGCAATCCGGCATCCGTTTCTCGACACATCCAGGAGTGTTCCAGATACCCGTCGCCTGGGATAGGCCGGGGGCAACCGGCCAGCAGCCTTCTGGAAGGCGGTCTCGGCGTGGTCGAACAGGATTTTCTGCCAGGCGTAGATCTGGTTGGGCTTGATGCCGTATTCGTCACACAGGTCCGAGATGGGAACCTGATCGACCAGATACCTCTTAAGAATGGTTGCCTTCTGGTCCGTACCAAAGCGTCGTCGTGGTTTCTTCATGGAATCCTCCTCGTTTAGGGTTTGATTCCAACCCGAACGAACAAGGTTTTCCATTTCCGACTGGAGCAAGACAACGGGAGGCACTTATACCTTCAGGGACGTTCCTGGCAACCTTCTGATCCTCATCTGCTCCTATTGGCTCGTGGGCGGTACAATCGCGCCGCAGGCTCAACTCACGGTTTGTGGACTGATCGATCCTCAACTCCACCCAAGAGTCTCCCAACAGCGGCCAGCCGGACAGGAGCGACAGGACGCCGATGGCCGCCTTGCTCCTGTTGACCATCTTGATTCAGCAGTTCTCCCAGGTTAGATTCAACACATCACGAGAAAGGAGAGTAGGCATGCAACGTGAGAATCGACGATGGGTGGTGACGTTTGCCGCGGCGAGCCTGACCTTGCTAGGGGTGGCGCGGTGCCAGGGGGCCGACAAGCTTGATCGCGGCTCGGTGCTGCGCGAGTTGCAGGACTACACGCTCGAGGGTATGGACCGCCGTCTGGGCCCGGACTACGCCTTCTATCACAAGGGAGGCACGAAAGAAAGGTTTCCGGAGATTTGGATGGTGCCGGCCAAGCAAGGGCCGGGTGGGCGCGTGTGGCAGGTGGGAGGCCCGTGGACGGAGGACGCGGGGGACTACAGCAGCACCCAGGGGCAGGTTCTCTATGTGCCCGACGCGGGCCACTTTCCCGTGGATCGCGTGACGATCATCGAGTGGGCGCACGGCTGCTTCGCCGAGGCGCCGCTACCGCCGTGGCACGGCGGGTTCCGGCCCGAGCCGGCAAGCACGAAGTGGCAGCAGGCCATACCCGACGGCGCGGTGGGCTTGCCCATTGCCGTCGCCCGCGGCATGGGCTATTGGGCCAACAACGGCCTGGTTATCTTCTCCAGCGGGCTGGTGGCTTCGGGCGGCACAGTCACGGCGCGCGGGTTAGAGCCCACGTTCGTCTTTCCGTCCAGCAAGGTGCTGACGGCCATCTCGATCACCAACAAGAGCGAGTTCGCGCTGGTGGCCCTGCACGACACGCAGAAGCGCGTGGGCCAGGTGGCGGTGCTTTCTATGCGAGTCGACGGCAAGAAGACCAACTTTGTGCACGAGTGGCAGGACGACCACGCTTGGTCATTGCCGAGCGTCGGCTTGTTTGTAGACATGAAACTGTTGGGCTACGTCGACCTGCCGGGCATCGACTTCCCCACGGGAGTTTGCGCCGTGGGCAATGACTTGAACAACCGGATGAACGGGCGCGACGGCAACGCGGGCCTACTGCGCGAGTACAACCTGGCCAAGCAGGCCGACCGCGACGTGTTCCTCAAGGGCGCCAACGCCAACTATGGCAGCACGGCGGGCTTCGCGGTGGTGATCGGCAAGCACGAGGGCAAGGCGGCGTTTCTGGACCTGCAGCCGTTGTTTCAGAAGGTGCGCGAGATGTACTTCACCACGGAGGCGAACTACCAGAAGACGCGAGATTCGGGGCCTGGGGCTGGGCAATGGCCCTATGCGTTCGAGGCGAATGCCTCGTGGAAGCCGCCGGTGGTGAAGGTGGTGGACGTGCCGCGGCCCACGGCGGTGATCGCCAGCTTGGCAGGCGGCGACAAGGCGCGGACGTGCATCGCCTCGGAGGACGGCAAGGTGCGGGTGTACGCGGTGGGGGGGTCGGCAACGACGGAAGCGGCCACCGCCGACGCAATCGTTTCGACGGGCGTAGTGCAGGTGGGGCGCAACCCGATGTGCCTGGCGTACCAGAAACACGCGGCAGACACGATCCTGGCGGTGTCGCGCGGCGACCGGGAGATCGCATGGGTCAAAGTCGACGACAAACAGTTGGAGGTGATCCGGCGGCTGCGCGACGCGCGGCTGGTCGATCCCGTGTTCGCCGAAGTGGCGGACACGCACGGAATCGAGGGCCCGGTGATGACTGTGGCCGATTTCAAAGGCCGCAAGATCATCAACTACCGCTACGGCGTGCTCACCTTTGCAACGCAGGGCGGGGCGAAATTCGGCATGGGACCGGACGGCAAGGACGAGTTCGAGTGCGGCGGCGTGCTGGAATTTCCCGGGGCGCCGTTTTGCATCAGCGCGACAAATGTGAACTGAGCCCGTAGAGTCATAATAGTCAACCAAGTCTCGACTTCCGCGAGAACCGGGCTTTCGGCGCGTTTGAATGGCGGGATTTCGGCCGAAAGCCACCGTGGAGATCGGGACCGGCGGATGGTTTCGGCTCGGTTTCCGAGATAAGCACAGACCTCGACTGGGGCACATACCACAGATCAAGAGCCTGGACTACGCCGCGCGACGATAGTAGTGCCGCAGCATGCCGCCCAACCGATCACGGCATTGGGCCCGCCAATCCTGTTCATCCCGTCGACAAAGCAGCATAGGGAGACGGGATCAACCGGATGAAAGGACGTGTGTCATGCCCAGAATGGTCTTAACACTGCTTGTTGGTCTGGCGGGACTTAGCCCGGTGTGGAGTCAGGAGCCCGTGGTCTGGGTGGCCTCTCCATGGCAGCATGTCTTGCGCAGTACCGAGCCCAGCGAGGCGAAGTCAGCGGAGATCGTCGCCGCACGCAACGAGTACGAGCCGCTGCGGATCATCATCCACGCGGGGGCGCAGGCACTGGCCAACGTGCGTGTGGAAGCCAGCGCTCTGACCGGGCCTGCGGGGCAGATCGAGGCGGGAAACGTCGCCCTGTTTCGCGAACACTACATAAATGTCTTCAAGCCTAGTTATGCCTCCAAGGCGCCGACCGGCTGGTACCCGGACGCACTGATTCCGATCGCTGGTGGCGACCCCGTGGCCCAGTATCCGCCGACGCCGGTGAGCGTTGAGCCCGGCACGAACCAGGGTGTCTGGGTAGATGTGTACATCCCCCGCGATACTGCACCCGGTAAGTATTCCGGGACGATTATTGTGATGGCGGACGGCGCGCGGCTCAGTTCGATTCCAGTGAAGGTTCGCGTGGAGCCCTTCACTCTGCCCGACAACATCGCGATGCGCAGCAACTTCGGGGGGCTCGGAGGCGGGCTGGCCCGTCGATTTGGGATGAACGCCGGTTCCAAGGAGTTTGCCGCTGTTGAGGACCAGTACATTGATACACTGCTGGCCCACCGGGCGATTCCTTCGTCTCTGGGAAACATCTGGCCCAAGTGGACCCCGGAAGGCGGCATCGATGACAGCAGCAGCGGCGAGCGGCTTCGCGCGATGGTCGAAGACCGCCACGTGAACTCGCTGTGCGTTCCCTTCGCCTATCGAACCGAACCGGAGAAATGCCGAGCATACTTGCGCGACATGGCCGCCTACCTGCGGAGCAAAGGCTGGCTCGATTTGGCCTACATCTATATGGAAGACGAGCCCAACGATGCCGAGCAGTACGAGACAGTCCGTGAGCAAGGCGAGTTGATCCGCGAATCGGGCATCAAGCGTTTGTGTACCGAGCAGACCATCACTTCCAAATCCGAGTGGGGCACTCTCTACGGGGCGGTGGACATCTGGTGCCCGCTGTGGTGTCTGTACGATGAAACAACTGCGCGCGAGCGGCAGGAACTGGGCGAGGAGATCTGGACTTACACCGCGCTGTGCCAGGGGAGTGGGACCGCGCCGTTTTGGCAGATCGACTTCTCCCCCGTGCAGTTTCGCGCGCCGTTCTGGGTAAGTTGGCACTATGGAGTGAAGGGGTTCTTGTACTGGTCGTGCATCTACTGGACCGAGGGGCAAGATCAGTGGACGACGCCGCACTTCCGCGATCAGTACTGGGGCGAGGGGATGCTGCTCTACCCTGGGAAGGACGCCGGCCTCAGCGGACCGGTGCCCTCGATCAGGCTTAAGCTGATCCGGGAAGCATTGGAAGACTTCGAGTACATGACGCTTGCCGGCAAGCAAGGCCACAAGGCGCAGGTGGACGAGATCGTCGACAGCCTCGCGCGCTCCTTCACCGACTGGAGCCAGAGTCCTGAAGCCTACATGGCCGCGCGGGCAAAGCTCGCCGCTTTGATTGCTGCGGAGTAGCGCGCACGTATTCGAAGATCGGCACCGAGTGCGGCGGCAACTCCACACTCGCGCCGGCACACGACAGACTCGTTGTCGGGGGGTTACGCGGTTGGGCTTGTCGTCCCGTCTACCCATGCGTTTGTTGACGTATCCCGGAAAAGGACCGCATTGTCGGACTCCCGTCTCCTCCTCCGACGTCGTATGCCCGCCTTGCGTGCGATGCCGAGAGGATCGATCCGGCTGCCCCATTGATCTCTGGTGCGACCTAAGCCTTCAGCGCCGTTTCCTCCGAGAACGGGAACTGATCTATCCGGTTCCTAAGTCGCATCTTGCCGGTCGCTACACCACCTTCGCGCCCATCGCCCGCAACTGTGGGTCACTCGGGAAACCCTCGACCCGGAATCGCTCCGGGTGCATGTCGATTAGCGCCGAGATAATCAGGCCCGAAACACACGGAGTTGTAAAGAACACGGCTCCCACGTTCGACTCTCAGCTTGCTCAATCAGCGCCACAGCCGCCGTCAGTTCTTACAAGACCGCCGATCGCCCCAAGCCGACGCACCGCCGATCTTGCATCATTCCCCAACGGTACAGAGCACTCTTGCGCCCCGATTGTGCGTTCCGAGGCCCGGAGTGGTGTGATTGGACCTGTTTTCGATTCGCGGCGATTCTGGGGCCGTATTTGGGCAGTTTACCCCGGGGAAATGACCCAAGATCGGCTCGGCCG
>DATLAN010000252.1:0-12662 GCA_035527455.1 Thermoguttaceae bacterium
CCGGCCCTGTTCGACCAACACCAAAACGGCCGCCGCCGTGATCGGTTTCGAAACGCTGGCGATGCGGAACAGGGCGTCGGGCTGGACCGGCTGCTGCGCTTCGACGTCGGCCAGCCCGTAGCCGCGGGCCAACAGCAGCCGCCCGTCCTTGGCCACCGCCAGGGCCCCGCCGGGGATTCCCCATTTCTCCAGGAGGTCGCACATCGTCCGGTCGAAGGCGGCCAATTCGGGCACGGCCGGCCCGGTCGTCGGCAAGTCGGGGGCTTCGGCCGCAGAGGCCGCCCGTGCAAGCACGGCGATCAACAGCAGGATCGACACCCTGACCGGGGGGCCGCGGAATGGGGTCGTCTGCGCTGGTTCGATGTGGGGAAAGAACAACATGAGGTCCAGCATAGCGGGAAAATCCACAAAAAGACAGCCGCTCGCGGCTTCGCAACAAGCGGCAGGAAAGAACGTGACTGGGCCATTTCCTGCGAAGCCAATTCCTGCGAAGCCGCAAGCGGCAGCTAGCAATGACTGCATCTCGAAGCTTCACGGCAATTTCCGCGCGTGCTTGACCCGTTTTGGGCACTGGGCTATAATCCCGTCTCCATCGGGGAACGACCCCTCATCCCCACGCTTTTCCCACCTTCAAGGCGGGCAATACGACAAACGGATTTGTCGACCTGTGTCAAGTAAACGCGAAATGGAATTCGCCGCAGTGGCCACACGGGAGTTGACGGTGTCGACCGGATCGCCCTTTGACGACAAGGAACGGGTCCGACAGGCAATCGACATCGTCGACCTCGTCGGAAGCCACATCCAACTACGGCGCCAGGGCCGCAACTACGTCGGGCTCTGTCCGTGGCACGACGACAGCCGGCCCAGCCTCCAGGTCAACCCCGAACGCCAGTCCTTCAAGTGCTGGGTCTGCGACATCGGCGGCGACGTCTTCAGCTTCGTGATGAAAATCGAAGGCGTCGAATTCCGCGAGGCCCTGGAGATGCTGGCCGATCGCTCAGGCATCACGCTGCAACGTACAAGCCCCGGCGGTCAAGCCCTGCCCGCCGACGAACTGGCAACTGCGGCCGACGAACCCCTTTCCGGCGAAGGCAAGCGGACGCTCTATCAGGCCATGGCCTGGGCCGAACAGCAGTATCACCGGTGCCTGCTCGATTCGCCCGAAGGCGAAATCGCCCGCACGTACCTCGACCAGCGGCGAATCACCCGCGAGAGCATCGAGAAATTTCACCTGGGCTTCTCGCCCAATCAGCGCGACTGGATGCTGCGGAAGATCGGCGGCGATCCGAAGCGGGCAAAGGTCCTCGAGCGCATCGGCCTGTTGGCGCGGCCCCAGGAAGGCGGCAGCCCGTACGACCGTTTCCGGGGCCGGGTGCTGTTTTCCATCCGCGACGTCCAGGGCCGCCCGGTCGGTCTGGGCGGCCGCGTGTTGCCCGAAAGCGGTCTGACCAGTCCGGCCAAGTACGTCAATTCGCCCGAAACGCCCCTGTTCTCCAAGAGCAAGCTGCTCTACGGTCTCGACGTGGCCCGCGACGCGATCCGCCGCAGCGGCGTCGCGTTGATCATGGAAGGCTATACCGACTGCATCGTCGCCCATCAGTACGGATTCGACAATGCGGTGGCCGTGTTGGGTACAGCGCTGGGCGAGGGCCACATTCGCATCCTCAAACGTTTCGCCGATCGGATGCTGCTGATCCTCGACGGCGACGAAGCGGGTCAGCGCCGGGCGAACGAAGTCCTGGAACTGTTCGTGGCCCAACAGGTCGACCTGCAGATCCTCACGCTGCCCGAGGGAACCGATCCCTGCGATTTTCTCCACGAGCACGGGGCCGCGGCGCTTGCGGAGCTGATCGAGCGGAAGGCGGTGGACGCGTTGGACCACGCGTTCGCGGCGAAGACCCTCGGCTTGGACCTGGAGCGCGACGTCCACGGCGCCAGCGCGGCGTTGGAGGAGATGGTCTCGATCGTGGCCAAGGCGCCCCGTTTGCGGCAGGACACGCGGCGCGAGGACCGGTTCCGCGAGGAGAAGATTCTGCAGCGGCTTTCGGCCCGGTTCCGGGTGGACGAGGCGGACGTACGGCGGCGTTTGACGGCGCTGCGCCGCCGCGCCGGCAACCGTCCGCCGGCCCCGCGACGGGACGAGGCCCCGCCGATGGAAGACGGTTCGCTTCCGCCGGCGAAGATCGGCCCGGCCGAGCGGGAGATGTTGGAGATCCTGATTCGGCATCCCGAATGCCTGCCGGAGATCCGCGCGGAAATCGACGCCGCGAGGATGGCGCCCGGGCGGTGCCGGATGATTTACGAAACATGTTGCCGGTTGTTCGACGAAGGCATCGTGCCCGAGTTCGACCGGCTGATGCTCCGATTCGACGATCCGGCGATCAAGAGCCTGTTGGTCGAACTGGATGAAGGGGGGCGCGCCAAGGAAGCGCAGGATGACGATCCCTCGGCACGCTTACGGGAACTCATTAACAGCACTGGACAACAGGAGGCAGAAAAGCGAGGTCTCGTGCAGGTCATGGAGCTTCGCGAAGGAGGATTGGACCATACTCGGCAAACAGAACTGTTTCAGAAGATGGTCCAGGAAAAAAAGAGCCGGCAGGGTATTTCCGAGCCCACGGACGGGTGAGGATATTCTGAACCGGGCGATCGCCTCGCCGCTCCCGCAGCGAGGGAGAATACCCCGATCGCATCCCCTTTCACCCAGCGCGCCCAGGGCGGCGCGAAAGGAGTTACGAGGTGGACCTTTTCGATAAGGATTTTCAGGAATTGGTCGCCAAGGGTAAGCTGCAAGGCTACCTGACTTACGATGAAGTCAACGATTTTCTGCCGGACGAGGAGGTCGATCCTTACCGGCTCGACAACCTCTTGATCGCCCTGGAAGAATCGGGCATCGATCTGCTCAACGAGGCGCCCCCGCCCGAGTTCTTCGACGCCGTCGAACAACCGGCCCCGGAAGACCTGGCGGCGGAATCGCTGGGCGAAGGACAGGTGCCGGCCGAGGACTTCGCCGTGTTGCCCCCGCCGGACGGACTAACCAAGTTCAGCAGCGACCCGATCCGCATGTACCTGAGCCAAATGGCCGAAATCCCGCTGCTGACGCGCGAGGAAGAAATCTCCCTGGCCAAGAAGATCGAAGTCACGCGGAAACGGTTCCGCCGCACGGTTCTCGGGTGCAACCTGGCCATGCGGGCAACGATCAACACGTTGGTCAAGGTCCACCGGGGCAGCCTGCCCTTCGACCGCACCATCAAGGTTTCCCTCACCGAACGGCTGACCAAGGCACAGATCCTCGCCAGAATTCCGCACAATCTGCCCACGCTCAAGGACCTGCTCGAAAAGAGCCGGCAGGATTTCAATCGCCTGCTCAACCGCCACACGCCGCGCAAGCTGCGGGCCGAGGTTCGCAAACGGTTCATTCGCCGCCGCCGCAAGGTGATCACGCTGATCGAGGAGTTGAGCGTACGTACCCGCCGGGTCCAGTCGATGATGTGCCAGATGGAAGACGCGCTGACTCGGATGGACCAGATTCGCCAGCAGTTGCAGCACCTGATCGATACCCCGGCCACCAAGGACAAACGGGCCAATCTCCGCAAGGAACTCCACGATCTGATGGCACTCACCCAGGAAACGCCCGGGGGTCTGCGAAAACGTTGCGAGAGGATGCAGGTTCAATACCAAGACTACGAACAGGTCAAGCGGCAGCTCTCCGGCGGAAATCTCCGGCTGGTGGTGTCGATCGCCAAGAAATACCGAAATCGGGGGTTGAGCTTCCTGGACCTGATCCAAGAGGGGAACACCGGACTGATGCGGGCGGTCGACAAGTACGAATACCGCCGCGGGTTCAAGTTCTCCACCTACGCCACCTGGTGGATCCGCCAGGCGATTACCCGGGCGATCGCCGATCAGGCCCGGACGATCCGCATTCCCGTCCACATGATCGACGTGCTCAGCCGGCTGCGAAATACGGCCCGGCGGCTGCAGCAGGAGCTGCGACGCGAGCCGACCACCGAAGAGACGGCGTTGGCGGCCAATCTGAGCATGGACGAGACCCGACGTGTTTTGGCGATGGGTCGCCATCCGGTAAGCCTTGACCGACCGGTCGGAGAAAGCGAAGATAGTTGTTTCGGCGAGTTCATCGAGGACGGTGGGTTGCCGAGACCCGAGAAGGCTGCCGGAAATGCCTTGCTTCGCGAGAAGATCGATGCCTTGCTCAAGACGCTTACCTACCGCGAGCGGGAGATTATCCGCCTGCGGTACGGATTGGGGGATGGGTATACCTATACCCTGGAGGAGGTGGGCCGGATCTTCAAGGTCACCCGAGAACGGGTCCGCCAGATCGAAGCCAAGGCGGTCCGCAAGCTGCAGCACCCCGTCCGCAGCCAGCAGCTCGCAGGATTCATCGAGCGAGTTGCAAGCTGACGCGAGCCACCAGGCCGCCGGTCAAAAAAGCCGGCGGCCTTTTTTTGTCCCTTCTTCCGTCCCCCGCAACGCAGTGCGGGGGCGTTCCTCCACAGATCCACTCTCTACTGCGAAGCCGCAAGCGGCACTACCCACTAACCACTAACCACTAACCACGCACCACACGATGACATCTCCAAAGGTCGAAAGCAACGCGCTCCGCACGCTGCATAGAATCCATCGCCAACTTTCCGACTTGAGAGAACGGCTTGCCCGCGGCCCCAAGCAGATGCGCGCCTGCGAGGCGAACGTGGCGTACCAAGAGGGCCAATTCGCCAAGGTCCGGGAGGAAACCAGGGCGATCCGCATGGCCACGGATGCGAAGCAGGTGCAACTGTTCGGCGGCGAGAACAAGATCAAGGAACTGAAGATCAAGCTCAATGCGGCCTCCAGCAACCGCGAGTATCAGGTGCTGCAGGACCAGATCGCCGCCCAGGAAATGACCAACAGCGTGCTGGCCGACGAAATCCTCGAAGGACTGGAGAGGATCGACGAATGCAAGGAAAAGGTCGCCGAGGCCGAAGCCAACGTGGCCAAGGCCCGGGAAAAAAGCGAAAAGGTTCACGCCGAGGTGCAAGAGCAGGAACCGTTGATTCGAGGCGACCTCGAACGGCTGGAAGCCGAGTTGAAACAGTGCGAGGCGAACCTCCCGGCAGACGTTCAGGAGTTGTACCAGCGCGTGGTCCGCCAGCGAGGCGAAGACGCGATGGCCGAGATCGAGAACGGCTATTGCGGCGGTTGTCACCAGAACGTGCCGCTGAACGTTCAGACCGATATCATGCTCGACCGTCCCAAGTTCTGCAAGACCTGCGGCCGAATGCTCTACCTGCCCGAGGACGGCTCGCCCACGTAGCGAGACAACCGGCGCATGATCACGTAGAACGGCGGAAGGTAGATCACGTCGGAGAAGAAGACCACCACCGCGAACCACCAGACCAACTGCCCGTCGGCGACGTACCACAACGCCGCCACCGAACTGATCGCTTTGCTGAGGAACCCCAGCACGAGGATATTGCGATTCTCGACGGGGTTGGCGGCCACCATGTGATAGCCCACCCCGAATAGCGCCACCAGGATGCCCATCACCTGCACCGGCAGCACCAGCTCGGGCTTCTCCACGCCCAGCAGTTTGTATCCCTCGTGGTAGAAGCAGATCATGCAAGCCCCACCCAGCAGGTTGAAGGTGCCGGCGAAGCGGAGTACGAATCGCATCCAAGGCACAAGCGGCGTCATGCGGGGGCTCCTTGGGGAGGTCCGTTTGGGAGTCGTGGAAGTTTTACGACAAAGCCCAGCATGAGTATATAGCGTCTCCCGGTGCCCGGGGGAAGCCCTTGGACACCGATACCCGAGATGCTAAAATGGTCCCTTCGCAAAATCACCCCTCTCGCCCCAGGCAATCCAACAACCCCCAAAACCCTCGGGAGGAACCACCGTGACCGCGACGATCCTCGATGGCAAGGCCATGTCCCAGACGATCCGGGCCGAAATCGGCCAAGAAGTGGCCGATTTCAAGAAGAAAACCGGCGTGACGCCCTGTCTGGCGGCCGTCCTGGTGGGCGAAGATCCGGCCAGCCAGGTCTACGTCCGCAATAAGCGGAAGGCCTGCGAGAAGGCCGGGATCGAAAGCATCATGCACATCCCGCCGGCCGAAACCACCACCGAAGAACTACTGGCCATCGTCGAGGGGCTCAACAACGACCCGGCCGTACACGGCATTCTGGTCCAACTTCCGCTGCCCAAGGGAATCGACGAAACCCGGGTGCTCGACGCGGTCGATCCGGCGAAGGACGTCGACGCCTTCCATCCGGAAAACGTCGGCCTGATCGTGCAGAACCGGCCCCGCTTCCTCCCCTGCACCCCGCACGGCATCCAGCAGCTTCTCATCCGCAGCGGAATCGAGACCTCCGGGGCCAAGGTGGTGGTGCTCGGCCGCAGCGACATCGTGGGCAAGCCGATGGCGGTCATGCTGATGCAGAAGGCCCCGGGAGCCAACGCCACGGTAACCGTCGCCCACAGCCGCACCCGCGACCTGGCCCAAGTGACGAAAGAGGCCGACATCCTGATCGTGGCGATGGGCGTGGCCAAGTTCGTCACGGCCGACATGGTCAAGCCGGGCGCGGTGGTAATCGACGTGGGCATCAACCGCACCGACGATGGCCTGGTCGGCGACGTCGATTTCGACGCGGTCAAGGAGGTCGCCGGCCGGATCACGCCCGTCCCCGGCGGCGTCGGCCCCCTGACGGTCGCCATGCTCCTGCACAATACCCTCAACGCCGCTCGACAACAGACCGCATAGTGGGGTACGATTCCATCGTGCCAGCCACATTGAAAACGTGCCGGCGCCGGACGCGAGTCTATCGTGCCACGCACGTTGAAAAACCTGCCCCACGACGTAACGCGGGGGACCTGCCATGGCTCGAAGACAAGCCAAGAAGGCAGGGAAGAGGCCGACCGCAGAAACGAACCGCCCGACGACGCAGTCGCCGTCGCCCCCGCACCGTCCACGCCCTCCGCGGCGACGGCTGCCGGCCAAGCTACTGCTCTTGGCCGGCTCGATCGCCGTGGCCTTGCTAATGGGCGAACTGGCCATACGTCTGATCGGTCAAGCACCGGAAATCATCCCCATCGGCGTTAGCTCGGACAAACACGTCTATCGACGCTCGACCAATCCGATACTCAGCTACGAGTTCAAGCCGGGCTTCCGCAGCGACGAGGAAAACCTCGCCTTCGACTATCGCGTCATCAATTCGCACGGACTGCGCGACGTCGAACGTCAATACGAAAAACCGCCGGGAACGAAGCGAGTCATCCTGTTGGGCGATTCGGTGGTCGTCGGTTATCGGATCCGGGAGATCGACCAGCTCATGTCGCGCCAGCTCGAGATGTTCTACCGCGACGAGAACGTCGAAGTCCTCAACGTGGCCGTGACGGGCTATTGCACGCGGGCCGAAATCGAGTTGCTGCGCGTGCAGGGGTCGAAATACGATCCCGACGCCGTGATCCTGGTGTTCGTCGAAAACGATTTCCGCAATTTCAACCCCGAATCGGTCGGGGCCGACGGCATCGCCAACCGGCCCGGCACGGTCGACTGGTTGTTCCGCCGATCGCATCTGTTCCGCCTGGCGTGCGTGCGGTTGAATTGGTTCGCCTTCGGACTCGAGACGGACCCGGCGAGTTGGAACCAGAGGGCCATCGGCGACAATAACGTGGTGGAGGGCCTGGCGTTGTTTCGCGAGTTGGCCGACCGGCACGGTTTCAAGCCCCTGGTGGTCGCGTGGCCCGGTTTCGCCCAAGACGGGATCGAATATCCCGAGAAGATGTTCATGCCCGGCTCGAAAGAATTGATCATCGAACGACTCGCCCGGATGCACGGCCTGCCGGTCGTGGGATTGCGCGAGGCCTTCCGCGAGCACTGGCTGTTGCAGGTTCCGCGACCCATTCCCAGGGAGTATTACACCGTCGGCGACGAAATGCACGCGTCGGTCGACGGACATCGCGTCACGGCCGAGATCCTTCGTTGCACGATCGAAGAACATCGCCTCCTCGAACCGGCCAAACGCCAGGTGGCACGAGCCTTGCCCGCGTCGGGCGAAGACGACGCCGCGATCCGGGCCGCCAGGTCGCTGGGAACGGAGAAGGCCGACTACGGCTTGTTCTACATCAACCAGGCGGTCACCCTGTACGAAGAGGGCAAGCTCGACGAAGCGATCGAGCAGCTCGAGAAGGTCAGCCCGTCGGATTCGCTCAATTACGCCGATGCGCGCGTGATGCTGGCGTCGATCCTGGCCCAACAAGGCAAGACCGAAGACGCGAAATCCCGACTGCAGGAAGTGATCGAAGCCGAGCCGGATCACTTTCAGGCACGCATGGTTCTGGCCGGCCTGTTGACGGCCGAACAAGCCTACCCGCAGGCCGAGTCGCACCTCGGCGCGGCCGTACGGCTGCACCCCGACGACGTCATGGCCAGCAACGCCCTGGCGTCCGTCCTGGTGGGTCAAGGTCGCACGCAGGAGGCCATCCGGCAGTTCCGCCGTTCGCTCCAGATCGATCCCGGCGACAAGACGGCCCGAACGAATATCGAGTTTCTGCAGTCACGGTCGTTGCCCTGACTTCTGCAGCCCTTATCGACCCGACTCGCCGAGCAGGGCATCGAGCCGCTCGGCCAGTTCGCGCGGAAGGTCTTCCAGCAGATCCCGCCCGATCAGCCCCACGTCGATCATGTCGCGTAGATGAACGCGGTCCTGATCGCGATGGGACATCAGCTTCATCAGCACCAGCCCGGGCAGGGAAACGACGGGGATTCCGCCGGAAAGCGTTTCTCGCTGGTCGACCGTCGGTGAAGGCAAAGCGTATTCCGGCCGGACCCGTTCGTTGGCCCAGACCAGGTGCACGGCGTGGCGGGGATTCGGGTCCGACCGATCGAGGAACATCCCCACGCCCATCACTTCGAAGTAGTCCATCCCCGCCGACAAGGCCGCCGCCCGTGCCTTGGGAAGGTCTTCGCGGCGCAGCAGCAGGTCGACGTCTTTGGTCGTGCGCACGGCGGCCGGGTCCCGGGTGGCCACCCACATCGCCACCGCCTGTCCGCCCACCAAGGCATAGGGAACCGACGCTTCGGCCAACGCGCCGGTGATCCGCTTGAGCCGATCCGTTACGTCTTCCAGTGCCATGACGTACTGCTCCCACAAGTCCTCGGGTTTGTCCACGCTCGTCTCGGGAAGATCGGATTGCATGATCCCAATAGAGTAGCCGATGCGGCGATCCGTGGCAAGCCGGGTGACCATCCATTCGACCCTGGTCATCGACCGAAATCGGAATGATGAATGATGAATGATGAATTAGGAACGGGGGAATGACGAATTGGCGGACATGAACGTGGGGGTATCGGTTTCCTCTTCATTCATAATTCATAATTCATCATTCATACTTCCTCGTTTACTGCCTCCAACATCGCAATGACGTTCTCCGGCGGCACGTTGGCCAGGACGTTGTGGACTTGTTGGAAGACGAAGCCGCCGCCGGGTTTGAGGATCGATACTTGTTCTCGGACGTGCCGGCGGACTTCGTCGGGGGTGCCGTGGGCCAGGGGGCCGTGGGTGTCGCAGCCGCCGCCCCAGAAGGTCAGCCGGTCGCCGAACTCGGCCTTCAGCTCCGCTGCGTCCATCCCCCGACAGGAAATCTGCACCGGGTTGATCGCGTCGAGGCCCGCGTCGATCAGCTCGGGCAGCAACTCCCGCACGCCGCCGCAGCAGTGCAGCATGACCTTCACGTCGGCCAGATCTTTCGCCCGATGCCACATCCGGGCGTGCCGCGGCTTGAAGAACTCGCGATACATGGCCGGCGACATCTGCGGCCCGGTCTGCATCCCCAGGTCGTCGCCGAAAACGATCACGTCGATGTACGGGCCGACCAGCCCGAGGAAACGTTCGAGATTGGCCAGGTGCATTTCCACCAGCCGGTCGAGGAACTCGTGCGCCCGACGCGGGTCGCCGGCCAGGAGCATCAGGAACTGGTCGTTGCGGTAGAGGAACTGGCCGATCTCCAGCAGGTTGCCGCCGAACAGCGCGAGGATCGCCCGATCGGTCCGCTCGCGGAGTTTCTTCGCCCCTTCGATCATCGCCTCGTCGCCGAACTTCCCGGCCACCAGCGGCCCCGGCGGAGTCCGCATGGCGATCCACATGCACTCGCCCATCGCCTCGGGCAGCCGGTCGAGATCGTCCTCTTCGTAGAAGGGCCAGTAGGTCTGCTCGAAGTAGATCGCCCCGTCGGGCATCCGGCCCACGGTACGGCCGCTCTGGGATTTCAGCACCCACCCGCCCTCTTCCCGCTGCGGCTGTGCCCAAACGGGCATCCGGCAGGGCGATCCGTCGGGCAGCGTCCAATCGGCCCAGCACTCGTCCTCGTTGGCGAACCCGCGGCCCAACTCGATCGTGTCGACGCCGAAGCGATCCAGCACGTCTTCGTCGATGATCGCAAGCTGCTGGATCGGATCGAACACGCGGATCGGCTTCGGCGGCAGGTCCAACGCCTCGCGCAGCCGCCGATACGCGATGGCCGCGATGCCCGAGGAGCGATGCCCCCCGAAATCGACCGGCACGCGATCGGTTTCCTGGTGGTTCAACGCGGCGAGGATACGTTGACGCGGGGTCATGGTCGGGCTCCTGGAGGTTCTTGCCGGCTCGGGACATCTGCCGACTCGCAAGCTCCCCCAGCATAACCGCCGCGCGGTCGTTGGACAAGGATGCTTGAGTGCGGTGCTTCGCGTTCCGGAAAGCTACGGCCGATCGTCCCAACGTCCGCCAACACCCACCAACGCCCGCCGACTGCGTTCGGCGGGGTCGCGTTTTCCACGATCCGCTATCCCGCCAAATACGAACGGCCCGGCGCTCACACGGCCACCAGTTGGTGCAGCCTCGGCAAGACGT
This sequence comes from Thermoguttaceae bacterium, assembly GCA_035527455.1. Lineage (GTDB taxonomy): Bacteria > Planctomycetota > Planctomycetia > Pirellulales > Thermoguttaceae > DATLAN01. The sequence goes on from DATLAN010000252.1 coordinate 10,887, forward strand.
GTTCGTCGTTGGCCGTGTGGAGCACGAGCAGGCATTTTTTCTGGTCTTCCGAGGCGGTGGCGTAGGCGTGATGGACGTCGATCTCTTCGGCGGCCATGACCTCGGTGATGCGTTTGAGCATGCCCGGTTTGTGGAGCACTTCGACGAGAATCACGTCTTCTTCGCGAGCCGGATAGCCTTTGTCGGCCAGTGCGTCCCTGGCCCTGAGGTTATCGTCGGTGACCAGGCGAATCACGCATTCCTCGCCGCAGACGGTCCCGTTGACGGCGAGGATGCCGATCCCTTTCTCGGAAAGCAGCTTGGAGAGTTCGAAGAGCAGGCCGATTTCATTCTTGACCGACAGGACGATCTCTTTGCCGTGTTTTGCTTCCAACATTCTGCCCCTCCCTATGATATCGAAACCGGACGGAGTACGCTGAAGGTCCCGACGGCGTCCGATCGAACAAGACCTCATCCAACTATACATCCAACTATACCTTGAGATTCCGCGCGGACGCTGAGTGCGGCTCGGCGAAACGGCCTGCACATTTTACGGGCCTGGCACGTCTTGCGCTTCGAACCAGCCGCGGGTGCGGAGGCAGATTCGCACGAGCATCAGCATCACCGGCACTTCGATCAGCACGCCGACCACGGTGGCCAGCGCGGCGCCGGAAGAGAGCCCGAAGAGCATCACGGCGGTGGCGATGGCGACTTCGAAGTGGTTGGACGCCCCGATCATGGCCGAGGGTGCGGCGTCGCGATACGAGAGCCCCAGCAGCTTCGCCAGGGCGTAGGAGAGGCTGAAGATCAGCACCGTCTGGAGGAACAGCGGGACGGCGATCCAGAGAATCGTTTGCGGCTGGCTGAGAATCTCGTTGCCCTTGAAGGAGAACAGCAGCACGAGCGTCAACAACAGCGCGAGGATGGTGATCGGAGTCAGCACGTGCAGGAACTTCTCTTCGAACCACTGCCGACCCTTGGCGGCGATGATCCATTTCCGCGAGAAGTAGCCGGCCACCAGCGGCAGCGCGACGTAGATCCCGATCGACAGCAGCAGTGCCTCCCAAGGGACCGGCAAGCGTCCGATGCCCAGCAAGAATCCGCCCAGCGGCCCGTACAAGAAGAGCATCGTCAGCGAGTTGATGGCCACCATCACCAGCGTATGGCCGTCGTTTCCCCGGGCGAGAAACCCCCACACCAGCACCATCGCCGTGCAGGGCGCGATGCCCAGCAGAATGCACCCGGCCAGATAGCTTCGCCAAAGCGGAACCTCGAGGACCTTCGTCCCTTCGTCGTTGAGCACGACCGTCCCGTCGCCATATTCGGCCCCCACGGGCAGGTCCAGGCGGAAAGGCATCTTGAGGTGATCGACGGCGTTGGGGCCGATGAAGCCGAGGAAGAGCGTGCCGAGGAAGAAGATCGAGATGGCGTACATCGTAAACGGCTTGACGGCCCAGTTGACGAACAGCGTCAGACCCACCGGGCGGAGGTTCTTGCCTGCCTTGAGCACCTCGGCGAAGTCGATCTTCACCATGATGGGATACATCATGAAGAACAGGCAGACGGCAATGGGGATGGAGACCACGGGCGCCCCGCGGACGGTGATGGCCAGGCCGTCGAGGAAGCGGGCCACCCCGGGCGCGGCCTTCCCCAGGGCGATGCCCACGACGATGCACAGGATCACCCACACGGTCAGGTACTTCTCGAAGATGCTGAGGCCCTTCGGCCTCGTCTCGGTCGCAGCTTCCGTCGCCACGCGTGGCTCTCCTTCCAGGAACGCCTGACCCGCTCACCGGG
>DATLAN010000253.1:0-17123 GCA_035527455.1 Thermoguttaceae bacterium
TGTCAAGACGGTCGCGGGTGGCACCGTCGATCTTGCGGAAGCGATTCTACCAGGCCGCTTGAGTCTTTCGCAAGATCGCCGGTGTTGCTCGGCAACAAGAGGAGCGCACGAAGCCTTTGCCATCGGCACCGCAGCCGGCTCCCCTCCCGTCACTCCGCGACCCCGGCGATTTTCCGAACGACCCGACCGATGTGGCGACCCCTATTCCGGAAAATCGACGGGGCTACCCGCTCACGTAGGAGGCCCCAAGCGATCAGCGGGACCGCGACGATCACGATGAGCAGTGAGTCTAGCAACATAACGCTTGGATCAGTGGTGCGGCGCGAAGCAGAGCATCCACTGCATCCGAGTGTTATCAAATGCCTCTGAAAACTCTGGCTGGGCTGTAGAGCTTCGATTGGTGTATTTTGCCGGTGAACCGATAGGCGTCTGACTTGAGCAAGTCCTGATAACTGGAATACAACGCGCCGTCCATTCTCGGGTCGAACATGACCTGGCGAATCACTGCCCTGGCATCGATCTCAACGGACTTGACATCCCTCGTTGTACAGGCGTCCATTGTTATCATCCTTACCTCTTGGTCGCTCTTGAAGGCCTTTCTTTTGAGGAAGAAAAGCTTGAGCAGTTTGTCCTGAGAAGGCGCTTGGTCATCGTGATACTCCTCCAAGAGTTTCTTGATGTTGCTCGTAACTCGGTAGCAAACCTCCCCCAAGGTGTAGTCCGGGCCCAGGAACGACTCCAAAGCCGACAGATTCAACTTCATCCGGACCCCGTCTTTGTTGGGCGTGTACGCCCGCCATATCTGATCCTTCTCCGCATCAGTCGAAAGACACAGACAGAATAGCGATGTCTTCAAGTCACTGAACTTCCGCCATTGTGGGAACTCACCGACGCAGTAGTCGAATAGAAAGCCCTCGAACGGATCCTCCCACTTGCTTGCCTTCATGAATGTCAGCTTGTTCAGTGAGAGTACTTCCAGCAATCGATACACCGGGACGTATCGGTAGAGGTCGGCCCCCTTCAGGGATGAGTCTAGGTATTGCATTGCGAGTCAGCTTGATAACGACCAGGATAAGCCGGCGGAAACGGCGCCGACGACGTTGATTTCAGTTTGAAGCCCGACCGCCATTTCCGCTCGGCTTCATCCTTTTGTTCTGTTGCGGTCGTCCCATCTGCAGTTGATCGGCTACCGACTCAACCCATTCAATTTGATCCTTCGTATCGGGCACGTCAATGCCGCGATCACGCGAAATCGAGCGAAATGCATCGCGCGGCTTCAGCCCCGCCTTGACGAGTAGGCATGCAGCCACCAACGAAGATCGACCAATCCCCATTCGACAGTGAACGGCTACACCACGATCATTCTGCAAGTAGTCGTGGAGCCGATCGACCAACACCAGAAAGCCATCAATCGAGGATGGGACGTCGCGATCTGCAATCGGATAGGACAAGAACGTCAAATCAATCGCTTCGCAGAGGGCTGGCTCTTGTTTGAGATCCAGTTCGCTGATTTCGTCGTCAGTCAATAGCGAAACAACAACATCGACGCCCGCCGATTTCCATGACGCTAATTCATCAGCCAGCCAATCACCGGCGCGAGGACGCGGCATGATCGCCAATCGTCCGTACGGCGCATCAGTGATCCAATGGAGTTCCGCACGCATTGATTGAGCAACAGAAGTCTGTTAGTAGACGGATCGGCCTATAACTCCGATCTGCGCGTTAGGCCGACGAACCTGTCAGCCTAGCACGCATTCTAATCTCTGAATCATCGCGCAACAAGTCCTTTGGTGCCAAGAGGTTGGGATCCCGGTTACAGGTCGCCGCGGCCGCTGAAGCCGACTTGGTGGAGGTGGTCGATCTGATTCAGCGCGTGGAGCTTCACCTCGCCGTCGGTCCATTCGAGTCGGGTGATCGAGCCGTTCTGGAAGACGAACGGGTGCTTTTCGGCCGGGATTTCCAGTAGCGACTTCAAGGCCGCCGACAGCAGGCCGCCGTGGGTGACGACCACGACCTGCTCGTGCCCGGTGCGGCGGATCTCATCGAAAACCTCGTGGCCGCGATGCATCAATTGGCGGCGCGATTCGCCGCCGGGGATCACGAAATCGGGGTCGCCGCTTTGCCAACGGGCGATCTCCTCCGGATAGAGTTGCTCCAAGTCGGTCCGCAGCTTGTCCTGGAACACGCCCGCGTGGACCTCCATCAAACGCGGATCGGTGCGGATTTCCACCTGCAGCGCGTCGGCCACCGGCCCGGCGGTCTGCATGGCGCGGCGCAACGGGCTGGCGTAGAGGGCCTCGACCCCTTCGCCCGCCAGCGCCGCCGCTACGGCCTCGCTCTGCCGGAGGCCCAACTCCGAAAGCGGCACGTCCGACTGTCCCTGGATCCGGCCCTGGGCGTTGTAGCAGCTCTCTCCGTGTCGGATGCAATACAGCAGCATCTTATTCCAGCACTTCGAATTCGATCGGTATCTTCTTCAAGGCGTAGCCGACTTCCCGCAGATAGTCGTCGTAGACGGTCATCCAGTGAAAACCTACCATCTTCTCGGCCAGCACGTCGTCGCCGCAGGAGAACCGCACGTCGATCTGCGAGCGGCAGATGGGCAAAAACGGGTGGTCGACGATCTCGCTGGACAGGCCGACCCAGTGCTTGGCGTCGAAGTCCGGGTTGACGTGCGTGAGCTTCTGCCCGACGCGCATATCGACCTTCGGTGCCGCGCCGTAGTCCGACTCGTAGTGCGTGACGATGCGGACCGGCTCGAGCGTCTTGCCGTCCATCTTCCGCGGGGCCGTGCAGTGGGCCAGCGTGATGATGCCGTCGTGCGGGTAGGTGGGATTGTGGAGGAACGGCGGCCGGCCGGTGATGTTGCCCATCAGGATTCCCGAGGGCACCACCACGAAGTCCGATTCGCAGAAGGCCAGGTAGCCGTCGTCGTTGAGCGTCATCAGGGGCAGGCAGGCGGTGGTTTCCGAGACCGGCATGATCGTGCCCATGCAACTGTTGACGGTGATCGCCCGGCAGTCGGCCTCCTTCATCAGCCCGCGGAAGACCTCCTCCAGGAGGAAGGCGTTTTCGACGAAGATCTTCTCGGTTTCCAGCGTGGTGTTGGGGATCTTCAGATACTCGTCGGTCCGGCGTCTGGCGCGGGCGACGGCCGTTTCGTCCTGCCGGGCGGCGCCGATCAGCTTGCCCAGGTCGGCGTAGGTGACCGTCTGGATGTCGAGCTTCCATCGGTTTTTGACCAGGTCGACGATCACGTCGGTGGGCTGCGACCAGCCGCCGGGCCCGCCGACGGCGAGGATGCGGGTGCCGATCGTATTGTGCAGCCCGCAGAGCGCCCTCAGCCGCCAGAGGATTTCGTCCTGGTCGTCGACCACCACGTCGCCGAAGTCCATGCCCTCGACGGCGAGCCGGTCGGTGTGCTTGCGGAGGTATCGGGGGCTGATGATCTCGTACCAGAGGTAAACCGGTCCGGACTTGTGACGGCAGAAGACGATCATGTCCTTGCCCATGCCGGCCACGACGTCGAAGACCCCCGACCAGCCGCCCGAGGGGTAGATCAGCGCCGTGTCGGCGGTGGCCAGGTCCCCCGCGGCCTCCAGCTCGCGTTCGCTACGGATGGCGACCAGCGGGAGGAACGTCACGGGAAAATCGGCCTTCTTCTGGAGTCGATCGAGTTCGGCCGAGATTCGGGCGGCCTCGGCGTTGGCCTCGTCTTGGGTCTGGATGCCGCCCCAACTGCGCCAGCTTGCCTTGGGCCGGCGGGAAGGCGTGCTGTAGACAAGGATCGGTTTGACGACCAGCGGGCGACGGGGCGGGGCGGGCTCGACGTCGGCCCCGGCGGCCGAAACACTCGCCCAAGACAGACCCGACAGCGCCACCCCTCCAAAAGCGGCCGTGCCGAGACCGCCCAGGAATCCACGGCGGGTCAACCCCGCGGCGGAACTCTCGGGACCGTGGCAGGCCGGGCAACAACGGGGCTCGAACGGTGAATCGTGATGGGAATCATGCGGGCACACGGCGGGGCTCCTTTGCTTCGGGAGGAGGTTGTGGATCGCGTTGGACACGTCTCACGATAACCGGTCGATCCGGCCGGCACAACGACCTTGTGGAGGATCGACGGGCTATTCACAGGGGCTCGTAGCGCCACACCGCCGGGTTGGTTTGCCGAGCGTACGAAAAGTGCTTCTCCACCAATGGGTTACGTCAGTTTCAATGCACAGTGTTTAGCGGGCGGGCTTGCCCGCCGTTATGGAAGCAGCGTTTCTCAGCCGTGGCAACGGCGGGCAAGCCCGCCCGCTAAAAGTAAACGACCCCCCCGCGCAAAGGGGGGGGTGCTCGCCAGCAGACCGTTGACAATGCGGTTGGCGCGAGGGATATTATAAGGTTCGCGGCCCCCGACCCACCTTTTTGCTTATTCGAAGGAGTTTGCCTTGACAGCCCCGTGGATCACTTACCGGCCCGAGTTGAAGGTTCTCGACTGCACGATTCGAGACGGCGGTCTGGTCAACGATCACAAGTTCGACGACGATTTCGTCCGGGCGGTCTACCGGGCGAACGTCGAGGCCGGTATCGACTACATGGAGATCGGCTACAAGAACTCCAGGACGCTCTTTCCCAAGGACAAGTTCGGGCCCTGGAAGCAGTGCGACGAGGAAGACGTCCGCCGGATCGTGGGCGAGAACAATACGCCGCTAAAGCTCTCGGTGATGTGCGACGCCGGCAAGTCGGACTGGAAGACGGAGGTCCTGCCCAAGAACGAGAGCGTTCTGGACATGATCCGCGTGGCTTTTTACGTCCACCAGGTTTCCGAGGCGGTGGACATGATCCACGACGCCAAGGAGAAGGGCTACGAAGTGACGGCCAACCTGATGGCCGTTTCCACCGCCCAGGAAACGGAAGTCGACCAGGCGTTGGAGGTCGTGGCCGAAACGCCCGTGGACGTGCTCGTGGTGGTCGACAGTTTCGGGGCGATGTACGCCGAGCAGATCGAGATCCTGGTGAAGAAGTATCTCAGTTACGCTCAACCCAAGGGCAAGGTGGTGGGCATGCACGCCCACAACAACCAGCAGTTGGCCTTCGCCAACACGATCGAAGCGATCATCCACGGCGCGAACCGGGTCGATGCGTCGATGGCCGGCTTGGGTCGCGGGGCGGGCAACTGCCCGATGGAATTGATGATCGGTTTCCTGCGGAACCCCAAGTTCAAGATCCGTCCCATCTACCAGGTGTTGCAGGATTATCTGCTGCCGCTGAGCCGGGAGGTGGAATGGGGGCCGCTGGTACAGTACAACATCACCGGCCAGTTCAACCAGCACCCGCGCAGCGCGATCGCCGCCCGGGCGAGCGAGGAAGAGCGGGACAAGTACGTCGCGTTCTACGACAAGCTGATCAGCGACGTGTGACGGTTGAGGGATTAGGGATTGGGCGCCGGCCCCTGCTTTGCGCCGGCCATGAGTTCCTCGGCCCGGGCAAGATCTTCCTTGGCTTTTCCTTTGCGGCCGATTTTTTCGTAGGCCATCGCGCGGTTCTGGTAGATCCGCGGATTGTTGGGGTCGAGGCGGATGGCCTCGCTGAAATCGAAGATCGCCTGCTCGATATCGCCCTGGATCATGTGGACCAGCGCGCGGTTGCCGTACGCCTTGGCGTATCGCGGCAGGAGCTTGATGGCCCGATTGAAGTCGTCCATGGCGGCGTCGATCTGTCCCTTTTTCGTGTAGACCACGCCGCGGTAGCCGTAGGCGTAGGCGTCGTTGGGGTCGATTTCGATGACCCTGGAGTAGTCGGCGATCGCCAGGTCGTGATGGCCCATGCCCCCGAGGATCAGTCCCCGCTTGTAATAGGCCTTGGGATCGTTCGGAGCGAGACGAATCGCTTCGCTGTGGTCCGCCACGGCTCCTTCGCGGTCGCCTTGGGCGGATCGCGCGGTCCCGCGGCAGACGTAGGCCTCGGCGGCCTTCGGTTCCAGCCGGATGGCTTCGGTGTAGTCGGCGATGGCCTTGTCGGTTTCACCGTTTCGCGAGTAGGCGATCCCGCGGCTGCAGTAGGCTTTGGCGTTTCGCGGGTTCAGTTGGATGGTTTGCGTATAGTTGGCGATGGCCTTGTCGAACTTGCCCATGTTGAAGTAGACGATCGCCCGGTTGGAAAATGCCTTGGCGTCTTTGGGTTTGATTTCGATGACTTTGCCGTATTCGGCCAGCGCGGTTTCGCGGTTGCCCTTCTTCTCGAAGGCGTTTCCCCGGTTGCCATGGGCCTTGGCGTGTTGGGGCTCGATCCGGATGGCTTCGTCGAAATCGGCGATGGCGGCGTCGCAGTCGTCCAGGGCGGCGTGGACCAGGCCGCGGGCGACGTAGGCGTCGGCGTCGCCGGGATCGTGACGAATCGCCTCGTCGAAGTCGTGCATGGCCTCTTCGAGTTGATTCTCCTTGTATCGGACGAACCCGCGGTTGTAGTAGGCCCCGGCGTAATCGGGCTTCAGACGGACGGCCGAACCGTAGTCGTCGATCGCCCGGGCCGGCTCGCCCATCTTCCAGTGCGCCAGTCCCCGGTTGTAATAGGCGACGGCCTCGTTGGGGCTGAACTCCAGCACGGCGTTGTAGTTCTCGATGGCCACGTCGTGTTGGCCCTTGGCTTCGTAGGCGTTCCCCCGGCTGTAATAGGCCTCGACGTACTTCGGATTGAGCCGGATTGCCTCGTCGAAGGCCGCAATGGCCTGGTCGTGATCGTTCTTTTCCAGCAGCGCCACGCCGCGGCGGAAAACGTCGGTTTCGTCGAACATGGTTGGAAACTCCCACTCGGATTCGTCTGGCCCGGATTATTCAGCAAGGTAGGCCGGAACAAGCGCAGCGCAGTTCCGGCACGTGGCTTCATGCGGCCTTTCCTGGCCGAATGCCGGAACTGCGCTGCGCGTGTTCCGGCCTACACATCTCTATACATCTCAAATCTCGATTTCGACCGGTTGTGCTCCGAAGTACGGCGACTCGACCGACTCGGGGCCTTCTCCGTCGTGGAAGAAGGCGCAGTTCGGTCCCGCCTTCTTCGCCTCCGCGAGTGCTTTCTCCAGTCTGCCGAACAATGCCGCTTCGGTGTCTTCGGGCGAGACCTCGGTCAGCCCGAGGCAGGTCGTCACGTTGATTTCGCCCGCGCCGCTGATGAAGGTGGTCTTCTCGAGCGTCTGGCGAATCGTTTCGGCGTTCTTCGTCGCGGTGCGGGGACCGACGTCGCAAATGACCGCGAGAAATCTCTGGCCCGCGTAGCGTCCCAGCAGGTCCCCCTTGCCGAAACTCGCCTTGAGCATCTGGGCGAATTGGTTGAGGATGCGGTCGCCGACCAGAGAACCGAACGATTCGTTGACGTCGTCGAAACCGTCCAGGTCGAACAGCACGGCGCTCATCTGGCGCGATTTCGGCCGCCCCTGCTTCCACCAGTTCCAAAGCGTCGTTTCGATGCCGATGCGGTTGTAGAGCCCGGTCAACGGGTCGTCGTACAAGCGGGCTTCGATCTTGCCCATCCGATCCAGGCAACGGGCCACTGCCAGAAAGGCCACTTCCTGGTGGTCTCGCAGTTTGTGACGGGCAACCCGGAGATTGTGCAACTCCTCCAGCAACCGCTTGCTGGCCGCCTCCGGATCGGACCCGACGTCGATGTGCTTGAGGTTGTTCAGCGTGGTTTCGACCTGGGCGGATTGTTCGAGGTTGGCCGTCTCGATCTCTTCGCCCAGCGAACTCAATTCTCCCAGCTCGCTGATGCGCTCGCTGAAGCGCGTGGCCGCGTCGCTCTGTTCGGCCAGATACGATTCGCAGTCTTCCTTCAACTCGGCCAGGCACGTTCGGATCGTCTCGGCGTCGGTATGGCCGCGGCAGGCGCGCAGGCGGGTATCGATCCGGGTCGCCTTGGCCCCGCTCTTCATCATGGCGATATTGAGCTTCAGGATCGAGGTCTCGACGTACTTCTCGTTGATGTCCCAGATCTCCGGAGCATCGGGATTCAACAGCGAGGAAACGTCCTCATCGTCCCGTTCCTCGACTTCGTCGTAGGCTTCCACCTCCAGGGTGTCGTGCGCGTCCTCGTCCGGCTCGTCGTCGAGCAACTGTTCCAGCGGCGTCGCGCCCAATCCTTCCAGGAGTTGCTCGGTGGACATGAACGGGGCGCCGGCGACCGCCGGTTCGAGCTTGCCCGGCGCGCCGCTCTCGAAGGAAAGCGTTTCCCAAGCCTCCCACAAGCCGGGGGGGCCGTAGCCCAGGTAGACCGCCACCGCATAGCCCAGGCCCACGTTCAACACGCCGATCACCAGGGTCAACAGAACCACGCCGTCGCTCCCATGCTTCGAAGCGCATATTGCTCCCGACAAATATAGGTTACCGTCGGTGGAAGGGGCCGATCACCGGGCCGTTTTCCGTTCGCGGCGGCATGTCGCAACTTGTTGTCCGGTAACGACTTGTCCCGTTGGGTGGCTGGGGTCGAAGCACGAGGAACGAGTGCTGAGTCCCCAGAAAGCCAGGACCAGGGGCTCGGTGCTCGTTCCTCGCACCTCGACCCCAGCCACCCTCGTTGAATGACTGCCACCCTGGTCGAATGACCCGGATGAAAACGCGGCTACGAGCACCCCTCCAGCAGCAACGCCACGGCCTGGCCGCTGCGGACGTGATTGAGGATCATGGCGGTGGTGCGGTCGGTCGGCATCGGCCGGTCGCGAACGACTTGCACGGGGCACTGCGGGTCGGGTTGGCGGTAGTTGAGCGTTTGCGGGATGAGCCCCTGCTGCAAACCGAGCACGCTGGCGGCCATTTCCACCGCCCCGGTCCCCGCCGCCAGATTCCCGAAGTAACTCTTCGGCGCGGTGACCGGCACGTCGCCCATCGCGTCGTGGATCGCCCGGGCCTCGATCCGGTCGTCCAGGACGGTGCTCGCACCGTGGGCATTGACGTGTCCCACCGCATCGGCGGCCAGGCCGGCGTCGGCCAAAGCGCCGGCGATCGCGCTGCGGATCGCACGGCCTTGCAAGGGGCGTCCGTTGGGGCAACTTTCGAAGGTGCTCGCGAAGCCGAGGACGCGAGCGAGAATCCTCGCGCCGCGGGCCTCGGCGTGAGAACGCCTTTCGAGGATGAACGCCCCGGCGCCTTCCCCGCTGATCGTGCCGTCCCGCCGGGCGTCGAACGGACACATGATCGTGGTCGGGTCGTCATCGCGGTAAGAAACCCCTAGCACTTCGGCGCGGATCCACGAACCGGGGATGATTCGCGAACCCGTGCCTCCGGCAATGATCGCGTCGGCGTGTCCCCGTTCGATCACCCGCACGCCCTCGGCCACTGCCGAAAGACTGGAGACTTCGCCGAGGGTCAGCGAGTTGTTCGGTCCGCGGGCGTCCTGGGCAATGCCGATGTGGCAAGCGGGCATGTTGGGCAGGTACTTCAGCATCCACAGCGGATACATCTCGGCCATCGACGTCTTGCCCCAGAGATCGTAGTCGAACTCCCCCTCCACCAGGCAACCTCGGAAAGCGGGAGTCAACTCGGACAGATCGCAGGGCAACATATCCGCGCCGAAGACGATCCCCAGCCGCTCGGGATCGATCGGCCTGTCCGGGAGGCCGGCGTCGACGCAGGCCAAATCGGCCGCCGCAAAGGCCAGTTGGATCTCGCGGCTCATCACCTTCAGGCTCTTCCGCGGCCGAACGTACTGCTTCGGGTCGAAATCGGCCACGTCGGCGCCGAACGGTGGCGGCAGGCCCAACCCCTCGATATCGGTCTGGTCGAAAAGGTCGAGGCGGCGCACCCCGCTTCGCCCCTCGAACAACGAGGTCCAAAAGGCCTCGTTTCCGATTCCGATGGGGGAAACGACCCCGACTCCGGTAATGACCACCTCACAATTCGCAGCCATACTCAGCCACTTGCCACAAGACCAACACTAGCCCAAATTGTCCATGTTATCTGCCGTGGAAGTCTCCGGCAAGAGGCTCATGGGCCCAAGGGCCTTCTCGTAGATTCGGTAGGTCTTGTAGTGCCGCCCTCCCACCGCGTCGATCGTGCGGTTGATCAAGTGGTTGTCTTCCAGAGTCCAACCGAGTTCGGCGCCGGTGAAACCGGCGACGTTCTGGCCGTAATCGAACGATTTGAGGATCATCATTTCGCCGATTCCCCGGCGCCGATAGCCCTCCAACACGTCCAGAATCACCATGCGAGCCGTCTTGGAACGCCGGGCCCGATACAGCAGCCGCAGCAGGTTCCAGGGGATGCCGAAGTTCGTCAGGCGGCCGTTCAGCGGGCGGATCGCTTCGTTGAGGTCCGGCAGGGCCACCGAGAACCCCACCGGCTTGCCTTTGACTTCCGCCAACAAGACCAGTTCCGGCAGTGCCAGTTGGGCCAGCCGTTTCGCCATGTAGCGAAACTCGGCGTCGCTGAGCTTGACGAACCCCCAGTTGTTCCGCATCGACCCGTTGTAGACCTCCTGGCACCGCTTCGCTTCGGCCTCGAAATCGTTCGTCTTAAACGGCCGAATCGTGACCCCGCCCCGACGAACCAGTTGCCCGACCCGACGTTGCCACTCGGTGCTGAGCCGGTGCGGGTGAAGGAACCACCAACTGTACAGGTCTTTGACTTTGCTCAGGCCCCACGACTCCAGCAAGCCCGCGTAGTAAGGGCGGTGGTGATTCATCATCACCGTCGGCGGCGACTCGAAACCCTCGACCAGCAGCCCGCACGGATAGTTCGTCGAGTAGTCGATCGGTCCGCGGATGGCCGATCGGCCCCGCCCGCGAAGCCAATCGGCAGCCGCATCCAGCAAGGCGTGAGCCATCTCCCGGTCGTCGATGCACTCGAACATGCCGAAGCAGCCGAGGTTGGCGTCGTGCTGTTCGTTGTAGCGGGGATCGTCGCTGACGAGGATTCGCCCCAGCGGAACACCACCCCGCGTAGCCAGGAATTGCACGGCCTCCCCGTGAAGGTGGAACGGATGCTTCCGCCGGTCGAGGAACTCCTTCACTTCGAGCAGCAACGGCGGGACCCAGTGGGGATCGTCCGCGTAAATCCGCCATGGCACCTTGACGAAACGGTTCAGGTCGCCCCGAGTGCGGACCTCGCGGATTTCGACCGGTCCCTCGGGCACGTCGGACTTCTTCCCCACGGCGACGCGCGGCGACGAGACGCCGGTCTCCGGCGGGTCCCAATCGTACAGCCGGTAAGTCTTCGTGATGACCGCTCCAGCCTTCTTCAGGGCACCGCGCGAGAGCGAGTTGGATTCCAGCACCCACGAAAACTCGGCTTCTTCCAGGTCCCACTTCATGGCCATCGGCCCCAGGCCGTGCATCAGCACCAACCCGATGCCCAGCCGCTGGTATTCCGGGATCACGTTCGTGCTGATCACCCGAATCCGCTTGATTTTGTTCTTGTTGCGCAACAGGCGGAAGAAACCGAACGGAAAAAGCCGGCCGTCGATTGCCTTGATGCGGGCGTTGTAGTCGGGCAGACCGAACGTGGCGCCCACCATCTTCCCGTCGACCTCGGCTCCCACGGTCAACTCCGGCACGATCAGGTATCGCAGACCCGTCGCCAGGTGCCGAATCTCGCTCTCCGACATCGGCACGAAGCCCCAAGTGTTGACCAGCGCCCGGTTGTAGACCGAGAGAAACGCCTCGACCTCTTCCACGAAATTCGACGTGTCCAGCGGACGCACCTTCACGTCGTAACGCTCGATGATCTGCGCGGCGATCGGGTCCAGCTTCTCCTGGATCTTCGGCAACATCTCCCGATGACCCCAAAACGCGTACAAGTCCTGGGTCTTGCGGAAGCCGTATCCCTCGATCAGCCGGGCGTAGTACTCCGGGTTGTACGTCATCATGAACGTCGGCGGCGAATCGAAACCGTCGATCAGCAGACCCAACTCGTAGTTCAGCGACGGGTTGGTCGGGCCGCGCATCGAGTAGATCCCCTGATCGGCCAGCCACGTTCGCGCGGCGTCGAACAGACCGTCGGCCACCTCCTGATCGTCGACCGACTCGAAGAACCCGAAGAACCCCCGACGCTCCGAGTGCCGTTCGATGTGCCCCCGGTTGAGAATCGCCGCGATCCGCCCGCAAACCTTACCACCCCGGACGGCCAGGAACGTCTGGGCCAGGTTCCTCTCGTAGAACGGATGCGACCGGTACCCGACCAATTCCTCCTGATTGCGACGCAAAGGGGGGATCCAGTTCGGGTCGTCCCGGTACAAGGTCCAGGGAAACTCCAGAAACTGTTTCTTCTCGCGACGGCTGCGAACGCGCTTGACGACCAGGTCCGACATGGGCAAAAAAGACAGACTGAAGGATAACTTCCGCGATTCCCCCCCCAACCCTGTGCCGGGGGAACGGGGTTTGACGACGACCGGCTCGCCCCCGTCTCATCCGAAACCGCGATCTTACTTCACCCCACTCCCCACGGTCAACCCGTCCGAGGGACCGTCCGCCAATCCCATCTTTTCCCGTCCCGGCACGTTGGCTATACTGTCTACCGTCAGAATGAGTGAATGACGAATGCCCAATGACGAGTGACGAGTGATTCGGGAGTTGCGAAGCCGCAAGCGGCACTCCCCACTCCCCACTGCCCACTGCCCACTACCCACTACCCACTGCCATGGCCAAGGTCCTGGTCACCGGAGCCAGCGGTTTTGTCGGATCGCATCTCGCTGCGGCGCTTTGCCGGCAGGGCGACGAGGTCACTTGTCTGGTGCGCAAAACCTCCGTGGTCGACCGGCTCCGGCCGTTGGGACTCCGGCTGGTCTACGGCAGCGTGACCGAGCCCGACTCGCTGCAGGCCGCCGTGGCCGGCAACGAGATCGTCTACCACGTGGCCGGCAGCACCAAGGCCTTTCGTAAAGAACATCTCTTCAAGGTCAACGAGCAGGGCACCGCCAACGTCGCCCGGGCGTGTGCCGAGCAGACCACGCCGCCGGTGTTGGTCGTGGTCTCGTCGCTGGCGGCGGCCGGCCCCGCGCCCGATGGACAACCCCGCACCGAAGCCGATCCGGCCGAGCCGGTCTCGAACTACGGGCGGAGCAAGCTGGCGGGCGAACGGGCAGCCGAGCAGTTCGCCGATCGCCTCCCGATCACGATCGTCCGCCCGCCGATCGTCGTGGGCGAGGCCGACCGCGACGGCTTTGCCATGTTCCGTGCAATTTCCCGCTTCCGCATCCACCTGGTGCCCACTTTCCGCCCGCGCCGCTACTCGCTGATCCACGCGGCCGATCTGGCCAATCTGCTGATCCTGGCGGCCCGGCGGGGTACCCGGCTTTCGAGCGGTCCGACGGACGGTCCTTCGCCGCCCGGCCACTATTTCGCCGCCTGCGAGGTGCATCCCACCTACGCCCAGTTGGGCCGGATGGTCGCCGCGGCGCTGGGCCGTCGCCGCGTGCTGGTGCTGCCGGCCAACCCGCTGGCGGTTCGCATGGCCGCGACCTTGTCGGAGGTCTGCTCGCGGATCGTACGGCGACCCAACATCCTGAACTTCGACAAGGTCCGCGAGATCCGCGCCGGCTCCTGGCTCTGTTCCGCCCAAGCCGCCACCGACGAACTCGGCTATTCCCCAGCCGCCCCGCTGCCCGAGCGACTCCGCCAGACGGCCGAGTGGTATCGCCGCGAAGGCTGGCTGTGAGGGAAGGGACGAGGGGCGAGGGACGAGGGGCGAGGGACGAGGGACGAGAGAAGGGGGAAGTGAGAGGAGGGAGGAGCGAAGCGGAGTAGTCGTAACCACTTGCAAAAGTCCCGTTTAGCGGGTGGGCTTGCCCACCGTTCCGTCGTGGCTTCCGACCACGTTACTCCCGATTCTTCCCCGCACCACGCTTACCACGGTTCTGACCGATGAGCAGCCGCATGTTGCATAAGTCATTGTCATTCAACCAGTTCGCTCGTTCCAACATCCCCCGACACGGTCATCCGACACAGCCATCCGGCGTGCTGTTGACTCGACGCAACCTGCTACACAGAAACAGGTTGCTTCATTCTTAGCCACTTTTTGCGCATCTCGTCGTCGCGGACGGAAGTAAACGTAGGGTAGGCACTGCCCACCAAACCCCAATCCATCCTCTCGATTCGGATTGGTGGGCAGTGCCCACTACGCTCCCAAGATCGGGGAAATCGGGGGACATCATATGAGTTTCTGGCGAGCCGCCGACGAAAACCAGTACGGTGTCCCCCGAATACGTCATGGTCTCGTCCGACTTCCCGATCTCGTACACGGCGGTCGTGCGGCCTTGGCCTTCACCGCCCGGACCGGCGTCGGATGGTTCGCCGGTCGAGTTTGGGATCTCCCGAGTTCCGTGCAAGATGCTTGTATCCATGCCTCGGGTCTACGACTCCGACGTGCCGACACGACTCTCGCCCTATCGATTCGTGCCGTGTTGCTTTCCCCATCAGTCAACAAGGTCAGCACACGCAATTGGTGATTTCGGAGTTCCATACCGTGCCTGTATACACCTCTGTGAAAGCACAACCCGGCACCTCACGGTGCCCGGCTCATCACTCGAAGGCCGCGGCGGGCGGCTAACCCTTCCGCGCAGAGGACTCTCACCTCCAACATCTTGCCGACTTGTCTCGGCGCTTTCTGACTGTCCCCGTTATCGTCGTCCCTATTATCCAAGTTGGTGCGGGAGAAACGAAATCGGCGAAAATCGGCAAACAATGTCGTAAGTTTAATCAGTGACTTCTCTTACGCCAAGGCAACAACCACTCCATGAGACCTGGCCGAGCGGCCCATGTCAAGGGAGATCGAATACCCTAAGCGTATAGAAGGCAAGGAGTTACGAAGACATCGGCCCGGCTGCCGTCGCCGAGCACGATGGCCGGGGGCGGAGAACAATGGGATTCAAGCCGGGTGCCGTTTCGACACTCGTCCGCGTAACCATTTGATCCGCAACGACTTGCGAGACTCACTGCGGCGAAGCCAAACGAGAATGGTTGCCCTCGAGCCGCCGAACCGGGAAAAAAAGCGCCGGGATGCCATTCGCATCGCCCCAGCGAGACGGCTACATTGCAGATGTGTAGGCCGGAACAAGCGCAGCGCAGTTCCGGCATTTGGTGCGCAAAGGCCGCATGAAGCAACTTGCCGGAACTGCGCTGCGCTTGTTCCGGCCTACTTTCTATCTTGTACTCGTTCCCAAGCTTTGTCGTTGTGGTATGGCCGTCTAACGCAAGGAACCAACAAACCGGCGTATCGGCAAGAAAACCGGCCCATGCTGAGGAAACGAAGCGGCCCGATCGTCAAACCGGTGATTCTGCGTATCCACCCGCCTTGGGTCCCCATGGTGCTACCCTCCTTCTCTTCTTTGCCTTGCCCGGGGCGATTTGCCAATTCAAAGGCGCGATGCTACCATGGGCGCGTGCCGCGCGCAACGTGCAGGCGGGTGAAGCGGAATGACTCTACACTTCGGAACCGAAATCAGTAGGATGACCCATGTCCAAACCACAACTATCTCGAGACGTTCGCGTTTCTGCAAAGCGTGAACCTTCGCCGGCCCGAGTCGGCGGTTCGTCCGCGACCCGGCGGCAGTTTCTCAAGCGTGCGGCGGTCGCCGGGGGTTTCGTCGCGGCGCCGTGCCTGATCCCGGCTTCGGCGTTGGGGGCCGACGGCGCCACGCCGCCCAGCGAGCGGATCATCCTCGGCGGCATCGGCGTGGGCAATCGGGGCTCCGGCGTGCTCGGCTGGATGCTGCCGGAGAAAGACATGCAGTTCGTGGCCGTCTGCGACGCCAAGAAGGCGCAGCGCGAAAAGGTCAAGCAGATGGTCGATGCCCGCTACGGCAACAGCGACTGCGTCGTCTACGCCGACATGCGCGAGTTCCTGGCCGTGCGCCCGGACATCGACGCCCTGTTGATCACCACCGGCGACCGCTGGCACGCCCCGGCTTCGATCATGGCGATGCGGGCGGGCAAGGACGTCTATTCCGAGAAGCCCTCGTGCATGACCATCGCCGAAGGCCAGACGGTCGTGCAAACGGCCAAGCGCTTCGGGCGGATCTACCAGACCGGTACGCAACGGCTCAGCGAGGCGAAGTTCGTGGTCGCCAACGAGCTGCTCCGCACCGGCCGGCTGGGCAAGGTCGATACGGTCCGCGCCCACATCGCCCCCTGGGACGCGGCCGAGATGCGGCACGACTGGCTGCCCGCCGAGCCCCTGCCGCCGAAGGAAGAGGTCGACTGGGACGAGTGGCTCGGCCCGTGTCCCTGGCGGCCGTACAACTCCAACTACGTTCGCGGCGGCTGGCGGGGCCATTACGACTTCCACACGAGCTGCATCGGCGAATGGGGCGCCCATACGTTCGCCCAGTGCCACGCGGCCATCGGCGCCGCGGATACCTCGCCGGTCGAATATGGATACGTCGACAATCCCACCGGCGACGGCATGGTCACGCGCTTCGCCAACGGGATGAAGATGGTCCTGCATCGCGGCAATCAGTATTGGCACGGTTCGTGCGGCGTGCGCTACGAGGGGACCGAGGGCTGGGTCGCCGTGGCCGACGGCTACGCCCAGCCGGAAGTCTCCGATCCGGCCCTGCTGGACGGCAGCGAGAACCTCGTCCGCGACTACGTGGACCGCACCGGCCGGGCGCTGAGCCACGTGCGGAATTTCTTCGACTGCGTGAAATCGCGCCGCCTCACCGTGGCCCATCCCGAGGTGATGCACCGCTCGATGACCACGGTCCACGCGGCCAACATCTGCATGTGGCTGAAGCGCGACGTGAAGTATGACCCGGTGAAAGAAGAGTTCGTCGGCGACGCGGAAGCCAACCGCCTGCGTGCCCGGGCGCAGCGCGAGCCGTGGATTATGTAACGTTCAACCCCAAACGGAAGGATAATACACCATGTCACAATCGAGAATAACGTTCGCTCTGGTCGTCGTGCTGTTGTTGGCGGGCGCGGTGACGTCGCTGGCCCAGGAGAGCGATCTGATCGCCGTAATCAAGTCGGACGCGCCGCTGAAGGAGAAGATGGACGCCTGCCGCCAGTTGGCGCGGATCGGCACCAAGGACGCCGTGCCCGCGCTGGCCGCGCTGCTGGGCGACGAGGAACTCTCGCACATGGCCCGTTACGCCCTGGAGCCGATCGACGATCCGAGCGTGGACGAGGCGTTGCGCGAGGCGCTGGGCAAGCTGAAAGG
>DATLAN010000254.1:0-3671 GCA_035527455.1 Thermoguttaceae bacterium
AGGTCGTGCCCTCGATCCCGAAAAACGCCATCCAGGCCGGCAGCGCCTGCTTGGTCAGAATACCCTTGATGGGAACGACCGCCGTGCCGTCGGTGCGGATCTGCAGTTGCGGGGCCGGGGCCGCGATCTGGACGGCCGGCAAAATCGTCAGCGGCCGGGTGCTGAGCTGGGCCAGTTGCGCAAACAGTGTATGGAGCCGCGCCGGCTCCATCGCCCAGGCGTCGGCCGTCAGTTCGTGCAGGGTCGCGTCGAGTTTATTCATCCTCATCGTCCCCTTTCGTTTCGTCGGTGTCGCTGTCGTCGCCGTCTGTCTCCTGGTCGGTGTCCTGATCGGTGTCCGTCTCCTGGTCGGTGTCGGTGTCGGGCTCCGGGGCGGGGCCGGGCTTCGCTGGGGCGGTCGCGACCGCCAGGCCGGCGAACGGCTCCCACGGGATCGGCCGGTCGAATTGTTTGCTGAGCCGGTCGGCGATCTCGATCGCCTCGGCGACCTCCCGCTCGCGCGTACTGAGGACATCCTCCCGATCGAGCTTCAGACTCTTGCAGACGTGGGCGTGCGTGGTGAGCGTGCGATCCAATTTCGCCGCCTGGGCCTGCGCCTCTTTCAGTTGGTCCAGCCACGGGAACGTCGGGCGGATCCACTCGATCACCGGCGTATCGTCGCGGCTCAGACCGGTGCGCAGCTCCTCGCCCGCCCGCTTGCCGACCTTGGTGTCCCCGGCCCAGGCCGCCAGTTTCCATTGCAGCAGCGGGGCGAAAAATTGATGCTCCAGAATGTCCTGATAGGCCTGAAAGGTTTCGTAGGCCTGCTCGAGCACGGCGCGGCTCTGCGAATAGTTGCTCTTGGTCCAGTCCAGCAGGATGATCTCCAGCGGCAGACCCAGCGGCAGGCCCACCAGCCGCAGGAACATGCGAATGCTCTCGGGGAAGTCCTTGCCGGGAATGTTGCGCTCGATGCCCTTGACGCTCTCGCCCGGCTGGCCGTGAAAGATCAGCGCGTAGTCGAGTTCGGTGACGCGCGTGGTCGTATCGTCGCCGGCCGTATCGGCGCCCGCCCGCTCGGTGTCGGCGGCGGATTCATCGAAGGCCAGGGTCGGCCCCTCCTCGCGCAGCACGGCGACGGCGTACCGGGCCAGTAGCTGCCAGCTGACCGCCTCGGAGTCGCAGACGTCGTTGATCCGGTGCAGCATGGGGAAGGTGGACACCAGCACGGGGATCCCCCGCGTCTGGCTCGGCCGTTTCGGATCGACCACGAACAGGAAGTCGGCGGCCGCGACGGCCTTGTGCTTATTCGTATCGACCCGCCCGCCGCTGCTGTAAGGGCAGACGTGATAGACCGTCGGGGTGCCGTAGACGTTCTTATCGATGCCGTCGGTCAGTTTGGGGTGATCGATCTGCTCGGCCTCGATCAGCCGGATCGTGGCTTTGTCCGTCTTGACGGCCCCGAAGTCACCAACGGCCAATAGCTCGCGGCAGGCCATCCGCGCCACCTGCGGCCCGGTCAGCAGGCCTCGCACCTCCGGGCGCAGCCACCACTGCCGCCAGAGCGATTCGATGCGGCGGTCCGCCTGCCGGCTCGACGTCTTGACCCTCAGTCCGAAGCCGTTGCTAACGATGTAGGCGACCGCCCGCTCGATCATGCCCGTATAGATGCCGTTGTTGCGCTGGAAGTCCCGGGATTGGGCGATCAGCTTTTTGCGATGCTGGTCGAGATGCTTGTCCCCGGAATAGTTCAGATAGACGCGGCCCTCGTCGGCGGCGGTGCCCACCGCCCGATATCCGTAGCCGCTCCAGCCGTAGGTGCCTCGCTGGCGCACCACGTCGATATCGTGACGCCCGCCCGCGCGGCGGGGCTCGTGCGTAATCGTCCGCTGGTACGGGCGGCCGCCGGCATCCAAAATGGTCGAGGTCCGCCTCATCGGCCCTGGGCCCTGCCAATGACGAAGCTGGTGCGGTTGCGGGTGGCGGCGGTCCCGGCGACGATCGGTTCGAGCTTGGTGCGGAGCGCTTCGAGCGAGGCGAACCCGACCGACTGATCCGCCGCCGCGATCGTCTCGGGCTTGCAGGCCTGCAGGTACAGCACCGCCTCCAGCAGTGCGGCCGCCGTCGCCGCGCTCTCCCACCAGCGGAGATTGTCCTTGTACTGATCGAGGGCGTCGTCGAGCGTACTGGCGGAGGTCAGTGCCATTTCGGTTCCCAAAAAACAAGGGCGAGGTCACCAGTCAGAGAGGCAGCTCTGCCTAGCTACTCGCCCAAAATCGAAACGGGGCCGCTGCAAGGTTGTTGGCCCTGCCTGGCCCCGTCACTTTTTACTCAGTTGTCACCTACCATCTTCACCGGCCCAGCCGGCCCGGTCCAAGCGCAATCCGCCCGAAATGGCCCCAGTGCCGCAAATCCTTCCAGAATCTGGAACGATTTTCACCGCCAGGTGCGACTATCGAGGATTCGCGTCTGCTGGCGCCCCAATTCGGCGGCCCCGTCGGTCAGGATCGACCGGCAGATCGCCTGCAGGGCCCCGGTCACATCGACGATCGGAAAGTCGTTGCGGACCGCGTGGGCCTGGAGATCGTCCGGCGGCGAATCCTTGACCCTGGCATGGATCGTCACCAGCCATCGGCCGCCGGCCAGCGCCGCTTTGAGCTGCAGGCACAGGATCGGCTCAGCGCCCAGCAGTTCGATCAGCTCGGCGTCACAAAGATTCGGCGGCGCCGGCGGGTTCAGTTCCAGCGTCTTGTTCTCGGTCTTCGGTGTTTCCGTGGTCGGTTGTTCGTTCGTCATGACATCGTTCTCCAAATCAGGTTATATTTGTTTTGCCAGGTCCCGGGCCATGGTGTTTATCGCATGCAGGCATTCCTTATGTTGTTCGTCCGTGCTGTCGTTGATGTGGCTCCGGTAGATAGATCGCCACAATAGGATGGCCACGGCCCGCAAAACCAAAACCCAGCAACACGCCGTTGTCTTATCCATCGATCTGATCTCCATGCTGGCTGTTAATGTGTCTGGTCAGCGCGACGGCACGGATGACGCGGACCATCTTGCAAATGCAGGGGGGGCTGATCCCCACGGCGCGGGCGGCCGTCGTTTGCGGCACGCCGGCGGCCAGGAGCTTCAGCACCATCCGCTCGGCGCGACTACGACCCAGGTCCCGCACCAGGTTCAGTAGCGCTTCGCGCTGCTGAACGATGGCGGCCGGGCCGGGCCCGCGTGCCACGACCTCCGGCTGCCCGCGGTCGTCTGCCGGCAGCTTGACCGGCCGGGGGGGGCGCCGTTGCGGCCGTCGCGTCGAGTTTCGACGCAGGATGTCCCAGAGGCGGAAGCGCGCCCGTGAATAGGCCCAGTTGATCAGCGGACTCTGCTGCGCGTCATAATTCGGCAGTTCGCGCAGCAGGGCCACCCAGAGATCCTGGGCCAGGTCGTCGCGGCTCTGGCGGCTTGCCCGCCGCGTGGCCCAACTGATCGCCCGGGCGATCGCCGCCGCCTGGTCGTCGGCCAGATCTTCAGGTCGCATCGGGGTCATCCGGCGGTGAATCCTTCCGGGCGCTGGGTTCGGTGGCGTCTTCGGCGTTTCCGTCCTCGGTCCCTCCATGCTGGCTGTTGATGTGCTTGGTCAGCGCGCTGGTGCGGCTGTACGTGGCTTCGCAGTAGGGGCATATCACGCGCGCCGGCGGCGGCTG
>DATLAN010000255.1:0-9921 GCA_035527455.1 Thermoguttaceae bacterium
CGATGAAGTAAAACGCATCTTCCGCTTCGTCCTGCAAATCGATGTACTGCCGGATCGCTCCGAAGTAGTTTCCCCAGTGGAATCGGCCCGTCGGTTGAATGCCGGATAGAACGCGCATGGTAGTGGGTAGTGGGTAGTGGGGGTTGTGACGAACGCCCGCCGACTGCGGTCGGCGGGGTCGGTCGGAACCGTCAAACGTCAACTCTCAAACGCCAACCATCAGTTCCCCCCGTTCCTAATTCCTAATTCATCATTCATCATTATCTTCCCATCGTTCCCACCACGTCAGCGACGCACGCGGCTCCGAGTTCCGCCAAGGCAGCGGGCAGGGCGTCGAGCACCTGGATAGACACCGTCGGGTTGTAGAAATTCGCCGTGCCGATCTGGACGGCCGTCGCACCGGCCACGAGAAACTCCATCACGTCGTCGACCGTCGCGATGCCGCCGATCCCCATCAGCGGAACGCTCACCGCGGCGGCCACCTGATAAACGGTCCGCAGGGCGATCGGTTTGATGGCCGGGCCGCTCAGGCCTCCCAAGACGTTGCCCAGGATCGGACGTCGGCGGCGCCAGTCGACGGCCATCCCCAGGCAGGTGTTGATCAGCGAGACGGCGTCCGCGCCTCCCGATTCGGCCGCCCGAGCGATCACCGTAATGTCCGTCACGTTCGGCGTCAGCTTGGCCAAGATCGGCAAGTCGCAAGCGTCACGCACCCCGGCGACCGCCTCTTCGCACATCCGCGGATCGGTGCCGAAATCGACCCCCCCGCTCACGTTCGGACAGGAGATGTTCAACTCCAGAGCCGCCACGCCGGGGATGCCGTCGAGCCGGGCAGCCATTCGGGTGAATTCGTCCCGAGTCTTTCCGGCGATACTGACGATGATAGCCGTCCCCAGCGAAGCGAGGTACGGCAAGTGGTGCTCGATAAACGCCTCGATCCCGTCGTTGTCCAACCCGATCGACTTGAGCATCCCGCCGGTCGTTTCCACGGTCCGAGGTGGTGGGTTCCCGGCCCTCGGCGACTGGGTGATCGTCTTAGGCAGAATCGCCCCCAATCGCGTCACGTCGATCAGGCCGGCCATTTCTCGGGCGTAGCCGAACGTGCCTGAGGCAACCGCGATCGGGTTGACCAGGTTCAAACGCCCCAACTGCACGTCGAGACGGACCGAAGCGGGGGACACGGGTGGGGTGTTCACGTTGTAATCAACGCCCTTACGATGGGACTTGGCTGCGCCGCTAGCCCGTATTATTCATGACCCCGGGAATTGCGTGACACACTGTCGTAGCCACGTTCGCCAGAACGTGGTCGTAACCCTTGGGCACGTTCCACGTTCTGGCGAACGTAGCTACAAGCCTATGAATAATCCGGGATAGAGGCAGTGTACCGGCCCGGTTCGGGACGTGTCAATTTGCCCCCACCGAGGTATTGGAAGACCGGGCCGTTTTCCGGGCGCCCGTACAGACTCCCCACCCCGGGCGCATCCGGCGGCACAAGCTGCGCAGACTCCCTCCGCCAGGCTGCTTAGATCAGCCCGCCGTGGGTTCTGTACGGCGTACAGTGGTCAGGTTGGTCGAGTATCCAGATCCGCTCCCACTCGTCGTTGATCAGACGGAAGTTTTCGGAGGTAAAGATCAATTGCTGCGTACGGCGGGTTGGATCGCCTGAGTAACCGGGGATGATGCACCCGGTGCTCGAGCCGACCAACAGACCGAATACCAGCGCCAACAGCAGTCTCCGCATAAGACAACTCCTTCGTGATACGAAAAACATCGCACTCCAGACGCATCGCGCCGGGGCGTTGGCCGGATTCTGGCGGTGCCTACCCTGTGAGTAACCTGGTCGGGACCGACAAAAGTGTGATTTGTTGCCGCCGTCGGGGGATTCTCGAAGCCAAGTCGCCGGTCAGCTTCGAGCGTCGTGCGGGGACGGCGGATTGCCGTCGCCAGGCGGACAGCCGCCGGACTCCTGCTGGTGGGTCGAACCGAGCGGTCCGGCAGAGAGAAGACGTTATGACTCCGGGTTCACCGAGCCGTAACTCGCCGATGTGCCGAGAGTTTGGGGAACAGCCCGTACCGAGGGATTCTGGTTGGCCGCTTCCGTGCGAGCGGTCCCGGCAGCAACCGCGGCTTGGCGTTCCAGTTCGCGGACCCTCTCTTCCATTTCCTTGCCGGGTTTGAAGGTTACGACAAACTTCTCCGGCACGAAAACGGCTTCACTGGTGCGAGGGTTGCGGGCCTTGCGAGGTTTGCGCCGTTTGACCTCGAAAACGCCGAAGTTGCGGAGTTCAATCCGCTTGTCCTTCACCAGCGTGTCGACAATCGCGTCGAACGTCTTCTGAACGATTTCCTTCGTCTGCAACTGGGTCAGCCCAATTTCTTCAGAAATGGTCCTAACGATCTCTTTCTTGGTCACAACTCGATTCTCCTGTGAGAAGAGGTCGTCGCACGGTCAAGCCAATACGTCGCCGAAGCAACCCATCATGCTCCAAGTGTAGGCTCCGTAACGACTAGAGTCAAGATCAATCGACTCATCGAGCTGGGGGAAACCGGTGGGAAGCCGTTTCATACCCCACCAGTCAGTCGATTTCGATAAACCGGCCGTATCTTCGTAAGTCTTTATTTTCAAAGAGCTTAACCAAGACGATCCCGTCGCCGCCACGGCTCTGTTTTCGTAAGTCCTTTTGTGAGAAGGACTAACGCCTTTTCTCTGCCGTTCAAGGTTCTTCGCCCAGAGCGCAGCGATACCTGGGGGCTCCTGGTGATGAACACCTATATCGGCTACCTGACCGGAAAAATCCAGCCAGAACGCATAATCGGCAAAATCGACCAAGTTCAAGGCCAGTGTGCCACTATTTAACTACATGCTGTAGTCCATGAGTAGTGCGCCGCAGCCGCCGAATCGGGCGGTCCGGAACAGGTTGGCCGGATGGGCACCGATAATTGGAAAGACTGAGAATCCACGGAAGTTTGCGAAGAGATCGAGCCCTATGTTCTCTACGCAGCCGCCGTGCAAACAGCTTCACATGAGCCGGCACTTCGTGTATGCTGATCATAAAGGGCAATTCGGTTCGCGATCCCAACAGGACCGGCAACCCTCACCGGTGGGATTCTGTTTGTGGAAGGAGTTGTGGCATGGCCCATCACGATCGAGCCCGCCGAGGGTTCACGTTGGTTGAACTGTTGGTGGTTATCGCCATCATCGGAGTGTTGATCGGTCTGCTGTTGCCGGCAGTCCAGGCGGTCAGGGAGGCTGCTCGCCGGGGTAGTTGCCTGAGCAACGTCAGGCAACTTCTCGTTGCGATTACGAATTACGAGGGGAAGCACCAGTCATTTCCGATCAACTGGGGGATGGGGAGCGGCACTTACGCCCTCGGGCACAGTTGGCTGACCTATATTCTGCCCGAGCTGGAAGAGGGCACCCTCTACGAGAAGGTCGCGTTCGGTCGCCACCTCGCCTTCTCGTCGCCCCAGGGCAAGAACAACTCGGCGGTGGCCGCCACGAGTGTTTCCGTGTTCACCTGCGCCTCCGATACCCACGACGGCACCTTGACGGGCCAGGCCTTGATGAGCACCGGGGCGGCGGGCGTGACCAACTACAAGTCCGCCGCCGGCAGCAACTGGAAGTATACGGCAGAATTCAAACACTGCCAAAAGGACTATCTGACTGGTCCCATGGCCCAACAAGTGCCGGACGCCTTGAAGCCCTACAAGCATGGCAGGAACTGGGAGGATCAAGACGGCCACGATGCGGGCGACGGGGTAATCTGTCGCGGTGGGAAGGGGGCGATCGTCACCAAGACGAAACATATCCAGGACGGCATGGCCCACACGCTTGCGGTCGGCGAGGCCGTGCCGGAATGGTGCAGCTTCTCGGCCTGGTACTCGTTCGACGGCTCCACGGCCACGTGCGCCATTCCCATGAATTACAGGAAGCCCAATGTCCGGCCCCAAGACAACGCGGGCGACTGGCCGTACAATTATTCGTTCATGAGCCGTCATTCGGGCGGCGTGAATTTCGGCTTTTGCGACGGCAGCGCGAACTTCCTTTCGCAGTCGATCGATTTGCCGCTATACCATGCCCTGGCTACCATAGACGCCGGCGAAACGGTGGAGATGAAGGACGTCCTTCCTTAGCGGTCGCACTCGCCGTATCTTCGTCTTGACGCCCCGACGGGAAACGGGAGAATAAGGGCGCCAGTTCCGCATGGAGGTTCGACGCCGTGGCCAAGTTTGCCGTGATCATGCCGGCCGCCGGCCGTAGCAGCCGGTTCAAGGACAAACACTACAAGAAACCGTTCGCCCCGCTCGCCGGCCGGGCGATCTGGCTGCACGCGGCCGAACGATTCCTTGGGCGCAACGACGTGCTGCAGTTGATCTTGGCCATCTCGCCGGAAGACCGCGAGAACTTCAACTTCAGGTTCTCCTCGAACGTGGCCATCCTGGGCATCGAAGTGGTCGCCGGAGGTGCGGAAAGGGCCGACTCGGTGGCCGTCGCTCTGGAGAAGGTCAAGCCGGAAGCCGATTTCATTTGCGTTCACGACGCCGCCCGGCCGTGCCTGGTCGACCCCTGGATCGACCAGATCTTCTCCGTGGCCCAAAAGACGGGAGCGGCCATTTTCGCCGTGCCCGTGTCGGGCACGCTCAAACGGGTCGACGCCCGCGGGACGATCGAAGAGACCGTTTCCCGGGACCGGCTTTGGGAGGCCCAGACCCCGCAAGTCTTCCGCCGCGAGTTGTTGTTGGAAGCATATGCCAGGCGAGCAGGTTTCCGAGGCACGGACGACGCCCAACTCGTCGAGCGAATTGGTCATCCGGTGACGGTCGTGCCCGGTTCGCCGATCAACCTGAAAATCACCACCAAGGAAGATCAACGGCTGGCCGAGCAGGCGCTGAAGGCTTTGCCGAAGCCGAAGATCGGCCCGTTGCACCCGTTCGCCGACAACGACATGTGGCGATAAGGGGCGAGGGACGGGGGACGAGGGGCGAGGGACGAGGGGCGAGGGGGGGAGGGGCTAAGTGTCAATGACTTGATGGCCAGCCGTCACGTCAGAGTGCCGAACCGCAACACCGCAAAACTGAACACATTCGTTGTAGTCCCAGGCTCCGTTGGAGGCTCGGGAACCCGTCAACAGATGATCGGCTCCTGCCAGTGAACGGTTGATATGCACCAAGAAGAAGCCGAAACATTGATGTCCGATCCCAACCCTCTCGGCCGTGCCCGTTCGTCTCTCGCCCCTCGCCCCTAATCCCTCACCCCTGGCCATGCCCGACATCATCGCCGAACTTTCCTGGCGCCGACTGGTCAACCAGACCACCGACGACGCGAACTTGCCACGGTGGCTCGCCCAGCGACCGCGCACCGTCTACGCGGGCTTCGACCCGACGGCCGACAGCCTGCACGTGGGACACCTGATGGGCGTGACCACGCTGAGGCGGTTCCAGCAGGCCGGGCACCGTCCGATCGCGCTGGTCGGCGGTGCGACCGGCATGGTCGGCGACCCGAGCGGAAAGAGCGAGGAACGCAACCTGCTCTCGGTCGAGGTTCTCCGCGCCAACGTCGCCGCCGTCGGGGAGCAGTTGGCGTGTTTTCTCGATTTCGACTGCGGCGAGAATTCCGCGCTGCTGGTGAACAACTTCGATTGGATGGGCGAGTTCGGCTACCTCGATTTCCTCCGCGACATCGGAAAGCACTTCCCGGTCAACGTGATGCTGACGAAGGATTCGGTCAAGAGCCGCCTGCAGCGGACCGACGCGGGATTGAGCTACACCGAGTTCAGCTACATGCTCTTGCAGGCGTACGATTTCGCGTACCTCCATCGGCACTACGATTGCGAACTGCAAATCGGCGGCAGCGACCAGTGGGGAAACATCACCGCCGGCATCGATCTGGCCCGCCGGCTCCACTCCGTACAACTCTACGGATTGACCTGGCCGCTGTTGACCACCAGCAGCGGCTCCAAGATGGGCAAGACCGAATCGGGCGCGGTCTGGCTCTCGGCCGACAAGACGAGCCCCTACCATTTCTACCAGTATTGGATCAACGTCGAAGATGCCGACGTGGACACTTGCCTGCGGTACTTCACGGACCTCGGCCGCGAAGAAGTCGAATCGCTCCTGGGGGAACACCGGTCGGATCCCGGCCGCCGCACGGCCCAACGCCGGCTGGCCACCGAACTGACGCGGCTGGTCCACGGCCCCCAAGGGCTGAGGACGGCCGAACGGGCGACCGAGATCTTCTTCGGCGCCGAAATCAGCGAACTGTCCGACGCCCAGCTTGCAGGCATCTTTGCCGACGTGCCGAGCAAGGAACTTTCCCGGCAGCGGCTCTCGGGCGAGGGCATCTCGATCATCGACGCTTTGGTCGACGCCGGGCTGGCCAAGAGCAAAGGCGAGGCCCGGCGGCTGGTCGAGCAAGGTGGTGCCTACGTGAACAACCGTCGGGTGGAGGGCATCGACGCCCGGCTCGGCCAGGCGGACCTGGCCGGCGAATCGATCATGGTGCTTCGCTCGGGCAAGAAGAAGTACGCGCTGTTGCAGTTCGCTTAAGCCGAATGAAAAAATAATAGTAGCCATCTCGCTCCGCGAGATGAAGCTGCGTCTCGCGGAGCGAGACGGCTACTGTGACTTTGCAGACGCCAGAACCGGGTAGACGCTCGTGCGGAAGAAGACTCGCGTAGCCATGGTGATCTGTTGCGGCGTGCTGCTGGCGATCGTCGCGGCGGGGCTCGGTTTGCTTTGGGCCCTGCAGCGGGTTCCCGAGTCGTATCGCCTGGCGCTGAAGGTCGAGCGAAAGGACAGCGAGGAGATGGTCCGCCGCACGACCGCGCTAATCAGCGACGTCGAAAAAGAGGGGCCGTGGTCCACGAAGTTCACCGCCGAACAGATCAATGGAGGGCTGGCGTTCTGGCTGGCCGAAAACTATCCCGACGCGCTGCCCGGGGCCTTCCGCGATCCTCGGGTGGTGATCGAACCGGACCGGATGTTGCTCTTCTGCAAGGTGGAATACGGCGGCGTGGCCTCCGTGGTGACCTTGACCATCGAGCCTTACCTGCCCGAGCGGCGGAACATTCTGGCGCTGCGAATTTGCGGGGTCCGCGCCGGGGCGCTCCCTTGGCCGCTGGGGAAGATCATCGACGGCGTCAGCGAACTCGCCCGCCAAGTGGACATTCAACTCGACTGGAAGCGAACCGAAGGCGACCCGGTGGCTCTGATCACGATTCGGCCGCCAGCCGACCAACCCGACAAGGTCGTCCAGATCGACAGTATCGAGCTTGGAGAAGGTCACATATACCTTGGCGGAACGACCAGACGCCGGCAGGAAACTACTCCTCGATCA
The DNA here is from genome assembly GCA_035527455.1 of Thermoguttaceae bacterium. GTDB lineage: Bacteria > Planctomycetota > Planctomycetia > Pirellulales > Thermoguttaceae > DATLAN01. The sequence continues at coordinate 7,337 of DATLAN010000255.1, forward strand.
CTTCCTTGACAAGCTGGATAAAATGGGGGGTCTTCTGCGAGTCGCTGAGGTTCTTGGCTTTCTGCTCCGCCTCTTCTCGTTGGCTGTATTCGAACAGAGCGATTCGGCGCAGCGACTGGTTGAAAACCCCCCAAGAGGCCTTCAGCCGGACTTCTGCGGCGGCCTTGGCGCGACTCTTTCGTTTGGCCTTCTTCTTGACCGTCTTCTTGGTCGTCGATCCCTTTTCGGCAGCGAGGCGTTCGGCGGTATCGCTCTCTTGCCGTAACTCCTTACGATTCAGTATCTTACGAGCCATGTCCTTCCCCAGAGTGGCTAGTTTGAGGCAACGCCCGGACCGAAAAAACCCCTGCCGGCACGCCACGTAAACGAGCAATAACACCCGCAAAGCAATACCATAACCGATACCGGGTGAAATGACCAGTGGCTTGGCGTCACGAGCTTCGGCTGGGTCCAGTTCCGCAGATCCGTCCACCGCGTTGCTGTTTTCCGGCCCCGGCACCCAGCCCACCACGACGTACACGCCCCGCGAGACGACATCACCTCTCGCGGGGCGAGACGACGTTTCGCTTTGCAGGCAAGGCTGCGAAACTCACCCGATCTGTTCCGTCAGATAGTTTTCGACTCCCATTTGTCTGATCTGGTCGAGTTGTGCCTCGAGCCAGTCGACGTGACCTTCTTCCTCTTCGAGAATCGATTCGAGCAGTTCGCGCGTGCCGTTGTCTCCGGCCTCTCCGACAAACGGGATGTCCTGATTGTACGCCGCCATGGCGGTGTTCTCGGCCGCCAGATCGTTATCGAACTGGACGGCGACTTCGGCGCCGATGTTGATCTGGTTGAGCTTGCTGACGATCGGGATCCCGTCCAGGAAGAGGATCCGTGCGATCAGCTTCTCCGCGTGCTTCATCTCCTGAAGCGCGCGTTTCTCGACCGCCTCGTGGAGCCGCTCGTAGCCCCAACTTTCGCACATCTGGGCGTGCACGAAGTACTGGTTGATCGCCGTCACTTCCTCGGAAAGGCGATCGTTCAGTCGGGCAATGACCTGGTTGTTTCCTTTCATGACGTCGTATCCTCGCGGCCGGCTATTCCGGCATCAAGACGGTGTCGATCAAATGGATCACGCCGTTGGTACACTCGATGTCCGCGTTGACCACGGAGGCATCGTTGATCCGGCAGCCCCCCTCGGTGCTGATTCGCAGCGATTCGCCCTGGAGCGTTTGCACGGACGGGAGGTTGACGATTTCGCTCGCCATGTGTTTGCCGGAGACGACGTGGTACTTCAGGATCGACTCCAGTCGCGGCTTGTTTTTCAACGTGGAATCCAAGATGTCCTTCGGGATCTGCTTGAACGCTTCGTTCGTGGGGGCGAAGATCGTCAGCGGCCCCTTGCCCTTCAGGGCGCTGCCCATATCTGCGGCCTTGATCGCCTGATTCAGCGTGCTGAGCGAATCCGAGGAAATGATCGTTTCGAGAAGGTCGTGGGTTACGGCAGTACTCATGTTCGTTTGCTCCTGCGCAAATGTGAAAGGGATCGGCCCGCGCGGCCATCATGGTCGGTGGCCATGGCGGCCGGCGAACCGGAAAAACACGAAAAACGTGCCCGGCTTCCTCGCTGGCGAGTTCACTGGGGCATCAACACCGTGTCGATCACGTGGATCACACCGTTTCCGGCCTCGATGTCCGGCTTCGTCACGTGCGCTTGGTCGATCATCACCTCGCCGTCGGATGCGGTGATCGAAAGGCTCGTTCCGTCGGCCGCCTCCACGGATTTCAGCTTCGCGACCTCCGCGGCCAAATGCTTGCCGGGTACGACGTGGTGCAGCAAGACGCCTCGCAGCTTCGTCTTGTCGCCGATCAGGGCTTCCAGCTCTTTCGGCGGAAGCTTGGCGAACGCTTCGTCGGTGGGTGCGAATACGGTGAACGGTCCCTCGCCCCGCAGCGTTTCGACCAGATCGGCTTCTCGGACGGCCTTGCAGAGCGTCTGGAAGGTGCCGGCCTCCTTCGCCGTGTCGACGATGTCCTGCAACTCGGGCGTCAGGACGGCGTCGATGATGTGGATCACGCCGTTGGTGCACGGGATGTCCGTCTTCGTCACGCGCGCCCGGCCGATCATCACGCCTTCTTCGGTCGCGCGGATCGGAATCCGCTTGCCTTCGACGGTCTCGATCCACGGCTGCTTCGCGACGTCGGCCGCCATGATCTTGCCGGGCACGACGTGCAGCAGCAGGACGCCTCTGAGCTTCGGCTGGTCGGCCAGCAAAGCCGTCAGCGCCCCCTGCGGCAGCCTCTCGAACGCTTCATCCGTAGGAGCGAACACGGTGAACGGTCCCTCGCCCTGAAGCGTCTCGATCAACTTGGCCGCTTCGAGGGCCTTGCAGAGCGTTTGGCAGTTGCCCGCCGACTTCGCCGTGCCGACGATGTCCTGTTCCGCCTGCGCCGACGTCAAGAACATGCCGAGCGCCAACGCGGGAATCAAGACGCACCACAAACCTCTCAACCACTTCTTCGACATTGGAAACTCCCCTATACTGGATGTGGAACGAACGCTACTGCACAAGCCTAGAACGCGATCTTCACAATGACGGCCG
>DATLAN010000256.1:0-17083 GCA_035527455.1 Thermoguttaceae bacterium
CCAGACGGCCACCTTCGACAACTACACCAGCTTCGACGGCGGCATCAACGGCCTGCTGATCGACGTCGACCACCTGTTGAACGCCGACGATCTCGACCGAAACAACGTCGGCCGGTACTTCCGGTTCCACGTGGGCAACGACGACGATCCGGGCAACTGGGACGACGCCCCCGCCGTCCAAGACGTCCTGGTGCGGCCCGGCGAAGGCGTAGACGGCTCCGACCGCGTGATGATCACCTGGGAAGACCGGGACATCGCCAACGAGTGGCTGCAAGTGACCGTGCTGGCCAACGGATGGACCGGACTGGACGACGAGAACGTCTTCTACTTCGGCAACTCCGTGGCCGAGGCGGGCAACTCGGGCCAAAACGCCCTGGTGACCGTCGCCGATCTGCTGCTGGCTCGCAACAACCCGCACAACTTCCTGAACCCGGCGGGAGTTGACGATCCCTACGACTACAACCGCGATGGGCGGGTCGATGCGACCGACGTGCTGCTTGCTCGAAACAATCAGACCAACTTCCTCGACGGCCTGGCGTTGATCTCCGCGCCGGGCCCCGCGGCCGCGGCACGGATTACTCCCGTCCCCGAACCCTCGACGTTCGTCCTGTTGGGTACGGGGGCGTTGGGACTCGTAGCATGGGCGTGGCGGAGACGACGGACACCGGGAATCTTCCCTGGTTCATAACGGTGGGACGGTGTCTTCGAAACACCGGATATGTTCATCCGGTATCACTGGTTGAGTACGGCATAATTGGTGCGCCGAGCGGGACATCGACCAGTACGGTGGGTTCGAGCATTGGTAGCGACGGTCGACGAGCGAAGCGATGCAGGCCAGTTGCATTCCGAAGAGTTTGCGAGTAGGATGCATGCAGGAGTTGGCCGCACGGCAAGAAGGAGGGGTTGATGGCGTTGCCACCGCTGACCGAGGCCGGTGATTTGCCGCTCGGGGTCCATTGGGCGTCGTTGAGGGAGCTCGCTTTGTGGTCTTCGGTTCCTTCATTACCGACAAACCGGAGCCGAACGACATCGATGTGTTCCTGGTCATGGGCGACGCGTTCAACGCGGACGAACTGCAAGGCGAGGCGGCGCTGCTATTCGATCACGCCGCAGCCGATTCGCACTTCGGCGCCAGCGTATTCTGGGTCCGTCGGCTGGCCGCTTTGGGTGGCGAACAAGCGACCGTGGAATACTGGCAGGTGAAGCGCGGAGGCGGCCAGCGCGGAATTGTGGAAATCATCGAGGAGACGCCATGATCGGAAATGATCAAGAATTGGAAGCGACCCTGGAACGAATTCGGCATTTCCAGGCGCAATTGGCGCATCTGCGGAAGGTAGAAACCAATCCCGCCAATTACCGACTTTCGGCGTCGGGATTCTTGGCGGAGATCGACCGGATGCAGCTCGAGGTGCGCGAGTACCTCAGCCTCCCCGCCGTGGCGGCACGGGGGGCTGAATAGGGAGCGCAGAGTTCGCCCGGTGACTCCGAGAAACCCCGTGGACAGATGGACGTTACTAGGCCCGTGGAACAACTGGACCGATAGGAGGTAGACGGTTGCCCGATCGATGTCGACGGCTACCTGGCGATCCAGTTGAACGCGGAGCTATCGGGGCCGAATCGCGTAACCACGCTCATTTTCGAGATGGCCAATGCCTCTCGCCAGCGCGATCACTGCGTATTCCGGAAACACTATACTGGTTTTCGTCGGCAGCTCGCCAGAAACGCGCATGATGTCTCCCGATTTCCGACGCGATCAGCTACGACGCGCACCACGGGTCCGTCGCGCACAACCGCGCCACGAACGGCTCAAGAACCCTTCGACCCCTGATTCTTCAGCGCCTCGACGCGCCAGGCGGCGTCGGCGGCTTGTTTGATGAGCGTGGTGCTGCGGGCTCCGCGGCCGCCCCTAAGGGAATTCCGGACTCTTCCTCTCACCCGAGAATCTTCGGCACCACGAACGGCGCGCGGTACTCGCGCGTCAGCAGCTTGTCGGCCTCGGGGTCGCCGATGAACTTCTCGTTCTCGACGTCGATCATCAGCTTCCGTCCCAGCCGGTACGTGGTCTCGTGCAGGGCGACGCTGTTGTCCTTCAGATGATCCTGCATCTGCTCGAACGCTTCGCCCGCCGCCTTGTTGTCGCCGAAGGCCTTCCTCGTGCCGTCGAAGGGCACCTCTTCGCCCAGGCGATAGGAGATGTTCGCCAGGTGGCACAGCGCGGCGGAATAATGGGCTTCGAGGATATGGGCGTCGAGGTCTTCCGACTTGCGGGTGCGCATGCACTCGATGAAGTTGCCGAAGATCCCGCCGCCGGGTCCGCGCGGGGCGGCCGGACTCTTCACGCCCGGCACCGTCCGGATCTCGACCGGCTCGACCGACGCGTTTTCGTCGAAGACCAGGTTGTTGCCCACGCCGCCCTGGGTGGGCAGCCCGCGGACCTCGAACAAGAGAGTCGTCTCGCCGTAGTCGAACATGGTGATCTGGGTGTTGGGCGTCTGACCCTGGTCCTCGTAGCCGAACCGCCCGCCCACGCTCAGCACGCTCTTGGGCAGCGTGGCGTTGGGGATCATCCAGCGGGCGTGGTCCATCTGGTGGACGCCCTGGTTGCCGATGTCGCCGTTGCCGGTATCCCAGAACCAGTGCCAGTTGTAATGGACCAGGTTGCCGTGGTAGGGCTGCTTCGGCGCCGGTCCGAGCCAGATGTCGAAGTCGAGCCCTTGGGGCGGATCGCCGGGCTCCTTGAAACCGATGCTGCCGCGTCGTTTGAAGCAGGTGCCGCGGGAGACGAGCAGGCGGCCCTTCTTGCCGGCGGCGACGTCGCGCAGCGTGGCGTCGCCCCCGCCGCTGCGGCCCTGGGTGCCGTGCTGGACGATGCACTGGTACTTCCTGGCCGCCTCGACGCACTGGCGGCCCTCGAAGACGTTGTGGCTGCACGGCTTCTCCACGTACACGTCCTTGCCCGCCATGCAAGCCCAGACGGTGATCAGCGAGTGCCAGTGGTTGCAGGTGGCCACCGAGACGCCGTCGAGTTCCTTGTCGTCGAGCGCTTCGCGGATATCGGCGAAACACTTCGGCGTGTTGCCGGACTGATTGCGGATCGAATCGACCTTGCCGGCGAAGAGATTCGTGTCGGGATCGATCAGGTGGGTGACCTGGACCTTTTCCATTCCGCCAAACGCGCCGATATGGGACCCGCCGCGGCCGTGGATGCCGGCCACGCCCATGCGGATCGTGTCGTTGGCCCCCAGGACCTTGCCGGAGGCCTTCGTCCCGGCGACGGTCAACGTAGCAGCAACGCCCGCCCCGGCGGCGGCACGCTTGAGAAACGTACGACGAGTTTGACGGGTCATCGGTAGACTCCTTTTCCTGCGTGTGGTTGAGCGTTCATGCCGGAGGGCTTCGCGGCATGGAAACGGCCCGCACATCGATCGACGTCCGAGCGGTAGGTTGTGAGTTTGCAGTTGATGTGTATGAATTGTATCATACTCGAACGGCGGGCAAGCCCGCCCGCTAAACGGTGACGGGGTTTGGGGATTCTCTGAATTCGTGCGAATTCAGCTACAGGATCCATGCGACTGCGGGGTTCGCTCACTCCGCCGTCCGCCGCAGCGAGAAGGCCGTGTAGTGGATGCCCGTCTCGTCGTCGACCACCATCGCGCCGCCGGGGGCCAGGTATTGGCGGATCACCGCGAACGGCGGCAACGGGTTCTCCTTCAACGCCTTGTCGACCGAGCGGAGGAACGGGTTGTTCTCGCCCGCCGCCGCCAGCCGGGTTCGCGTGTTCTCGGCGATGGCCAGTTCGTAGAGCATCGCCATGATCTCTTCCGGCCGGTTGAAGCTGACCAGCGCCGGCGTCGCACCGCCGGCTTGGCGCTGGATCTTGCCGGCGATCAGCTTGAAGTCCAGTTCCTTGGCCAGCGAATTCGAGCCGTCGGCCGCCGTGGCGATCACCTTCTCCAGGAGGCTCGCCTGGTTGGTCACCATCAAGTAATCGCCCACGATGCCGAACGACGGCTGCGGCGGGCGCTGCTCCGGAGGCATCTCCCGAAACCGCGGACGGTCTACCCGGAAGTACTTCTTGCCGGCGTACGTCTCGCGGGTGAGGTTCGAATCGGGGAGCTTGAAGACCTTCTCGAGGGCCTTTTCGATCGAGGCCTTATCGGCCAGCTTCAGTCCCACCAGGGTGGCCTGGCTGCCGAGCCTGATGGGCCGCTCGATCCGCGTGATCATGGTGATCCGGCCGTCGAGCGCCTGGAGGAACTCCTTCTCGAAATCGATGCCCGTGGGACCCAGGATCCGCCGCTCCAGCTCCTTGGCCAGCGCCCCTTCGCCGTTGAAGCTGTCGTAGACGACGGCCAGCGACTTGTAGGTCTTTTCGATGTTCCAGTGCAGCGTGGTGTAGCTGGCCACGTCGGCCGGCACCCAATCCTCGGGCTTTGCCTCGCCGGACTCGAAGGCGATCATCTTCAGCACGCCCGTGCGGGGGCTCTCCAGCAAGACGTGTACGTGCAGGATGGAGTCGAACTGTTCGGTGTCGAGGATCACGCTGCCGCCGATGCCCGAGAGCCCGTCCAGCCCGAGCGCCGGCAAGGCGATCAGGGCCAACTGCATTTGGGTGTTGCCCTGGGCGATGCTCCGCATGATCCCGATCGGATCGACGTAGCCGATCAGTTGAGGCCGCTCGTCGTTCTCTCCGCGGCAGCGGCTCATGATGGCGGTGAAGTTCTGGTTGTCGGCCAGCGTGTCGCCTTTGCCGCCGTCCCAGACCTTCAGCATCTGTTCGAGCACGCCGACGTCGGTGGCGGCCACGATCGTGTCGTCCTTCTCGAAATACGCGGCCTGGCGGCGCTGCGGGCCGACGTTGTCGTAGATCACGATCTTCGTGCCCGAGACGGTCTTCTCCGATCGGACCGCCGGCGACTCGTCCAGGGCGTCGGTGCCCCGCTTGAGCAGCTTTCGGGCGTTGGAGAGCTGGTTGCCCGCATCGAGCAGGACCACCACGGCCGGCGGGCCTTCCTCCGGCGCGACCAGGGCCAGGGTCAGCTCGCCCTGCGGGATGGCCAGCAACTCCGTCAGCGTCAGTCCCACCTGCTCTTTCAACACGGCGGTGGCCTCGACCACGGCGCCGTAGAGGTGCTCCAACAGCGGCTTGAGTTGCGGGTCCTGGCTCATCCGGCCCAGCGAGGTGTTCATGAACTTCTCGGCCATCTCCGGGGCATCGGCGACCGACACCACGGCCACGGTCGAGATAGGCAACAGATGCGGGGCGGAGGGACGATCGGCCAATACGGGTCTATTCAATGCACCCAACAGGAGGGTTACTGCGACGATCGTGGCGGTTCTGTGGCGTAGGCGTGGCGAGTTGGCGGTCATGGCATACTCCAGGGGGGTGAAACTTGGCCGTGTTTGGGCGACCGGCGGAAGATTACTTCCGGACAGTTTTCGTAGCCGGATTCGCAAGAATTCGGTTCTTCGCATTACGGCTGAATTCTTGCGAATCCAGCTACGGCTGCTTCGACAACGGCAGGAAAGCGTGAAACACGCGGACAACCCTTTACGGCGGAATTGACCGGATTACAGTAGTATCTAGTAGGGGATACACGATTGCAACCGATTCGGTTACGCCGGGGGAAACCGTGCCCATCGACGTGAAATGCTCGCACTGCGAGGCCAGGTTCCGGGTGCCGGACAAATTCGCCGGCAAACGGGCGAAGTGCCCCAAGTGCCAGGGGTCGATCGCGATTCCGGCCCCGAAGCAGCCGGCGGCCGAGGCACCGGCGGCCGAAGAGGCCAAAGCGGCCGAGAAGGCGGTCACGCCGCAAGAGACCCCGCAGCAAAAGGCCCCGCAGCAAAAGGCCCCGCAGAAGAAGGCCCCAGAGCAAAAGGCCCCGCAACAAAAGGCCCCGCAACAAAAGGCCCCGCAACAAAAGGCCCCGCAGCAAAAGGCCCCGCAGCAAAAGGCCCCGCAGCAAGAGGCCCCGCAGCAAAAGGCACCCAAGAAACACCCGCCTGCCAAGAAGCCGCCCCCTGAGGAGTGGTATCTGCAGACCGAAGACGGCGAACAGTTCGGTCCGATCTCGCGAGAAGAGTTGGACGAGTGGGTCGCTGAAGGCCGCGTCGACACCGAGTGTCAGGTGCTGCGCGAGGGCTGGGACCAGTGGCAATGGGCCGAAGAGGTCTTTCCCGAGTTGAGCGAGCTGGTCGAAGAGCCTCAGCCGGTCGAAGCTTTCGCCCCGCCGCCGATGCCCGTGGCGGAGGAAAACCCGTTCGCCGTCATCGCCGGGTCGCCGGCGGCGGTCGGTACGCGGACGCCGTCGATCATGCCGGGCGCTGCGTCCACTTCTCAAAGCGGCGCGGCGATCCCCTCGGGCGTTTCCATTTCGCTGAGCAAGACGAACGGCTCGATCATGCTGGCGGCAATCGCCGGCATCGCCGGGTGCGGGTTATGGGTGGCCGAGTGCATCATGGAAATGGTTAATGTCATCAATATTCTGAAGGAAATTTCGAAGGCGAAAAACATCGTCGGCGCGTCAGACGGGTTGAGTGATGTTCAGACCTTTGCCACCGTCGGTCTGATTTCCGTTATCTTCACCCTGCTGGCCGCGCTATTCTACATGGCTTGCTCGGCGCTGCTGTTGAACTACTCGCTGCGAATCGGGGTTTTCACCCGCAGAAAGGAAGAGCGAGAACTGTTGGGCGCCCTGTCGGCCCACAGGACGTTCTGGCAAGTCGTCGCGTTCGGCACCGCGGTCATTGTGGGCGTATCGCTGATCTTCTTCATCCTGCTGCTCGTGCTGAAACCGGACGTCCAGAGTCTGTTTGGATAACCGGCTCGAAACGGCGCATCGGGCGAAGCCGCCAGCGGCTAGAGGATGAACTTGCTGAGGTCCTCGTCCTGCGACAGATCCTCCAAGCGCTCGCGGACGTAGGCGGCGTTGATCTCCACCCGGCCCATCTTCATGTCGGGGGCCTCGAAACTCAGCTCCTCGAGCATCCGCTCCAGGATCGTGTAGAGCCGCCGGGCGCCGATGTTCTGGGCCGACTGGTTCACCTGAAACGCGTACGAAGCCAGCGACTCGACGGCGTCCGCCTTGAAGACCAGCTCCACGCCCTCGGTTTTCAGCAACGCCTCGTACTGCTTGGTCAATGCGCCCTTCGGCTCGGTCAGGATCCGCACGAAGTCGTCCTTGCTCAGGTCGTTCAACTCCACGCGGATGGGGAAGCGGCCCTGGAGTTCCGGCATCAGGTCGCTCGGCTTGGCCCGGTGGAACGCCCCGGCGGCGATGAAGAGGATGTGGTCGGTCTTGACGAACCCGTAGCGGGTCTGCACCGTCGTGCCTTCGACGATCGGCAACAGGTCGCGCTGCACGCCCTGGCGCGAGACGTCGGCACCGTGGGCGTGCTCGCTGGCGACCACCTTGTCGAGTTCGTCGATGAAGATGATGCCCACGTTCTCGGCCAGCTCGATCGCCGCCGTCTGCACCTTCTCGCGGTTGATCAGCGAGTCGCATTCCTGCTCGAAGAGCACCTTGCGGGCCTCGGCCACGGTCATCTCCCGCCGCGCGCTGCTCTTGGGCAGGATCTTCTCGAACATGCCCTGCAGGTCGACGTCCATCTGCTCCATGCCGACGCCGGTGAACATCATGGGCACGGCCTTCTGCTCGAGCTGGATCTCGATCCGGCGCTGATCCATCTCGCCGGAGGCCAGCATCGCCCGCATCTTCTCCCGCGTGCGTTCGTATCGCTCGGGCGAGTCGTATCGCTCGGGCGAGTCGGGGCTTTGGGCCGACGTGTCGAACGCCGGCGGGGGTGGAGTGAGGATGTCCAGCAGCCGTTCTTCCACGCGGCGGCGGGCTTCCGCTTCCACGCCGGCCTGCTCCCGCTCGTGGACCAGGCCGATGGCGTTTTCGACCAGCTCGCGGACCATGCTCTCCACGTCGCGGCCGTAGTAGCCGACCTCGGTGTACTTGGTGGCCTCGACCTTGATGAAGGGGGCCTGGGTCAGCTTGGCCAGTCGTCGGGCGATTTCGGTCTTGCCCACCCCGGTCGGACCGATCATCAGAATGTTCTTCGGCGCCACCTCCTGCCGCATTTCGTCGGTGAGCTGCTGCCGGCGCCAACGGTTGCGGATGGCGACGGCCACGGCCCGCTTGGCGTCGTCCTGTCCGATGATGTGCCGGTCAAGCTCTTCGACGATCTGCCGGGGTGTCAAGTCTCGCACGCCAGTTCCTCCACCACGATGTTCGTATTCGTATAAACGTCGATGCCCGCGGCGATCTCGAGCGCAGTCGTCACGATCTCTACGGCGCCCAGCGTGCTGTGCGCCATCAACGCCCGAGCCGCGGCTACCGCGAAATCGCCGCCGGAGCCGATCCCCAGCACGCCGTCGGCCGGCTGGATGACGTCGCCGTTTCCGGTGACCAGCAGGGTGTGTTTGGCGTCGACCACCGCCAGCAGGGCCTCCAGCCGCCGCAGCACGCGGTCGGTCCGCCATTCCTTGGCCAGTTCGGTGGCCGCGCGGGGAACGTTGGCCGGATAGTCCTTCAACTTGGCTTCGAACCGCTCGAGCAGGGCGAAGGCGTCGGCACTGGCCCCGGCAAACCCGGTCATCACCTTGCCGTCGGCCAGTCGGCGGATCTTGTTCGCGTCGGCCTTCATGATCGAATTGCCGACGGTGACCTGGCCGTCGCCGCCCATGGCGACAATCCCCTGGTGACGAACCGTCAGGATGGTAGTCGCACGCGTTTTCATGGGTTTGGCCGTGTTTTCTTGGGCCGTCGAGAAACGAATCGGCCGGATCTTGCGTCTCAAGGGGGAGTCGCGACGTGTTGGTTTCGCGCCAGTTCACCAATATGGCGGAAATCCCGTTTGCGTGCCAGGGTCGCCTTGAAAAACGGGACCGGAGAAGAGACACCGGTGCTCCGCTGTTGCATGTCGGACGTGAATCCGCCCACGAATTGTGCCGAGGTGCCGAAAAAAGAAGGCGGAAGAAACCGAGGCCCCGATTGGCGAGAAATACACATACTGACTACGACACGCCCCCCCGTCGCGCGTATATCCTCGCGGACCAGCCGGGTTTCTCGGGTGGTTCGGTCGTTTCTTGGAAAAAACGGTTGCAGAGGTGAATCGCGCAAGCTAGTGTAATTTGATCGAGCGGAAAATTCCGATTGATGGGGCGCTTGCGATGGCGAGGCGCCTTGGGTAAGATGGTTCCTGAGTTAGTGAACTGCTGAGAGGGCCATGACGTATTTCTACTTCTATCCTTTGGGAGGAGGAGGGTGTTCAAGATGGGAAAACGATTAGGGATGATGATGGTGATGGCGGTCGCCGTGCTGTTGGTGGCCGCCGACACGGCCTCGGCGTGCAAGTTCCTCGACAACTTGTTCGGCCGCTGCCGTGCCAGCCGGTGCTGCAAGGTGAAAGTCTGTGCACCGGCCGCTTGCATGCCGGCCGCTTGTTTGCCGGCCGCGTGCACACCCGCGGTTTGCGATCCGGTCCAACTGGGCACCGAGGGCGTGGGCGGAATCGAAGCGCCCGACGAGCCCACGCTGGCCGATCCGTTGGACGATCCGCCGGTCGTGCCGCTGGATGACGAGCCGCCGGTCGATCCGCCCGTGGAGCCTCCGGTCGACCCGATGTTGCCGGTTGATCCCATGCCGCCGGTTGAGCCGCCAGTCGATCCCATGCCGCCGGTTGATCCACCGGTCGAGCCGATGCCGCCGATCGACGTTCCGGCCGAACCGCCGATCGATCCGATGCCGCCGGTCGAGCCGCCGATCGATCCGATGCCGCCGATCGATCCGATGCCGCCGGTCGACGATCCGTTTCCGCCGGTAGCGCCGCCGATAGCGCCGCCGATAGCGCCGCCGGTCGAGCCCATGCCGCCGGTCGCGCCGCCGGTCGACGATCCGTTTCCGCCGATAGCGCCGCCGGTAGCGCCGCCGGTAGCGCCGCCGGTAGCGCCGCCGATCGATCCGATGCCGCCGGTCGACGATCCGTTTCCGCCGATAGTGCCGCCGGTAGCGCCGCCGGTAGCGCCGCCGGTCGAGCCGATACCGCCGATTGACGATCCGTTCGGCAGCAACGACTCCAACGGGCTGCGGTTGTGGGCCGACGCGACCGGGCAGTACAGTTGCGAGGCCCGATTCGTCAGCGTGATCGACAGCACCACCGTCCGCCTGCAGAAGGCCGACGGCCGCTACGTCCGCATCGCGATGGATCAGCTCTGCCTGGACGACCAGCGGCTGATCCGCCAGTACATCGAGTCGATCGCCACGACCTGGTAACAGGTTGCCGGATCGCAACGAGTCGTATCCCACCGGACGCCCTCAGGCTCCGGCGCGCGGAGAGTGCGCGCCGGAGCCTTTTTTTATTCTAAGCCGGCCAACCGATCCAAGGGGCTGTGCAAGGCTGGTCTGCGGGAACCCGCTCCGCTATCATGACGGCATGAACCAGAACGATGCCCTTCCGCGGAGTCCCGAGTTGATGTCGGCCGCCGACACGGCCCTGTTGGTCGTCGACGTGCAGGAGAAGCTCTTGCCGGCCATCGCAGGCGGCCGGCGGGTCGCCTTCAACGTGCGGCGATTGATCGACGGCGCCGGGATTCTCGGCCTGCCGGTGGCGGCCACCGAGCAGTATCCACAAGGTCTCGGGCCCACGATCGGCGAGTTGGCCCGACGGCTCGGCAGCATCCCCTCGAAGGTGACGTTCAGTTGCGGCGGCTGCGGCGAGATCTTCAAGGACCTCGAGGGCCGCGGCGTCCGGAAACTCCTGGTCTGCGGGATCGAAGCCCACGTGTGCGTGCAACAGACCGTGCTGGACCTGTTGGCCCACGGATGGAGGACGTACGTGGCGGTCGATGCGGTCGGATCGCGATTCGACGTCGACTATCGCACGGCACTGAAGCGGATGGATTCCTCCGGCGCCGTGCTGACCACGACCGAAGCCGCCCTGTTCGAATGGTGCGAAACGGCCGGCCGGCCGGAGTTCAAGGAAATCAGCCGGTTGGTGCGGGAGGAAGAGGGATAGCATGTCGAGCACGCTCGCCTGCGAAAAATACCGCTCGCGACTTCGCACGCAACGTCGGTGCTTTCCCTCGCTCAGCTCTCCGTTCCCCTGATCCGCAACGCAATATCCTCGCGGTACGCCGGCACCTCCAGGCTCTTCGTTTCACCCTCTTGCTCGAACGTCTCGCCCTCCTCTACGGCGCCGGTCTTGGTATCGATCCACTCGGCCCGATAGCGTCCCGGCGGCAGGGCGAGCGTGAGACTTTTGACCCCGTCGCCGCGGAGGTAGACGGCGTATTGCTTGCCTCGTTCGACCAGCGCCCGGGCCGTGGCGCTCGGCGGCAGCTTCGTGCGGATGACCGAATCGTCGGGCTGCATCTTGACGAAATCGAAGCCTTCGACGAACCGCTTGAGGATGGCAAGCTGCCGGCGGAGGTTCTGGCCGCCGCCGCCGGGGGCGTTGGGCGTTGCGGTGCCGGCTTCGTGCTCGGGCGTGAAGGAGTAGTCGAGGTTGTCGTAGACCCCGCCGCCGGCGATCATGAAGTCCCAGCCCTCGGCCCGATAGATGAAGTCGCCGCTGCCCTTGAAGCCCGTCTCGTCGTCGCCGATCACCCGGTTCAGGCCGAAGTTCATCGCCACGGTGTCCGGCGGCGTGGCGTAGTGGAAATTGAAGACGGAAACGGCCGGGTTGGGATTCTCGATCTTCTGCCGGCCGTTGGCGATGTTCTGCGCGATCAAGTGCTTTTGCGGGAAGTCCTTTTCGGCGTCGACGATCGCGGCGATGATCCGATCCTGCCACGGGTCGGTCACGCCGCCGAAGTAGGGCTCGTTGCAGACCTCGTAGTAAAGGTTGTCGAAGTCCTTTAGCTCCGCGACGATCTTCCGCGTCACCGCTTCGTGCAAGGCCGGCAGGTCTGCGTGCTTGAGCGTATACACGTCGGTCCGCACCGCCCGACCGATGCCGTTGACGTTATTCTCGGCGTTCATCGGGCTGAGGCCCCACATTTCGTCCCTATAAAACGGGCAGAAGAGGACCAGTTCGACCACCACGCCGCGGCGTCCGGCCTGGTCCACGAAGTCCTTCAGCCGCCGGAAATAGGCCTCGTCCCACTTGCGCAGGTCGAACTTATTTCCACCGCCCGCGTAACCCGGCTGGGAGCTTCGTGCCCAAGGGCAGATCAACCGTTCGGGTCTGGGCGCCAACGGGTTGCCCCGGATCCCGAACGACCCGGCCGCTTCGCAATACACGCCGCTGAAGGTCCGCGTGAGGTTCAAGCCGTGTCGGGCAATCTCGTCGAGATAGGGCACGTAGTCGAAGTCCGAATTCAACACGGCCCCGTAATGTTCGCCCGAGGTGATCAACACGGCCGGCCGGCCGCGAAAGACGAAGTAGTGCGGGTTATCCGGGCACAGCGCGATCGGCCCGTGCGCCAGGGCCGTGGAAGCGACGCCCGCCGGGAGGACCAACGTCGCCACGACGGCGAGGCACCTCGACCATGGTCCATTGCGAGAAGTCTGGAGAAGACGCATAGCTGGGCTCCTTGGTTGGAATCATCGCCGGGAAAGCAAGCCAGCGGCACGACAAAGGTAACGGTTCGACTTGAAGCTTATCGAGCGTGGCCGGGGCAGCCGCGCTAGTCTTTCGGATTCGACGATACGGGCGGCCGAACCGCCGAGGGACCGTAGCGGCTGAGGTCGAGGATCGAGGCGATATCCTCCGGGCCTACCGCATCACCGTGTCGGCCGGCGGTCTTCCATGCCGGAAGGAGCCGGCCGAAGCGCCCGTCCTCGAAAACGTCTTCTGCGCCTGAGATGACGCGAGAGTTCTCTTCGAAACCTCTTGATCGCATCTGAGCAAGCGAGAGACGCTCGTGATTGGGAGTGTATTCTCCAAAGTCGTAGACGGGCGGGGCGTCGTAGACGTTGTAGTCCATGTAGCCGAGTGCCGAAGAGAGTTCCTGCTTCTTGTTCTGGCAGGCCGTGATCGAACGGGCACCGGAGATCACGACGTTGTTCCAGATCTTCGCGTCGGCCACGCCGCCGGCCCATGCCCCGGCCAGCGAGTCGCAGCGAAAGAGATTGTCGTGGATCTCCGTGCCCTTATTGCCCGCGTGCAACTCGATCCGGCCGTCGAAGACGTTGTCGTGGATGAAATATCGGGCGATCCCGCCCTGGTTGTTTCCGTAGAAGTGCGACCGGTTGCGGGTGAAGTAGTTGCGCCGGAAGGTGTTATCGACGCCGAAGTCCTTGTCGAAGACGCCCGCCGTGTTGTCGTAGATGTAATTGTCCTCGACGACGACGTTCTTGGCGCCTTTGCTGTAGACCTTGACGGCGGCGCTGTTGTGGCTGTTGCCTTGCACGCCGTGGATGACGCAGTGGTGGACCCGGCAGTCGGGCGCCCGTTCGATCCGGATGCCGTCGTGGTTATCGCCGCTGGGGACGTAATTGCCTATCACCTCGCAGTATCGGACCACGCAACCTTTCGCGCCGAAGATGAGGATGCCTTTCATCCGGTCGGCCATGTCGACGACGAAACCGTCCCAGACGACGTAATCGCGTCCGCTGCCGATGGCCGCCTGGCCGCCGGAGGTCGTGATCCTCACGCGATGGCCGGGATGGGCCTGGAACGTGATCGGGGCGTGCTGCGTGCCGGCGTGCGAGGGATGGACGGCCGGGGCCGCCCAACTGGGCGACTCCCCGACGTTGTAGGTCCCCTGCTTGACCAGCACGGTATCTCCGGCCCTTAAGACCGTGGCGGCGTGGTTGATCGTCTTCCAAGGCGCAGCCTCCGAGCCGACGTTATCATCGCCGGCCTGCGGATGGCCCTGGTCCACGAAGTACGTCGCCGCCGGCAAAGAACCGGGCAGCACCATCGCCAGGGTCATCGCACCGGCGGTTATCACACGGGTTCTACGAAGCATTGGGGTTTCCTCCATCGTGCATGGTTCCAAGAAGAAAACGTAGTTCGTAGGGTGGGCACTGCCCACCAATCGCAGTCCATGCTCTCGGATCAGATTGGGTGGCAGTGCCCACCCTACGTCTTCTTTTCAGAACATGTGCCCGAACTGCACTGTGCTTGTTCCGGCCAACAATTCCGTCCCACAATTCCATCCCACGCGACACGGCCGTTGCGGCAAGTGTCAAGGTAGCATGCCCCCCAGGTTTGTCAAGGCACTGCGTGACGTGCCCGTGGTGGAGCTTCGTCTTGCGGAGCAAGACGGCTATTATGTTCCTTCGACCAGCGCGACGGCGCGGATCGGCGAGCCGTCGCGTCCTTGGATGTTCAGCGGAAAGCCGATGAAGGTGAACCGCTGGGGAAGCCGATCCAGGTTCGTCAGCCCCTCGACGATCACCATTTCGACGCCCTGCTCCAGAAGCGCCAGGTGGCACGCCTTCCACTCGGTGCTGGGCGTGCCGGTGTCCATGCCCAATAGGCCGATCCGCCGCCGGGCGATCCATCGGGCGGCGTCGAGCGTGAGCGTGGGGAAGTCGGCGAAATACGCCGGCGTGTTGTACGTGCGGTCCCAGCCGGTTCGATAAATGACCTTCGCGCCCGGCTGAAACTCGGCCTCGTGCGGCAGCAGCATTTCGGTGGTGATGGGCGTTTTGGGTTCGAGGAACGAGCCGGGTGCCAGGTCGACCAGCGAGGCCGGGCCGTAGAAGCGATCCAGCGGCATCTGGTCCACGGTCTTCCCGTCGTCGAAGAAATGGAACGGCACGTCCAGGTGCGTGCCCTGGTGCGACGACATGCTGACCTTCGTGCTGTTGTAACCGATCGAGGCCACGGTGTTGTGTACCTCGATGCTCACGCCGGGATCGTCGGGAAAGTTGAGTTGGCCGTGCTCGAGCGGATGGGAGAGGTCGATCAGTTGGGACATGGGAGGGTTCGGGGTTCGGGGTTTGGGATTCGCGGTTCATGCTCTCGGATCAGGTTGGTGGGCAGTGCCCACCCTACGGGCTCTTGTCTCCAGGGAGGATCGTGCGGGCACCGACCGCATTGTATACTGTCAGAAAGCAAGTATCACCAACCATTTCCCGGAGCGTCCCATGCACAAGATCCTCGCCAACTGCTTGCTGCTGATCGCGTTCTTCCCGGGCCTGGCCAACGGACAACTGCCGGACGAACAGCCGCCGGACAAACAACCGCCGGACGGCGGCCCGAAGCGGCTGGCCGCCGATCTGCTGCGCGATTGCGGCGTGCAGGGCGGACTGGTCGTTCACGTGGGATGCGGCGACGGGCAACTGACGGCCGAATTGCTGGCCGGCGATCGCTACCGCGTCCACGGCCTGGACACCGATCCGGCTAACGTCGCCCGGGCACGCGAGCACGTGCGCTCTTTGGGCCGCTACGGGGCCGTCTCGGTCGATCGGTTCGACGGCACGCAATTGCCGTATGCGGAAAACCTCGTGAACCTGCTGGTCGCCGAGGATGTCGGCCGGGTGTCGATGGCCGAGGTGATGCGGGTGCTGGTGCCGCGCGGCGTGGCCTGCCTGAAGACCGACGGCCGTTGGACGAAGACCGTCAAGCCGTGGCCCGCGGAAATCGACGAGTGGACGCACTGGCTCCATGGGGCGGACGGCAACGCCGTAGCGCAGGACACCGTGGCCGGGCCGCCGCGCCGCCTGCAGTGGATCGCCGGGCCGGTCTGGTCGCGGCATCACAACTCGGTGCCCAGCGTCAGCGCCGTGGTCTCGGCCGGCGGGCGGCTGTTCTCGATCGTCGACGACGCGCCGGTGAGCATGGACGGCTCGGCGCCCGACCGCTGGTCCCTGGTCGCCCGCGATGCGTTCAACGGCCTGTTGCTCTGGAAGAAGCCGATGCCCGAGTGGGGATGGAAGACCTGGAGTGCCCAGTGGACGTGCCGCTTCACCGTTCCCACAAACCTGCCGCGCCGGCTGGTGGCCGTGGGCGACCGCGTGTACGTCACGCTGGCATTCAACGCCCCGCTGACGGAACTCGATGCGGCCACCGGCGAGGTCCGCCGCGTACTGCCGGGCACGGAGTTCACCGACGAGATCCTTTACCACCAGGGGCGATTGATCCTCGCGCTGAACCAGGCCCCGCAACGGCCCGGGGCGGCAGCGGCGGATCGGCGCGGCGAGGTGGACGACCCGCCGGTGAAGAAATGGGTCGCGGCGGTCGAGGCGGAAACCGGCCGCATGCTCTGGAAGACCGGCGATTACGTGGGCCTGCAATCGAAGACCGGCTCGATGGACCGCATCAACCACCTGTCGATGTGCGCCGGCGACGGAGCGGTGTTCTTCGTCGATCGGGATCGGATCGTCAGCCTGGACCTGGAGACCGGCCGGCAGCGATGGCAGATCCCGCGGCCGGTCGTGCCCGAGAACAAGATGCGATACGACATCCGCATCACCGACATGTGTTCGCTGGTGTTTCAAGCCGGCACACTCTACTTCGCCCAGCTCGACCCGGATCGCGAAATCGACTGGCGGGAGATCCGCGGCCGGCTGCACGCGTTTTCGGCCGAGGACGGCCGCGAGTTGTGGAACCACGCCTGTGCCTCGTGGGGCTGGGGACATCCGGCCGACGTGTTTGTCGTCGATGGGCTGGTTTGGGTCCACGGCTACCAGGACGGGCCCCGCAAAGGCCGGGAATTCCGCCCGAACTCCGCCGCGGACCTGACGACCGGCAACTCGTGGGTCGGCTCGGAGAGTTCGTGGATCCTCGGCCTCGATCCGGCCACCGGCGAAGTGAAACGCAAGGTCTCGAATTTCGAGGCCTTCAACAACGGGCATCACCACCGATGCTACCGCAACAAGGCCACGACGCGATTCATGATGACCAGCTTCCGCGGGCTTGAGTTCATTCCATGGGACGGCGACCGGGCACAACTGAACCATTGGGCCCGCGGAACCTGCCGCTTGGGGTCGATCCCCTGCAACGGCCTGGTCTACGCGACGCCCCATCCGTGCGACTGCTACATCACCTCGAAGCTCAACGGCTTCGTCGCCCTGGCGGGCGAGGGACGAGGGGCGGGGGGCGAGGGGCGAGGGACGAGGGACGAGGGGCGTGGGGCGAGGGACGAGGGGCGAGGGGCGAGGGACGGGGGGCGAGGGGC
>DATLAN010000257.1:0-2925 GCA_035527455.1 Thermoguttaceae bacterium
CTGGGTGACCAAGGCCGGCATTCCCGGCCCCCGTGCGGCGAGCATCCGCGGTCCGGCGGCCGATCGGGCGGCCTTCGTCGCCGCCATGCACACCTACTCCGGTCCCGTGGCCGACGATCTGGTCGCCCGGCTCGGTCCCCCGCAGTTCGAGCGTCTGCTGGACGTCGGCGGGGCGTCGGGTACGTGGACCTTGGCGTTCCTTCGGGCCGTGCCCGGCGCGACGGCCACGATCTTCGACCTGCCCGACGCCATCCAACAGGCACGCGAGCGGATCGGCGGCAAGGAATTCGCCGACCGCATCGCGTTCGTGCCCGGCGATTTCTACAAGGACGACCTGCCCGGCGGGTTCGATTTCGTCTGGGTCAGCGCGATCGTTCACCAGCACTCGCGGCAGCACAACCGGGCGCTGTTCGCGAAGGTTTTCGCGGCGCTGGAGCCGGGCGGGCGGATCGCCGTGCGAGACGTCGTCGTGGAACCCTCCCGTACGGAGCCGCTCGACGGAGCGATGTTCGCCGTCAACATGCTGGTCCACACGGACACCGGCAACACGTTCACGTTCGACGAGCTGGCCGAAGACCTCCGCGCGGCCGGATTCATCGAGGCCGAATTGAGGATCAAAGACCCGGCCATGAATTCCGTCGTGCTCGCCGTCAAGCCGCTCGCGGCTTAGCACCCCTGCCCCAAAAACCCCGCAGCGGTCCAAAACCCCGGAACCCGCCATGACCGCCCACAACGATATCCGCATCGGCACGCTGGTCCAGGCCGCTCAGAACGCGGCCGGATACATCCGGCAGATCCTGCCGCACGGGTTCGAGAGCTTCCAGTTGACCTTCCTGCGACACATCGGCGAAGTGGACCTGGCAAAACTGGCCGGGGACGTGAAGGAAGTGCTGGACGAGGGCGGCAACACGGCCGTGGTCAGTTCGCTGGGCATCTACGGCAATCCGCTTATCGACCAGCAAACGGCCGCCGATTGGGCCCGGTTGATCGACGCGGCCGAATCGTTCGGCTGCCGTCTGGTGGGCGGTTTCGCCGGGCGGATTCCGGACAGACCGGTGGACGAATCGCTGCCGAGATTCAAGGAGGTCTTCCAGCCGCTGGTCAAGCGGGCCGAGGATCGCGGGGTGCGGCTGGCGTTGGAGAACTGCGACATGGGCGGGACCTGGGAGCGGGGCGATTGGAACATTGCCCACTCGCCCCGGGCATGGGAGATGATGTTCCACGAACTGCCCAGCGACGCGTTGGGGCTGGAATGGGAGCCCTGCCATCAAATGGTCAGCCTGATCGACCCGCTGCCGCAACTCCGCCGCTGGGTGGGCAAGGTCTTCCACCTGCACGGCAAGGACGCCACCGTGCTGCACGACGTGATCTCCTGCCAAGGCATTCGGGCAGGCGAGCCGTACGTCTATCACCGCACGCCCGGCTTCGGCGATACCGACTGGACCGACGTGATCAGCATCCTGAGGATGGGCGGCTATCGCGGCTCGATCGACATCGAAGGCTGGCACGACCCGGTCTATCGCGACGAGTTGGAGATGACCGGGCAGGTCCGGGCGCTGAACTACCTGAAGCAGTGCCGCGGAGGGCCGTTCGTGCCGAATCCGACGTGATGACCTGAGGCGGCAAATGCTTGCGCAAGACTTGTGCGTTTCTCGGCCAGCGTGGCACGGGTGGCACGGGTGGCACGCCCTGAGGAACGAAGGGCGTGGAGAAGCAGCCAAACCACGCCCTTCGTTCCTCAGGGCGTGCCACCCGATCGGCAGATCAGAACGGATTGACGATCTTCACGCCGGCTACGGTCTGCCCGTCTTGGAGATCTTCGGAGTAGAGCGTCTCACATCCTCCGGCAACGGCGGCCGCCAGGATCAGCGAGTCGTAGAAAGAATAGCCGCTGTGCTCCTGGATATTCAGGCAAGTGAGGTACAGCTCCGTGCTCGATTGGATCTCGCATAACGGGGCGAGCACCTTCTGGAGGTATTCTCGCAAGTCGGCGGTCGTGAAGGGCTGGGCAAACTTTCGGGTGGCGACCGAACAGAACTCCTGGACCACCTGAAAGCTGATCATGCCCCGTCCGTCATCGAGGGTCGAACGGATCAGATCCTCGGCAACGCGGCGTTTCGTACTACCCGCCGGCTCGAAGGAATAGACCAGCACGTTGGTGTCCAGGAAGTACCTACCGTTCATGCATTTCTTCCCTGCTGAACTTCCTCCCGGCCCGGACATAGCTGAGCCGCTGCATCAACTGCTCGTAGGATTCGGCGGCGGCGTCTTGAGCCGCATAGCGCTCGAGCCATTCCCGAAACGCGCTGTTGAGTGAGCGCTTTTCCCGGGCGGCCCTTTCCCTGGCCTGGCGAATCAGCCGTTCATCGGCAGTCAGGGTAACGTTCTTGACCAATGGAGGGTCCTCCTCATGATTGCACTATTATAGTGTACACGATAATCGTGCGACAGACAACCGCGTGGCCCCGAATTCGACAATCCGATTTCGTCCGTGGGATTCGCGGAACCGCGTGCCCGACTGCCGCGTCTAACCCAGCGGCATCGTATGCGCGGAGTCTCTATCTACAAGGTATGATCTTCCAGGGGGTCCCTTTCACCCCCAATCCAGTTCGCACGGTTCGTCTGCTGGCCGACGGCACCTCGGCCTCCTCCAACCTAACGGAGTCTGTCCCATGAAACCCTCGCGTTTTCCCTTGGTTCTCGTGTCGTTGACCGTGGCGCTGACGGCCTCGTCGGCAATCTCGGCCGAGCAGCCGGCGTCGTCCGATGCGCCCTTGGTCGCAGAGCCGGCGTCGTCCGACGCCCCTTTGGTCGCCGAGGAGGTCCGGCAGTTGATGCAGGACCAGAACTACGCCGAAGCCGTCAAGGCCATTGAAAAGGCATCCAAGGCCGAAAACGCTCCAGTGGACTATCTCTCCTACCTCA
>DATLAN010000258.1:0-4643 GCA_035527455.1 Thermoguttaceae bacterium
GGGGACTGGCTCCGAGCCGCAAATGGCGCGAAAACCGCCGAGCAACGCTGCCGGCTCGGTGCCTGTCCCCTTTTTCCACGGGCTTCCCGCAGCACCGCCCGAAACGGGAAGAATTGCAAATTGTCAATTGCAAATTGCAAATTGAAAAATGGGGGAAGAGAACGCCTCGGCGAAAACTGAAAACTGACAACTGACAACTGAAAACTGACAACTGACAACTGAAAACTGACAACTGAAAACTGAAAACTGAAAACATCCCTCCCGCCGCCAAGGAGCCTGCCATGTCCTCCCATCGCCGTGAATTCCTCCGCCGGTTCGCCACGGTTGCTGCCGCCGGAACGGCCGTGCCGTATTGGTTCATCGGTGCAAACGCCCGGACCGACGAAACGACGGCCAAGAACGACCGCCCGCATATCGGCGCGATCGGCGTGGGTGGACGCGGCAGCGCGATCCTGCAGCAGGCGGCACAGTTCGGCGAGGTCGTGGCCGTCTGCGACGTTGACGCCAATCACGCCCAACGGGCCAAAGCGGCCTTCGGCGGCAAGCCGGACGTGTACGAGGACTACCGCAAGCTGCTCGAGCGCCAGGACGTCGACGTGATCACCAACGGCACGCCCGACCATTGGCACACGGCCGTCAACATCGCCGCGTGCAAGGCCGGCAAAGACGTCTATACCGAAAAGCCGATGACGCTGACCATCGACGAGGGCAAGATCCTCTCCAAGGTGGTCGAAGAGACCGGCCGGGTCGTCCAGGTCGGCACGCAGCAGCGGAGCGAGCGGCAATTCCAGACGGCGGTCGAACTGGTCCGCAACGGGCGGCTCGGCAAGATCGAGCAGGTCTGGGTCGCTCTGCCGTTCTACAGCACCAAGGCCGGGCCGTTTCCCGCCGAGCCGGTGCCGCCGGAATTGAACTGGGACCTTTTCCAGGGCCAGGCGCCCGTGCACGACTATTGCCGGCAGCGGGTGCACGCCAATTTCCGCTGGTGGTATGAATACGCCGGCGGCATCATCACCGACTGGGGCAACCACCACATGGACATCGGCCATTGGGGCGCCGATTGCGAACTGACCGGCCCGACGTCGATCGACGCCCGCGGGCTGTTCCCCAACGCGGGCGATCCCGACAGCTTCAACACGGCCGACCGGTTCTTTTCGCGGATGATCTATCCCAACGGGGTCGAGATCCTCTATTTCTCCGCGATCAACGAGCGGCGGCTCTACGGCGGCGTGGCCAAGACGCACGACACGATGACGCCGGAGAAGGTCAAGTTCCTTTTCGGCGACGACTGCCCGGAGGAGATCCAGACGTTCGACCGCAACGGGATCATGTTCATCGGCGAGCGGGGCCGCATCTTCGTCAACCGCGGCGGCGTCTACGGCGCAGCGGCCGAGGAGTTGGCGGACAATCCCTTGCCGCCGGACGCTTGGCGTGTTCGCCCCAGCAACAACCACATGGGCAACTTCTTCGAGTGCGTGAAAACCCGTCAGGAGCCGGTCTCGCCGGTGCGGATTCAGCACCGCACGGTCACGGCCTGCCACTTGACGAACATCTCCTTGCGCCTGGGCCGCCAACTCGCGTGGGACCCGGAGAAGCAACAGATCCTCAACGACCCGGAGGCCGACGGCTGGCAGAAGCGCAAGCAACGGCCGCCGTACTTCGTACAAGCTTGACACCCCCCGGAACTCGCCGCTTGCGGCATCGCACCGAAAATCCAAAACGACACAGGGGCAGGGCAGGGGGGCACTCGAACATCCCCAAACGCCCGCCGACTGCGCTCGGCGGGGTCGATGGCGCAACTGCAGTATGGGGAAAAAAGGTGACGCAACTCCTTTCTCTATCGAAAATGGATAGAACGACAGGACGAATCGCCAACCCATGGCCCGTGGCATAGGAAGCGGACGTGCACAGCTCTCAGTTCTCACTAAGGTCTTTGCTGACGGTCACCGGCCTGATCGCGATGTTTCTTGGGTTCTCAAAGGTTTTTTGGCTGGCTGAGGTCCAGGCGGGCCACCATTTTCCCGATGGTCTGCTCGACTCACTTTTAGTCTTGGCCATCGCGGTGCCTGGGGCGTTCACAAAGTCTGACATATGGTTTATCGTGGCTCTTGCTTCGTCAGCGTCCGTGATTCTCCTGAATGTCTTCGTCGTCGAAGGGTGGTGGCGTTCTGGGAGTCCTCACTGGTGGCTCTCCCAGCCCTCATTCGGCTTCGCGCTGTTTGCCATGTTGAACCGGCTGTCTGTCTTCTTGCGAGACAAGAATCGCGACTGGCTGATCAAGACCAGCTCGATTTGTCTTGCCGCAGCCGCATTCTCCATCGCCCTTGTGGCCGTATCGAATTCAATGTGGCTCAGTTTTACGACGGTGCACAACCAAACACTTATTCACCTTGAATACCTTAGGAGGTTTGCCGGGTGCCTCGCCTACACGGTCGTCTTGGTGGTGGTGTGGGAGTGGACCAAGAAGAACACGACATCGAAGACGTAGGCGCCGGGTGCCTGTGCGTGGCGGCGGGTTCCAGTCGAGTGTGCCACTGCTCGCCGCGGAAGATGTCGGTATCCTGAAGACTTCGGCACTACTTGCAGGCTTTGCAGTCCTCCACGGTTTCCGGCAAGCAGTGCTTTCTGGTGATGGTCAACGCGATCAGATGTTCTGCAAGCAGTGGCACACATGCGGCAAGCTGCGTCTTTTTCGGCATTGATCAAGTGGCCCAAGAACCGTGCTTACTTCGTAGTGGGTACTATGGTACATGTGTCCATGTACCGTTCCAGCCTCGTTGTTCTTTGAAAATTCAGTCGTTCCGCTTCGCTCGGTCAGCAAGCGGGGAGTTTTTGGATTTCGGGTGGCCAAAACGGTGAAAGAATTCGGCCGCGATTAAGACGTTCAGCGGAAAGGACTTGCGGAGAGGGCGCGACGGGCCGATTGACCTTGACAGGCAAGACGGAACAACAAGATTCCCGGCGGCCCGACGACGCAACGTAAGTGTCGACAAGAGGTTGTGCGAACACGGTAACCTCTCGGCGAATTCTTTTCGCGGCAAAGCATGCTTCCAACAATTCGCCATCGGTTCACCCGCAATCACCCGACGCACCTGATCGCACGCCAGATAACGAGGCAGGGCAGGGGGGGCGGCGCTTTCGTTCGAGTTGCGAGTAGGTTATGCTTCAGCATATCGGACTTGAGGGAGAGAGCCACAGATGAAACACAGATGGAGAGAGAAGATGGCCGTGGAATTACTCCATTTCATTCCGTGTTCCATCCGTGTTCCATCCGTGGCCGAGAAACTCCCCCTGAACGAATGCTAGCTGCGGCTCGGCCTGAACGAATACTGGCTGCGGTTGCGCCGGGGGCGCTTGCGTACCGATATGCTAGAATATAACCTGCTTGGCTGCGTACCCCGCCGAACGCAGTCGGCGGGCGTTGGGTGACTTGGCTCTTGATGGGAGGTTCAACAAATGTGTCGATTGATGGCGGCCCTGATGATGATGTACATATCTCTAGTATCCGCAATCGTTCGCGCCGGCGCAGCAGAGGATCGCCCGCCGAACCTGATTGTCTTCTTCACCGACGACCAGGGCTATAACGACGTGGGCTGCTTCGGCGCGCCGGCGATCGAGACGCCGCGGCTGGATCGGATGGCCGAGGAGGGGATGCGACTGACCGACTTCCACGTGCAGCCGGTCTGCGGCGTGTCGCGGGCGGCCTTGATGACCGGGTGTTATCCGATCCGCGTGGCCGAGGTCGGCAACGTCAAGCAGGGCCACCCCGTGCTGCACCCCGACGAGATCACCCTGGCCGAGGTGCTCGAGACGCGCGGCTACGCCACGGCGCTCGTGGGCAAATGGCACCTGGCCGGCGGCGGGGCGAACACCCGTGGCCCCGGCACCGGACCGTTCCGCAGCGAGTTGATGCCCAATGCCCAGGGGTTCGATTACTTCTTCGGCACGCCGGCCCATAACGGGTTTACGCGCCTGCCCGAACCGAAGCGTTACATCACCGAGCTGATGCGCAACGAAGAAGTGCTGGAGAGCCCGACCGACATGGACCTGCTCACGCAGAAGTACACGGCCGAAGCGGTCAAGTTCATCCGCGAGCACAAGGACCGGCCGTTTTTCCTCTACCTCGCCCACAACATGCCGCACGTGCCGCTGGGGGCGTCGCCGGAGTTTCGCGGCAAGTCGAAACGCGGGCTGTACGGCGACGCGATCGCGGAACTCGATTGGAGCGCCGGCCAGGTGATCGACGCGCTGGTGGAACTGGGCATCGAGCGGAACACGCTGATGATCTTCACCTCGGACAACGGCCCGTGGATCGAGAGCCATCTGGCCGGCGAGACCGAGATCGACAACGCCTACGGCAGCGCCGATCCGCTGCGGGGGGCGAAGATGATGACCTGGGAAGGCGGGCTGCGGGTGCCGTGCATCATGCGTTGGCCGGGCACGATCCCCGCCGGCACGGTCTGCGACGAGCTGGTCACGTCGATGGACGTCATGCCCACGTTCGCCAAACTGGCCGGAGCCAGGCTGCCCGACGACCGGATCATCGACGGCAAGGACGTCCTGCCGCTTTTGACCGGACAGCCGGGCGCGAAGAGCCCGCACGAGGCGTTTTACTATTACTGCTTCAACCACCTGCAGGCGGT
>DATLAN010000259.1:0-4217 GCA_035527455.1 Thermoguttaceae bacterium
ACCGGCGACGGCATGGAGGTGCCCGACTACGGCGTCTACAAGGACCAGCCGTGGCCCGGCACCGAGAAGGGCCAGGCGGCGATGATCACCCGCATGGACGCCGACGTGGGCCGGCTGGTCGCCCTGCTGCGCGAGCTGGACATCGACCGCAAGACGCTGATCCTGTTCACCTCCGACAACGGTCCCCACAGCGAGGGCGGTCACAAGCACGAGTACTTCGACGCCAACGGGCCGCTGCGCGGCTTCAAGCGCGACCTCTACGAAGGGGGCATTCGCGTGCCGACGATCGCCTGGTGGCCCGGCGTGGTCCCACCCGGCTCGACGAGCAACGAACCGCTGGCCTTCTACGATTTTCTGCCCACGGCCTGCGAGCTGGCGGGCGTGAAAGCCCCCGAGCACACCGACGGGATCAGCTTCCTGCCCACGTTGCAGGGCCGCTCGCAGGAACAATCGCACCACGAGTACCTCTACTGGAAATTCGGCAACAAAGAAGCCGTTCGCATGGGCACGTGGAAAGCGGTCCGCCTGGCGGCGGATCAGCCCATCGAACTGTACGACCTCGCCCGCGACGTTGGCGAAAGCGAAAACATCGCCGAGAAGCACCCGGACGTTATCGACCAAATGGAAGCCATTATGCGCCGGGCGGTGGAGTAGACCATTGTCGAAAACACGCTTTTGGGATGTATTTGTCCGACAATGAGTTACGTGAGTGAGTTACGTCAGTTTCAGTGTATTGTGTTTAGCGGGCGGGCTTGCCCGCCGTTGCGTAGGCCGAAAAACCCAACTTCCACAACGGCGGGCAAGCCCGCCCGCTAAACGGCAACGGCGGGCAAGCCCGCCCGCTAAACGGCAACGGCGGGCAAGCCCGCCCGCTAAACGTCGGGTTTCCGCAACCCGGCGCCGTCGCGCTAACTGGCAATTGCAGAAGAAAGGTCCCGCAATGAGTAAGCTTATGAGTACGATTCCCGCCGTCGTTACGATTCTGGCCGTTTCGATCGGCGTCGAAACGGTCTCGGCCGGCGCTGCCGATGACGCTGCTGCCATTCTGGAAAAGAGCGGCACCCAGGGCGGATTGATCGTCCACATCGGCTGCGGCGACGGTATGCTGACCGCGGCCTTGCGACAGGGCGACCGCTATATCGTCCACGGCCTGGACCGCAGTGCGGACAACGTGGACGCCGCCCGCCGGCACGTGCAGGCCCGAGGGCTGCAAGGCAAGATCTCGATCAGCCGGCTCTACGGCGGCAGGATCCCCTTCATCGACAACTTCGTCAACCTCGTGGTCGTGGACGACGCCGCGGATGTTTCCAACAAGGAGATCATCCGGGTATTGGCACCCGAGGGCGTCGCTCTCGTGAAGAAAGGCAACGCGTACACGGAACTTCGCAAGCCCGCGTCCGCCGACCGGGACGAGTGGACGCACTACCTCCACGATCCCGGCAACAACGCCGTGGCCGACGACAAGCTGGTCGGCCCGCCGAAGCACATGCAGTTCCGCACCGGGATCGAGTGGGCGCGTCTGCACCACAAGCTGGCCAGCGTCAGCTCCGTGGTCACTGCCCGGGGACGGCTGTTCTACGTCATGGACAGCGGACCCGGCGCCGACCTGTCGGTTCCCGCCAAGTGGTGGGTGATCGGCCGGGACGCCTACAACGGCGCGCTGCTCTGGCAGCGGCCGATCGAGTCGTGGTCCAGCCACCAGCGCGGGTTCCGCTCCGGCCCGGTGCAATTGCCGCGGCTGCTGGTGACCGACGGGCCGCGCGTGTACGTGCCCCTGAGCATCAGCGAGCCGTTGGTCGCGCTGGACGCAACCACCGGCGAAACGGTGCGATCCTACCCGGGCTCCAGCGGCACCGAAGAGATCGTGGTCAGCGACGGCACGCTGCTGGTGATCGTGGGCACGCCTTGGCCGACCCAGGCGGGCGAGCTTCCGGAAGCCGGAACGCCCACGTCGAAGAGCATCGTGGCTTTCGACGCCGCCGGCGGGGACCTGCTGTGGAAGAAGGAGAACATCCATCCGTCCAAGCTCGCCGGCTGCACGTTGGCGGCCGACGGGCGGAGGGTCTACTACCAGTTCGGCGGCGGAGAAGTGTGCCTTGATCTGAAGACCGGCGCCGAAGTCTGGCGCACGGCCGAGCCCGACGCTGCACCCGACGTCGAGCCCGACGCTGCACCCGACGCCGCGCCGGACGACGCGACCGAGCCGGCTGCTTCCCGCCGGCAGAAGAAGCCCGCCACCGCCCAGACGAAAGCCCCAACCCCCAAGGGCGCCGGCGGCGGGATCGGCCCGGGCTCCGATACGCTGGTCGTCAAGGACGGCGTGGTGCTCTCGCTGAAAGGCTCCAACCTGGTGGCCCTCTCGGCCGAAGACGGAACGAGGCTCTGGGAAGGTGCCGCCGGAGCCGGCATGCGTTCGCCGGGCGACGTGTTCGTGATCGACGGGCTGGTCTGGACCGGCAAGGATTTCGCCGCCGGACGCGACCTGAGAACCGGCGAGGTGAAGAAGACGGTCCCGTTTCTCTCCGCCATCCAGACGGCCGGCCATCACCACCGCTGTTATCGCGAGAAGGCCACGCAGCGCTATATCATGGCCAGCCATCGCGGGATTGAATACATGGACCTTCAGGGCGACGACCACTGCCGAAACAACTGGATCCGCGGTACCTGCCAGTACGGCGTCATGCCGGCCAACGGCCTGACCTACGCCCCGTCGCACTCTTGTGGCTGCTACATGGAAGCCAAGCTTTACGGATTCTGGGCGGTCGCCGCCGAGCGCGAAGATTGGCAGATCGATCCGCAGGCCGACATCCTGGAAAAAGGCCCCGCCTACGGCGACACGTCCGCCAAGCCGGATTCCGCCAAGGACCAATGGCCCACGCTCAGAGGCGACGCCCGTCGAAGCGGCGTCACCGACATGCTGCTTCCGGACAAGCCGGCCAAGGTCTGGCAAACCGAGCTGGGCACGCGGCTGAGTTCGCCCGTGGCGGCGGCAGGGCTGGTGCTGGTCGCGGAGATCGAGAGCGGCACCGTGTACGCCCTTGACGCCGCCGGCGGGGAGAAAAAATGGTCGTTCGCCACGGGCAGCCGCGTGGATTCACCGCCCACGATCCACGGCGGCTCGGCCATCTTCGGCGGGCGCGACGGCTGGGTCTATTGCCTGCGGCTGGCCGACGGCCAGTTGGCCTGGCGGTTCCGCGCCGCCCCGGCCGACCTGCGGACCGTCGACATGGACCGGGTGGAATCGCTCTGGCCGGTCTGCGGAAGCGTGCTCGTGCAGAACGGGCTCGTCTACTGTTGCGCCGGGCGCAACACCTACCTGGACGATGGCCTGTTCCTCTACGCGCTCGATCCTGCAACGGGCCAGGTCGTCCATCGCCGGCAATTCAAGAGCCAGCGACCGGAGATCTTCAGCGACGAAGAGGCCGAGAAGCTCCGCGCCGAATACCCCGGCGAGAAGATCAGCCAGAATACGGTCGATTTCCGCACCTTCGCCGCGCCCGACAAGAGCGACAGTTTCTCCATGGACGGCAACATGAACGACGTCGTCACCGGCGACGGCGAGCACGTCTTCCTCCGCCACCTGACGTTCGACCGGCAGTGGCAGCGGTTGGACGAGATGCTGCCGCACCTCTTCTCCACGTCGTGCCTGACCGACGACAACGAGAACCACCGTTCGCACTGGTGCATCGGCCGCGGGTTCTTCGGCCGGACGATCTACGCCTATCCGTGGATTCCCGAGCGATTCGGCAGCCAACTGAACTACCCGGTCGGCCTGATGTTCGCGTACAAGGACCGGCAGGCGTGGGGCATCCAGCGGACCGGGAGCGGAGCCGGCAGATATACGTTCTTCAGCAAGGGCATCCCCGAATACGTCGCCGACGACCCGGCCTATGAAAACGACCTGATTCGCACGGGCGGGAATCGGGCCTTCGACGTCGATCCGGGCATGCGTCCCCGGGCGATCCTCATGGCCGGCAAAAGCATCTTCCTCGGCGGCATGCCGCTGACCGATCCGCTCGATCCGTATGCCGGCTTCGAGGGAAGGACCGGCGGGTTGCTGAAGGTCTTTTCGGCCGCCGACGGAGAACTCCTGGCCACGGTCACGCTCGACGCCCCGGTCGTCTGGGACGGCATGGCCGCGGCCGAAGAGAAGCTGTTTGTCACTACGACCGACGGCAGTGTTCTCTGCCTTGGTGAGTGAAATTCGATCAGTACAC
>DATLAN010000260.1:0-8908 GCA_035527455.1 Thermoguttaceae bacterium
TCGAGGCCGGCGTCCACGTCCTCCAGCTTCGCGACAAGCGGCTCGACGACCGCACGTTATTGGAGCGTGCCCGATTGCTCCGCGAGTTGACCGCCGGCAGCGACACGCTGCTGGTGATCAACGACCGGGCCGACCTGGCCGCGTTGGCGCGAGCCGACGGCGTTCACATCGGTCAGGAGGAACTTTCGGTGAAGGACGCCCGGACGATCGTCGGCCCCGCTGCCTTGATCGGCGTTTCCGTCCATTCGATCGAGCAGGCCCGGCAGGCCGTTCTCGACGGCGCCGACTACATCGGCGTCGGTCCGACGTTCCCTTCCGGCACCAAGCAGTTCGCGGAATTCCCCGGGCTCGACCTGCTCCGCGTCGTCGCCGGCGAGATCCGCCTGCCGGCGTTTGCCGTCGGGGGCATCACCCGCGCGAACCTGCCCGAGGTGCTGGCCACAGGTTTCACCCGGATCGCGGTCAGCGGCGCGATTACTACCGTTGGGGACCCGGTCAGCGAGGCACGGGAACTGTCGGCAGCCCTACACGCGTTACAGTGACCCGACGGCGGTGTCTGGCAAGCATTCGGCCGAAGGCAAGAACGGCGATCCGATCGTCGGTTCAATGGGTCGGCAAGGGCTCGCCGGGAAATGCCTCGTTCCAGATTTCGGCCAGGTCGACTGCGAGTGCCAGCCGATCCGTCCACCCTGAGATGTAGACCAGGTCCAGCGATTCTCGGTTCGCCCGCAGCAACGCGGCCGCGTCGGCCCGATCGATGATTCGGCCGGCCAGGAGCTTCTGCAGGATCGCATCCTCACATGTCAACACGGCGATTTCAAGGTCGAGATCGGGCAACCGAGCAGCAACCCGGCGCTGCAAAGCCCGCTGGTAGTATTCCGACTTGGCGATCAGCAGATCGATCTCTATTTCCAGGAAGGTCTCGGGGGGTTCGTAGAGCAGTCGGGTGACCTCCAACTGACCGAGGGAAACTGACGGCGGATCGCTCTGAGGACGGATTCCCGCCTTCGCAAGCCGTTCGAGCAACCAGCCCACGTCGTCGCCGCCGACAGTGATCAAGAGGTCGATGTCCTGGGTGGCCCGGACGTGCTTCCATGCGGCCATGCCGAGTCCACCGACCACAGCCGCCGGGACGTTCAGCGAGCGGAGCACAAGCCACACGTGGCGCAACGCTCGAAGCACAGTTTCACCCGCCATCGTCACCTCCACGCTGCTCGGGTGTCTGTGCCATGCGTCGTATCATCCGGTCGTGTTCTTCCTGCCAGCCGGCGTACCATTTTCGATAGGCGGCCTTCAGGTCGCCGCCGGGTCCGATCTCGCGCCGGAGCCCGGCCAGGAGGAATTGTTCGCAGGCGTTCATCAACTCGACCCACATCCGGATGCACTGCTCGGGCGTGGCGTCGTCGGGCACGTGCGGCTCGAAACCGGGCGGTGGGATCAATTGGCCGGACATGTCGGGTTCTCGTACCAGAAAACGCCCAGTCCGCGGCGGCGGTCGTCGACCGGTTGGCTTTCTTCGCAGGCCAACACGTCCAGATCGCCGTCGGCGTCCACGTCGAGCAGCTCGAGCCGGTCGAACTTGATTCCCGGCGGGCCGCTGATCTCGTGGGGCGTCCAGTCGGCTTCCAGCGGCGATTGGGCGTAGCCGAGCCACATCACGCCCGACCTGTCGCCGCCGGCCCCTTCGCAGCTAAAGACCACATCGAGTTTGCCGTCGCCGTCGATATCGCCGACGGCCACGCCCTTGCCGGTGCCGATGTTCTCCGGCAAGGGGATCGAGAATTCCGCCCAACCGTCGCCGTCGTCGGTGCGGCGGAAGAACTTCAACGGCCGCGGCTTGACGGCCATCACCACGTCGTCGGTGCCGTCGGCGTCGAGATCGGCCATGGTCATGAACATCGCTTCGGTGTCTCCGCCGCCGACGAAATGGTTCGGCCACGGCCGCGTTTGGGCAAGCCCGGGACCGGGATTCTCCAACCAGCGGCAGCCTCGCATCGGGCCGTTGCGATCGGTGGTGATCACGTCCGGGTCGCCGTCGCCGTCGAGGTCGGCCGCACGCAGCGACATGATCCAGCCGGCCGGCGAGATGGGATGCCACGTCCACCGGTCGAGTTGCCGGGGATCGTCGGGCGCCTCGAACCAGCCGATTTCCGCTCCGCCGCCCTTCCCGCCGGCCACCAGATCGATTCCGCCGCGGCCGTCGACCTGCAAGGGCAGGCAGAACATCCAGGCCATTCTCTTTTCCGAGGGGGGAAGGGGTTCGGTCTTCCAGGCGGCCGGGTCGAGATAGGCCTGAGGGTCTTTGGGGGCCCAGTGGACGAACATGGTCCGCGTGCCGCCCTCGCAGCAGGTGACCACGTCGGTCCGTCCGTCGGCGTCGAGGTCCACCAGCACGGCGTCTTCCACATTGGGCGTGTTGCCCACGGTAACCGCCGGCCAGGGGTCTCTGACCGCATCGGCGCCCGGCGGCTGGACGTAGACGCGCGTGATGCCGCCTTCTTCCCAACCGGTGGCGATGTCCATGCGGCCGTCGCCGTTGACGTCGGCCAGCCGCACGCCGTCGGCGCCCCGCGAGGACGCATCGATGACGTGCATCGTCCAGGGGCGGCCCGTCGAGTCGTTTTCGGCGGCAAGGGCGGCCAGAGCCGTCGCAATCAACGCGCCGACGACGGCGGTCGGCAGGAGAATAGTGTGTTGCACGGGATGCTCGCTGAACAGGGTTGACGCTACAGTAGCCATCTCGCTCCGCGAGATGCAGCCACGTCTCGCGGAGCGAGACGGCTACTCTGATTTCTCCGGCTCTGGTGTCGGCTCGGACTCGTCCTTTTCCGGCTGATCTTGTTTCTCGGGTTTCTCTTGCTCGGGCTTCTTCTCTTCCGGCTCCTGTGGGGCGTTCTTTTCGGCCTCGGCCTTCTTGGCTTCCTCGGCCGCCTTGGCCTCCTCGGCCGCCTTGGCCTCCTCGGCCGCCTTGCGTTCCTCTTCTTGCTTGACTTTCTGCTCGGCCTCTTCCTTGGCTTTCTGCTCGGCCTCGGCCTTCTTTCGGGCCTCTTCGGCCAGCCTTTCGCGTTCCTTCTTGACTTCCGGCGGAGTCAATCGGCCGGAGATCAGGTCGTACATCAGCGAGAGCAGTACGTCGGTCGGCGCGGCGTAGGTTTCGGTTCTTCCTCCGCGGGCGATGTTCACGCCGACGACCTTGCCGCTGAGGTCGACCAGCGGGCCGCCGCAATCGACCGGCCGGACGACCGTATCGTGCTGCAACACCATCGGGAAGCCGTCCCGCCGCTTGCTCATGCCCACGCCCATGCTGTTCTGCATGTTCCGCTTCCGTGCCTCGGGCGAATCGAGCGCCGCCAACTTCACCGAGAATTCCAGTTCCTTGTCGCCGCGCTTCAGCTTCAACTTGACCGTCTCGCCGGGACGGTGCTGCTTGACCTCGGCGATCACGGCCGCGTGGTCGGCGGTCGGCTTGTCGTTGACGTGCGTGATCACGTCGTTGACCTTGATGCCCGCCTTCGCGGCCGGCGAATCCGGCATCACCTGTTCGATGCGTGCGCCGTTGTCCGTCTTCAGCACCACGCCCAGGATCCCGCCGATCGGCCGGATGCCCCGCCGCGGCACGCTGACCACGCCGACGGCCAACGGATCGTCTTCCAGTCCGGGCACGGCCACCCACTGGCCGACCTTGGGCGGTTGATCGCTCCACGGGATGACCGGCAGATCGAAGGCGTCGACCTTGAGCATGGCCAGGTCGAACGGCTCGTGGACGCCGACGTAAGCGGCCTCCAATTCGCGCTGGTCGCGCATCTGGCAGACGATCTTGCCTTTCAACTCGCTGGCCTTGGTGAGGATCCAGCCGTCGGGCCCGACGATCGTCCCCAACGCGGCGTCCTTGCCGTCGCACTTCACGCGGACCGCGCACTTGCCCGCGTCGGTCACCGCGTCGCGGAAGGCGATTTTCACCTCGTCGCTGTCGCGGCCGGGCATGTCGACCTGCCACGACTCGCTGTTGGCCAGCCGGTCCCAATTGTCGTTGTAGACGTCGACCGGCACGTGGAAATTCATGCTGGTCGATCCGCCGATCCGGTTGTTGATGCCGATGACCTTCCCTTCGAGATCGAACAGCGGCCCGCCCGAGTCGCCGCCGACCAGCGGGCAGTCGGTCTGAATCACCGTGTCCCCCGCTCGCAAGACGCGGCCGACGCGGATAACCGCCGGACGGTCGGGCTGGTATCCCAGCGGATGTCCGATGGCCACGCACCAGGTCCCGCACTGCAAGTCGGCGGAGCGGCCCTTTTCCACGAAGGGCCATTTGGACTTGTCGTCGGAAATCTTCATCAATCCGGCGTCGGCGTTCTGGAACAGTCCCAGCGTGACGCCCTTGGTCGTCTTTCCGTCGGCGAGAAAGAATATCACCTCGCGGCCCGGTTCGCCGACTACGTGGCCGGCCGTCATCACGAGGCCGTCCTCGCTGACGATCACGCCGCTGCCTCGCGAACTCCCGATTTGCACTCCGACGACGCAAGGCTGGACCTTGGCCACCATCTTCTGGACCTGCGCTTCGATGGTCTTCAGTTCGGCAAGGTTCTTCGGCGCGGCAACCGCGGAGGAAAGCGGCTCTCGCTTCGGCTCGGCAGCCGGTGCCAACGACGGCAGCAGCACCGCGGCCATCAATATCGACCAGAGCCGACGCGAGTTCGGCCAGTGGAAGGGCCTTCGAGCGTTCATGGCGTGATTCCTGAAACTTCGGGGGCGGGAAATTGCGGGCGTGCAGAACGCGACCGCCACCGGGCGACCGCGGACAGGGCTTTATTATGGTCAAAGCGAACCGCCGCCGCAAACAGCACTAGTGAGGGGTGAGGGGTGAGGGGCGAGGGATCGGAGTCGTACGTCACAAGTTCTCTGCATCGAGCGCGCATGTTCGAAATGACAAGTGGTGAAAACAGCGTTTAGCGGGCGGGCTTGCCCGCCGTTTGGCTATGGTTAAGGGACCGCCAGTCAAGCCTCTCGCAGTCGGGACATGGCCGGCAATTCAGCGTCAACCCCCGGGCGGCGCTTACCCGTTCGAGATCGGCCCCTCGCCCCACATCCCTCGCCCCTCGTCCCTCGCCCCTCCGCTTAGTGCTCGAACGCGTCGACCATGAACGTGGCGTTGTCGGCCACGTCGAACATCGGACGGAAGGGGCTTTTCAGCGCACTTCGGGCGGGCTGTCCGATATACCACACCAACTGGATGTTCAGTCCCCAGGATTCCTCGACTTGGCCTTGGGGCCCGCGGCCTTGGCGGGGGATCAGGTAGTTGATGCGGTTTTCCAGGACCCAGCCTCCGCCGATGGGGGCGTGAAGGTCGGCGCCGAGCAGCGCGTCGCCTTCGCCGGTGAACCCGACCCAAAATCGCCCGTCCCGGCTGTCGCCCAAATGACGGCGATAGTAGAAGGCGAACATGTCGGTCGGTTTCAGATCCAACTGGGTCTGGGCATCGAGGAAGACGTTGTCGTTTCCGGCTCCAAAGGCGCCGAAGAAGCCGATCTCTCGCGTGGCGTCGAGCGAAACGTGCCCGAGTTCGGCGCGGATTTGCGTCAGATCGAACCGTTCGTAGTAGACGTCGCGCATCAGGTCGAACGCCACGCCCCATTGCCATCCCCCGCACGGTGCCCGGCGGAAGAGGCCGGCGGTCAGGAAGAACTGGTCGCGGTCGCCGCGCCGCGCGCCGTTGACCTGGTCGCCCGAGAAGTTGCTATGCACGGCGGCGAAACCGACTTGATATCCGACCGGCGCGACGCCGCCGATCGGGCCGCCGTAGTTGATGCCTTCGTGCAGTCCGAAATTCCCGTTGAGGCCGCGGTCGATGGGCCCTTTGAACCCGTGCATGCCGGCGAACAGCGACAGGTCGCGCGCCCACCACGCCGACCGCAAACGCTCAAAACACATGCCGCAGGGATCGCAGGATCCACCGTAGACATACCCGTTACCGCCGTATCCGCCGCAATCTGCGCAAGCGTCGTCACCGCAGCTTGTGCAGCCCGGTTCGATCACGTAGTCGTCCAGCAGTTCCGGCTCGTCGAACATATAAGCCTCGTCCGGCAAAATGCGGTCCGGCGATGCGGCGCCCTGGAATACCTGACCCGGTGGCGTCTCGACCATTTCCGGATCGGTCTGGACTATCGTGGAGACGACTCTGGCACGCGTATTGGGCCGGGTGACGAAGGCGGTAGGGTTCACTTCGGCGGCGTCTTCCGTCGCTGCCGGGATCCTGGAGGCCGTCTTTGGCGCCCCCCAGCGCAGCGCCATGCCCTCAGGTTCGCGTTCGTTGCTGACGGGGGGGCGATCAGAAACGGTTCTCGCCGGAGCCGAAGCGTGAAGGACCTGTGGACGATGTGCCGTGCGGTATTGCGGTTCCGGGTGGGACACCTGTTGCTCGTGTGGCGGGGTTTTCGGCTGCCACTGGTCTTGGCCGGGCGTTTCCCCGAGAATGAAACCCTTCAGATTGACCTGAGCCTTCACGTTGTCGCAGACGACCAGCAGGACCGCCGCGGCGACCAGGGCACTGATGAGCGGTAGATTGCTCGATTTCATAGGGGCTTACCTCAGAATAGGGGGTATCGCCGGCGGACCTTCCGCGTGAAGGGCTCGGCGGGAGGAATATCGGCTTTGCCTAGCCGGAACTTCCGGAAAAGTCGAAATAATCGGAAAAGACTACCTAGATTACGCATGCCGCCAGAGCAGACAGCCGGCAAATAGTAGCCGTCTTGCTCCGCAAGACGAAGCTCCATCGCGCGCAGACAAAGCTTCATCTCGCGGAGCGAGATGGCTACTATGGGGAAGCCTGCCTGCCAACAAGGGCCGTGGGGCGATGAGCCAAAACCTCCCCAAACTCCGCATCGGGCCGGTCGATATCGACTTTCCCGTGGTGCAGGCTGCCCTGTCGGGCTACAGCGACTGGCCGATGCGGGTGATCGCGCGGCGTTTGGGCGCTCCGTACACACTCGCCGAAGTGATGCTCGACCAGTTCATCCTCAACGTGAGCAAGGGTCGCAAGGCGGGGCGTTACATCCGCGTGACCGACGAGGAGCATCCGTGCGGCGCCCAGTTGATGGGGGCCGAGGGCGAGCAATTTGCCTCTGCCGCCGTCAAACTGGTCGAAGCCGGGTTCGACGTGATCGACCTGAACTTCGCCTGCCCGGTCAAGAAGGTCTTGGGCAAACGCCGCGGCGGCTATCTGCTGGGCGTGCCGGAGCAGGCGCTGGAGATCGTGGCTCGGGTCCGCGACGCCCTGCCGCCGGAGGTGCCGGTGACGGTCAAGATGCGCCGCGGCCTGGACGACAGCGAAACGAGCCGCGAGGATTTTTTTACGATCTTCGACGGCGCGTTCCGCCTGGGCGCGGCGGCGATTACGGTTCACGGCCGCACCGTGCGGCAGCGCTACGAAGGGGCCAGTTCGTGGGAGTTCGTCCGCGAAGTCAAACGCCACGCCGGGCAGCGCACCGTGCTGGGCAGCGGCGACCTGTTCACCGCGCAGGATTGCCTCGACATGATGGCCCGGACGGGCGTCGACGGCGTGACGGCCGCCCGGGGCGCGATCGGCAATCCGTGGATCTTCGCCCAAGCTCGAGCCTTGGCCGCCGGCCGCCCTGTTCCAACACCCGGTCTGCAGGAGCAACGCGAGATCCTCGCCGAGCATTACCGGCTGGCCGAGGAGATTTACGGGCCGCAGCGCGCGTGCCGCGTGATGCGGAAATTCGGCATCAAGTACTCCCGGCTCCACCCCCGCGGCGAAGAACTCCGCGACGCATTCACCGTGGTCAAAAGCGCGGACCAGTGGCAGGCGGTGCTGGAGGAATGGTACGCGGACAAGTAGTCTATTGAAGATCCGCACACTGTACTACTAAGGTTCCGCGCAGAAATAACCTGTACATTTTTCAGCGAGGGTGGCACGCCCTGAGGAACGAAGGGCGTGGAAAACCTGCCAAACCACGCCCTTCGTTCCTCAGGGCGTGCCACCCAATTGGACAGGTTATTTCTGCGCGGAACCTAACTGACAACTGAGAACTTCCCCCATGCACGCTCCCCAGCCGCCAACTTCCTCTCTCCCTTCCGGCAGGCTGGTTGGCCGGCTTTGGGTTCTGGCGGCCGCCTTGATGTGGAGTTCCTGCGGGCTGTTCGTCAAGCTGGGGGCGTTCGACGACTGGTCCGAGTCGGCCCGCGGCCCGTTGCTGGCGTTTTGGCGGGCGTTTTTCGCGGCGCTGGTCCTCTGGCCGGCGGTGCGACGCCCGAGATGGAACGTCCAGCTCGTGCCGCTGACTTTCTGCTTCGCGGTGATGAGCGTCACGTACCTGACCGCGATCGTCCGGACCACGGCGGCCAACGCGGTCTGGCTTCAGGCCACGTCGCCCTGGTGGGTGTTCCTGCTCTCGGTGTTGCTGTTTCGCGAGCCGGTGGTCCGCCGCGATCTGATCCCGCTCTGCTTCGGAGCGCTGGGCGTGGGGACGATCCTTTGGTTCGAGGTGCAAGGAGAGGACGTGCTGGGGGTGGCCTGCGGATTGGCGTCCGGCGCGACGTTCGGCAGCGTGTTGATCTTCATGCGCCGTCTGCGCACGGAGAGTTCTCCCTGGCTGATGGCGCTTTGCCACTCGGTGGTCGCGTTGATGATGTTGCCCTGGGTGATCTGGATCGGCATCCGGCCTTCGCTGCTCCAAGTAGCCGTGCTGGCCGCGTTCGGCGCCCTGCAGATGGCGATCCCTTACCTCTTCATGATGCGCGGACTGCGCTTCATCAGCAGCCAGGAGGCCGTGGCGATCGGCCTGCTCGAGCCGACGCTGATGCCGCTGTGGGTGTTCTTGGTCGGACGGGAAACGCCCGCATGGTGGACCATCCTCGGGGCCGCGCTGATTTTGACGGGGCTGGCGCTGCG
>DATLAN010000261.1:0-36312 GCA_035527455.1 Thermoguttaceae bacterium
GAGAACGAGCAGGCGATCCGCCGCCTCCTCGAGAGGCAATTGGCGCCGCCGGAAGCCTCGTGGATTCTGACCGACTCGCAATGGCAGGTCCGCGCGGCGGAGGAAACACGGCCCGACGAGACGGACAACGGCGCCTCGCAACACGATCGACTTCAATGGGGCCGGCTGTCGGAAACCGGCGACCACGGCCGGCCGGAGCGGATGGGCACGCTGCTGATCGACGGGCGGCGGCATGCGGCCGTCGCGCTTCGCCTGCCCGCAGACGAAGGTTATCTGGTCGTACACCGGCCGCTCGAACGCGTCGCAGTCGAGCCCGAGGCCGTGGTGGGGGCCCTGGCGACGACCCCCTTGATCGCCTGGGTCTGGTTCAGCCCGCTGCTGGTGATCGTGATCTACCTGATCGTCACGCGGGTCTACGACGAGTTGGAGAAGCAGCGCAAGCAGGCCGAAGGGGTCTCGCTGCGGCGGATCCAATCGCTGGCACGTACTCGCGACGCGGTGATCTACGGTCTGGCCAGTGTGGCGGAGTCGCGCGACGAAGTGACGGGGCGGCACGTGGAGCGAGTCTCCTTCTACGCGTCGCAACTGGCGAAGACGGCCAGCCGCCACCCGAAGTTCCGCGACGTCGTGAACTCGGAGTTCATTCAGCACATCGCGATCGCCGCGGTGTTGCACGACATCGGCAAGGTGGGCATCGAGGATTCGATCCTCTTCAAGCCCGGCCCGCTGGACGACTGGGAACGCAAGCGCATGCAGCAGCATTCGAGGATCGGCGGCAGGTACCTCGCCGAGATCGAGCAGCGCCTGGGTTTCTCGAAGGTGATCCGCATGGCGCGGGAGATCGCGGTGCATCATCACGAGCGGTGGGACGGGACCGGGTATCCGGACGGTTTGTCGGGCGACGCGATCCCGCTGGCCGCCCGAATCGCCGCCATCGCCGACGTGTACGAGGCGCTGACCAGCCTGCGGGACTACAAGCCGCCTTTCTCCCGGCGGCGGTGCGTGGAGATCATTCGCCAAGGGGCCCGAACGCAGTTCGACCCGGATCTGGTCGAGATCTTCCTGAAGCTCGAGGATATGTTTCGCCGGTTCGCCTACGCGTATGACGACGACGCCTTCTGCGGCGAAGACCCGGACGTTCGTCAGTCCCGGCAGAGCGAAGACCTGATCTGCATGGGATTGGTCTCGACGATGAAACAGCTCGACGAAGGGTGGACGGTTCCCACGACTTCGTTGTGCGTGCGATGAACACGACACGCGGGGGAATCGAGGAAGCAGACTGGCCGTTCCATAGAAGAAAAGAGGTGTCCGATGTCTCCGTTGTCCGCGAAAGACCGGCGGGTCCTGGAAATCGCGCTGATCCTCGTTTGCGTGGGTCTGGCGTGCCTGCTGCTGGTCATGCAGGGATACAAGATGGTGATCTTCAATCTGTTCTTCCTGCCGGTGGTATTGGGGGCGTTCTTTCTGGGGCGCTATCGGGCCGGCGTGCTGGTGGTGTTTTGCGTGGTGTGTGCGTCGGGGGTGACGGCGTCGACCCTGACGGAGTTCTCCACGGCGACCTCCTCCACGGTGATCGCCCTGGCCGTGGCCCTGTGGGCGGCCGTGCTGGCCATGGTGGCGCTGCTGGTGGGCACCTTGAGCGACGACCGGTTGGAGAAAATGAAGGAGTTGCACGAAGCCTACGTGGGCGTGGTGGAAGTCCTCTCGCAATATCTCCAGAGCGCGCATCCGAGGCTGAAGGCCCGTTCGATCCGCGTGGCCGAGCTGAGCCAGAAGGTGGCGATGACGATGAAGTTCTCGCCGCGGCAAATCGACGATATCCGCGTGGCCGCGCTGCTCTACGACGTGGGAAACATCGAGGTCACCACGAAGGTCATCCGCCGCGCGGTCAGCTCGTTCGAGGAAGGGATCGACGTCGGCGGGAAACACACCTTCCAGGGATTGGACCTGATGCTCTCGCTCGGCTCCGTGCTCAGCGGAGCGATCCCCCTGCTGTTGAACCAGGACGACGACGTCGCCGGATACGGACCGGCGGAAGCGGCCAGAACGCCGGCCGAGATCCCGCCGGGTGCCCAGATCATCCGCGCGGTTCGGGCGTACGTGATGCTGACGGCGGACGACGCCGTCGGTCCGGAACTCACGCACGCGGAAATCTTCGGCAGGTTGCGAGCCGAACGACTCGAAGGCTCGGCCCCGCGCGTGTTGGAGGCCCTGGAAGCCGTCGTCGCTCCGGCGTCGGCGGTACCGAAGGACGAAGAATCGCCGGAGGAACTGCCCGTTCTTATGGCCTAGCCCGCATTTCTCACGAGCGTTTCCACTCGTTGCGAAGCAGAGCTTCGAGGAGATGCGTTCCCAAGCTGGAGCTTGGGAACGAGACGAAGCTGCATCTCGCGGAGCGAGACGGCTACTGTGCAATCATTTCCCAGCCCCGCTCAGCTCGATCGCCCTCCGCACGGCATCGCAGAGTTCGTCCGGAAGGAACGGTTTCTCCAGGAAGTCGACGGCGCCCTGCTTCATCGCGCGGACGGCCAGCCGCGTGTCGCCGTGGCCGGTGATCATGATGATCGGCAGCGCCCTGCCGGCGGCCGTCAACTCCTGCTGAAGCTCCAGGCCGTTCTTGCCGGGCATGCGCACGTCGAGCAGGATGCAGCCAGGTCCTTCGCCGCGGTACGACGCCAGGAACTCTTCCGCCGAACCGTACGACTCGGTCCGAAGCCCCATCAACGCGATCAGTTGGGCGACCGCTTTGGTCACGGCCGGATCGTCGTCGACGAGGTAGACCGTCGGCTTGGCGTCGCGCTTACCGTTCATCCGTCCCCTCCTTGTCCTCCCTGTCGAGGATCGGCAGCGTGAACGTGAAGGTGGCGCCCCGGTCGTCGTTCGGCGTGCCCCATATCCGTCCGCCGTGGGCTTCGACGATCGACCGGCAGATGGCCAGGCCCATTCCCATTCCTTCGGGCTTGGTGGTGAAGAAGGTCCCGAACAGCTCGTCGGTTCCATTGGGGGAAATGCCGACGCCCGTGTCGCGGACGGAGATCCGGAGATGGCCGTCGCAGGCGTCCGCTGCGATGGTCAGCACATGCTCGTCGCCGTCGCCGTGCTCCATGGATTCCAAGGCGTTGCGCATCAGATTCAACAGCACTTGCTCGACCTGGATCTTGT
This sequence comes from Thermoguttaceae bacterium, assembly GCA_035527455.1. Classification (GTDB taxonomy): domain Bacteria; phylum Planctomycetota; class Planctomycetia; order Pirellulales; family Thermoguttaceae; genus DATLAN01. The sequence continues at coordinate 3,163 of DATLAN010000261.1, forward strand.
CGGCGAAGGTCGTCGGCAGCGACTCGTCGAGGTCCAGGCGGATCGCGATTCCGGCGTGCCGCACGTCGTTTTTCATCAGGGAGAGGATTTCGTCGAGGACTTCGGGCAGATCGAGCGTGGTTCGTCTGGGCACGATTTTCTTGACGAAGCTTCTCATCCGCTGAATGAGTTGCCCTGCCCGCAGGGCCTGTGCGCCGATGTCGTTGCACATGGCGGCCAACTGCGCCTGGTCGAGTTCCTTGCCGGACCGGAGCGTCTGGGCAGCCACGTGGGCCAGCGTGGCGATGGCGGTCAGCGGCTGGTTGAGTTCATGGGCCAGTCCGCTGGCCATTTCGCCCATGGTCACCAACCGACCCATGTGGGCCAAGTCGGCGCGGAGGTTCGCCTCGCGCTGCTCGGCCTGCTTGAGGTCGGTGATGTCGTGCCAGATGCTCATCACGAAGTGCTTGCCGCGAATCATGATCGGCCTGGTCTGGACCACGACGTTGCGGACGTCCCCATTCTTGGTTCGGTGTTTGCTTTCGAAGGAATCCCCACCCTCTGCGAGAACCCTTTTCAGGTGTGCTCTGACCTGCTCGGCGGACTCATCGACTTCGAAGTCGGAGATCTTGAGCGTTTCGAATTCCTCGCGCGTGTATCCGAGAGTCTGGCAGGTCTGCTCGTTGAACTCGACGATCGCTCCATCTTCCAGGTCGATCAGCACGACGGAACTGGCCGCCTGTTCGAACACGGCGCGGAACCGTTCCTCCGAATCCCGCAATGCCTCTTCCGCACGCCTGCGTTCTTCCTCCTGACGATCTCTTTGCAGCCTTGCGTTGAGGATCGGCGCGATTTTCTGGGCAATCGTCTCCAGAAGACGCACGTCTTCCTCGTCATAGTCGTCGGCCTTGTTGGCAACTTCCAGGGTTCCGATGGGCTGATCTCGATAGGCAATGGGCACGCACAAAACCCGACGCATGGGGATGTGCCCCTCGGGCACGTCGAACGGCTCGTTCGAATAGAGGGTCCTGTTTTCCCGCAGCGCCCGGCCCCAGATGCCGCCCCACGTTTCGCGGGGAAACACGTAATCCTTGTTCGGGACCCGGCACTGGTCCCACACGCTTCGGTTCATGCTGGGAGCGACCAGGGCCCCTTGCTCGTCAATATAACCGAACACCCCGTACTCGCTTCGCAGGACCTCCAGCACGACTTCCAGCACTTCCGCGTAGATCGCGTCGTCGGAAGTCGTCAAGAAGACCTCGGCGATCCGATTCCTGATGTGCAGCTCCTGCGCCGATCTGCAGAGTGCCTCTTCGGTCCGTTTGCGATCCGTAACCTCGTGGGCAATGACGCAGAACAGTTTCTCCTCGCTGTGATCCACTGGAAAGGCGGAAGCCTCGAAAGTCCTGCACGTGCCGACCACGGATTGATACCGGAACTCGAGATCCTTGACCTCCTGTCCGTTGGACACCAGCCCCCTCCAGGCCTCTTGCATGCCCGGCAGGTCGTCCGGATGGATCATTTGCAGGGGATTCTTCCGGTTCTGCTGTTCCCGGCCGAATACTTCTTGCCAAGCCGGGTTGACCCAAACCCTCTGGGCGTCGGCGGTCACCATGCCCACCAGGTCGTGGGAATTCTCGAATACCAGCCGGAAATGCTCTTCGCTTTCCCGCAGTGCCTCCTCGGCCCGTTTGCGTGCGGTGACGTCGGTCACCACGGCGACGAAACCGATCACGTTGTCTTGCTCGTCGCGTTTGTAGTCCCAGTCGACCTGGACGTCGAGGAGGCGCCCGTCTTTGGCCCGGTTCACGCCCCGCCAGGTTGTCGGCGGCGGTTGCTGGGAGACGAGCTGCTTGAAGTATTCCTCCAATTCCCGCTTGTCCGCATCATGACCCAAGCATTCCCAGACGGGCGTACCTACAAGCTCACCCGGGGCATAGCCGTGCATTTCGTGATACGCCCGATTGGCGAAGGTGATGATGCCGGCAGCGTCGAGTTCCTCAATCCCATGGGGGACGGTTTCCACGAGCCTACGATACCGGGCTTCGCTCGCTTTCAGGGTGCCCACGGCCCGGCGATTCCGCAACGCCACCGCCGCCAATTCGCCGAACGCCGTGGCGATCCGGGCGTCGTCGTCGGTGAAGTCGCCGGGCTTGTTCGCCAGTCCGAAAATGCCGACCGCCTTGCCTTCGATCACCAAGGGCGCAAACAGTACGTTGTCCAGGCGGACGTGGCCGGCCGGCATCAGTTCCACCCAGCGACTGCCGGCAAAGTCGTTCTCGTAAACGGCCTTGCCCGTGCAATACGCCTCGGCCCGCAAACCGCGAACGGGCATGGGCAGATCGGGGTCGACCGTACAGGGGCGTCGACCGGCGTCGAGGAACAGGACCTCGTTTTGCGTTCCGTCCTTCGACAGCAGGGCGACGTAGCCGGAGGTCGCGCCGGTGAGTTCCTTGGCGCAATCGAAGAGCACCCGGGCGGCGTCCTCGAATTTCCGGCAGTCGAAGACCGTCCGCGCGGCCCGAGCCAGCGCGGAGTTCTCTGCGTCCCGTCGCAGAGAGTCTCCCAGCGTTTCGGTGAACGACGCTTCCGCCTGTTTCCGCCGGCTGAGTTCCTCGCGCAGTTGATCGTTGGCGCGCTGAAGCTCGGCGTTGGCAGCCTGCAGCTTCGCGGTGCGCTGTTGAACGAGTCGTTCGAGGTGCTCTCGGGTACTCGGCGGCGACTCCTTCCCGGCCATAATCTTACCCCCGGTAATATCGTGGACTTGCCCCAGTGTACCGGGTTTTCAGAGAACCACAAGCCCCGGGGCCTCGGTTCGACAGCGCAGGATTGCAGAGAGTCCGCGTTTAGCGGGCGGGCTTGCCCGCCGTTTGGGTAGATCGGACCCGGCTCAGAGGTAATTCAGCAGCGTGATGGAGAGGAGTTGGGCGGCCGTGCGCAGGGAGGCCTCGAAGGAGATCTGCCGGGCGGTGAAGTCCGAGATGGCCTGAATCATGTCGACGTCGAAATCGCGGGAGAGGGATTCTTTCAGATCGATCTCCTCGTTGTCCAGGCGGACTTGCGTGATGTCCAGGCCTTGCTGCCGGACGCCGAGTTCGGCCCGGGCGAAGTTCATCTTGTCGGTCCGGTCGTCCAACAGGGCGATCGACCGTTCGATCTCCCCCAAGTCGTTGTTCATCAGGGCCGTTTTCAATCGCAACAAGGCGGTGAAGATGCCCTCGGTTTCCTGCCGGTTGACGTCGGCCCCTTTGAGGAAGCGCGATCCGCCGGCCATGGGCGTGGAGGTCTGCACGTCGACGGTGCCGGTGCCCAGGTTGGGGCTCCCGTCGGTCGGATCGAGCGCGGCGGAGAAGTTGGCGCCGGCGGGTCCGGCGTCGGCGGCCAGACCGTCCACGATCTCTTGGGCCGTCGTGCCGTCCGAATCATAGGTGATAATCAACGGGTTGCCCGGGCCGGCATAGGCGAACGTCGGCGGGCCGAAAGCAGCCACCCCGTTGAATTGGATTTCGGTTCCGACCTGGGCCGGCAAAGCCGATTTGGCACGGAAAACCAGATCGTTATCCGTTCCGGAGAAGACCACGGTGGCGGATGCTTCGGTACCACCTTCGTCGCCGAGCAAGGGCGGGGCGAATGGGTCGGTGTCTTCGACGTTCCCGCTGCCGTCGCTGTCCGTGTCGGCGGGGTCGAGTTCGGCCGAAAACTCGGCACCGGCCGGGCTGGCTTCCAGCCAGGCGATAATGTCGGCGGCCGTCGTTGCAGCCGCCGGGGGCGCGGTGGTGATGCCAAACGTCAGGGTCTTCGCAGTCGGATCGTAAGTGACGTTTCCCGTACCGGTATCCTCGAAAACGACCCGGACACCCGCCACTTCCGCGCCGGGATTGTCCGCGGTGAAGATCAAGTTGCTCTTCGTCGTGGTCGAGGTGACCAGCAAGGGGGCGGCCGCACTGTACGACTCCTGTCCCTCGGGAACCAGCCCCAAGTCGATGGCGGCCCGCCCGAGCTGCACCCGACTGACCGTCAGCGTGTCGGTTCCCGTGCTCTGGTCGACCAGTTCGATGCCGTTGCCGTAGGTGGCCAGCCGCGCCACCAGCTCGCCCGGCGCCTGGGCGTTGATCAGGTCGATGACTTCGCCGACGGTTTCCAGACCGGAGACGTCGATCTCGATGGGCACCGGCGGCGGACCGGCCGGCGTGCCGGCGATGGTGATGGTGAAATCGGTGCCGTCGCGGGTGGCCACGCCGCGGCCGAAGTTGAGGTCTTCCAGCCGCGTGGTCTCGGTGAAGGTCCGCAGGCCAAGTTGGGTCGCCGTCTGGCCGCCGTTTTCGCCGATCATGAAATCGACCCCGCTGATCCGCGAGCGGATGTCGATTCCCGTGGCGCTGCCGTTGATTCGGGCCGTCAATCCGGCGTCGGACATGTTCAGCACGTTGAGCAGGTCCTCGATCGTTTCGGCCCCGGTGAAGGTGATCACGTGCGTTTCGCCGCCGTTGACGATTTGGATTCCCGCATCGGCGTCGAAAGCCGTGCCGCTTCCGCCGGCGGTTTGGCCTTCGATCTGACCGACGGGCGTGGCGGCGATCACGCCCCGGCCGCCGTTGGGGCTGTCCAGCGGATCGAGCCGCGCCGTGATCGGCACGTTGCCCGCGAGAAAGGCGGTCTCGACGGCGGAGACCACGTGCCGGGCTTCGGTCTGGTGCGATTTGATTTTCACGGTCAGCGTGTTGGTGGCCGGGTCGTAGGAGGCCGTTTCATCGCCCGGCAGCGCGACGGAGCCGTCGTCTTCGAAGAGGATCTCGATGCCGTCGTACGCTGCGCCGACGGTGGGGGCCTCGAAGATCAAGTCGTTGTCGCTTCCGTACGATCGGACCGGGGCGTAGGAGCGCGTGCCCAGCACGTCGCCGATCCGCGTGGTCAGCCGGAGGATCGGATCGAGGTCTTCGCCGACCACGGTGGTGCCGACGCCGATTCGGGTGAGGATGCCCAGTTCGTCGGCCGTGGTTCCGCCGCCGACCTCGCGGATCGCCAGCGTGTCGCCCGGGTCGCCATGGAGCGTGACGACCAGCCCGGTGGGGGCGATTTCCACGTCGAGCGTCTTTCCCGCCGGCGGATTGGCCCGGATCATTGCGGCCACGTCGCCGATCGTCTCGGCGGAGGTGATGTCGATCGTGCTTCGGTTTCCGGCGACGGAAATTTCAATGCTTCCCCGCGTGATCCCCGCGCCGCTGCGGAGATCGGCCAGTCGGGTGTTGTAGGTGAGGATCGGGTCGAGGTCCTTCGCGCCGAGCACTTTTTCCGAGATCGCCCCGAAGACTTCGCCGCCGTGCAGGTTGGTTTCGAACAGCAGGTCGATGTCGGAGTAGCTGGAGACCTTCCCTTCGTTGCCGAAGTACTGGACGTAACCACCTTTGTCGGTTTCGCCGAAGGGCATGACCGTGGTGGAGGTGCCGGCAAAGAGGTACCGGCCGCGGAACTTCTGGTTGGCGATGTCCTGCAGTTGTCGGATCATCTGCTGAACTTGTTGGGAGGCGGCCGTGCGTTGGGCGTCGGTGGCGATCTCACCCACCACCCCCATGGCCACGGCGCGGATCTCCGCCAGGCTGCCGGAAACCGAAGACAACGCCGAGTCGGTCGCCAGCAGGTAGGACTGGTTGGTGCTGAGGTTGGATCGGACCTGCCCTTTGCGTTCCAACAGCCGCTGCAGATCGATGATCCGCATCGCCGCGTTGGAGTCTTCGCTGGGCACCTGGATCCGCCGGCCCGTGCTCAACTGCATTTGCACGCGGAAGGCGTCCAACTGATCCATCTGGATCTGGTTCGTCAGCCGCTGGCGCATGAACAGGTCGCTGACGCGCGTGGTCGGGATGCCGACGATATTGGCCATCTTCTATATTTCCACGAGAATTTCGAACAACTCCGTCAACGTCGCGATATACTTCGCCGACGCCTGGAAGGAGCGCTGGAAGGCGATCATGTTAACCGCCTCTTCGTCCAGGCTCACGCCGCTGGTCGCCATCTTCTGCCCTCGCAAGGTCTGTTCGAACACCCGGGCGCCTTCGGCCACGGCGCCGGCGATCGAGGCCGCCTGGGTCGTCTCGCCGATCATCCGATCGTAGAGCACGTTGAGCGTTTCGTTGTTCTGCGATGCGATGCGGCGATCCTGCAGGGCGGCCAACACTTCGGCATTGGCCGTGTTCTGCGTGAAATCGCCGTCGGCTGTAACCAGGCTGGCGGCGAACTTCGACGGGTCCGCCTTGAGCACGGCGTTGACCCCGATGTCGAGCGCGGTGGAACCGGTAAAGAAGGTGTTCAATCCCAGCACGGCCAGCACCCCGCTGGTGTCGCCGTGGAAGAAGAACTCCAACTCGGGCGAATCGGTCGTGATCCTCAACTTTCGGCCGGAAGTGGTGGTGGCCGAAATGCCGTCCACGTCATCCAGCGCGTCGGCCAGGTTCTCCAGCGTCATGTCCGAATCCAGGCCGTTGAGGTCCACCACCACGTCGGCCCACTCCGTGTCGCCGGTCTGCTTGTTGTGGACGATGACCTGGAACGACCCGTTGACGGGCATGAACTTCAAGCCGGCCTCGTTCAAAGCCGCATCGACCTGATCGACGGCAAACTCGCTGGTCAGATCCTGGAACCCGTTGAGACCTTGACCCTGCGAGAATGCCTTGTTGAACTCGAAAGCCAGCGTGTGGGCGAAGTTGTCGAGCCGGTCGAGGAATCCGCCAATGATCTGGTCGCGGGAATCGAGCAGGCCGCGGAGTTCGCCGGAGGCCGTGTCCAACGGGGCGTCGGTGTTGGCCATGTGGATGTTGGCCACGGACAATCCGCGGTCGCTGTCCAAGACCACTTCCACCTGACGGGCTTCACCTTCGAAAACGAGGAACTGGCTGCCGGAGTAGACGATCACCGCCCCGCTTTCTTGCTCCTTGACGCGAATCTCGACCAGCTTGGCCAAGTTCTCCAGCGCCATCAGCCGTTGGTCGCGAAGTCCCACGGCGTCGCTGGCCGACACGTTGCCCCCTTCGATCTGGGTGATGCGGACGTTCAACACGCGGATCGCTTCGGTCAACCGATTGATGTCGGCCGCCATGTCGAAGATGTGATCGTTCAGATCGGAACGGATCTTCATGGCGCGGTCGGCCAGACGGTTCAGATCGGTGGTGAGCGTGTTGCCTTGCAACACGGTCAAATTTCGGGCAGAGACGCCGCCGGACTGGTTGAGGATTTCGTGGATGGTGTTGAAGAAGTTGTTCAGCGAGGTGCTCAGGTCGGTGTCGCTGAGTTCCCCGATCAGCCCCTCCAATTGCATGTAGGCGGCTTCCCGGGTCTCGGCGTCCACCCGATCGCTGATCGATCCCCGCAGCCGCTCTTCGAGGAACTTGTCGATCTTCTGGACGATCGCGTCGACCTGCACGCCCAGCCCCATGAGGAGCTTGCCGTTGCGTTGGGTGGGAGCGGGGGAGAAGAGGACCTCTTCGCGGATGTATCCGGGCGTGTTGGCGTTGGCGATATTCTGCCCGACGACTTGCAGGGCGACTTCGTTCGCCTGCAAGGTATTGACCGCCATCCGGATCGAACTGAAGAGAGACATGGCGTATTCCGTGTCGCTTCGCGATTTACCCCAGGCTCGCTAGGCTGCCCGATCTACGAGGCTGCCGCTAGCGCGGACCGGTTCGCCTTCTCCATATGTCGGCTGTAGCCGCCCGCCGGTCGCAATAATCTCTAACAACTGTGAAAGATGTAACAGCGTTCGCTGGATTACGACCCAGTTGGTCAGGCTGTGGTGTTGCAGTAGCCGACCGCGCGAGCCGGCCAGTCGGACCTGCCGATCCAACGCCCCGCGCTGCGACCGGGGTAGGGCCTGAGTCAACGCACGGATGCTGGTCGAAGGCAGTCCCTCCCGACGGGCGCGATCGAGCAACTCCCCGCGGCGTTTCATGCACTGTTGCAAGCGGCCGACCAGTTTCTCTTCTTCCGGCCCCAGAGCCATCAGCCCATCGGTATCGGCGGTGCGCAGCAGTTCCCGTTTTCGGGCCAGGATTTTCAGCACTTCGTCCTGGGTGGCCAGCAGCTCGGTCAACAGCGCGGCCAACTCCGATTCCCACGAAGTTTCCATCGGTATGCCTTTTACAGGGGGGATCACTTCCGTCCCAGCGTCCACAACTGGTACATCGGTTCGAGAAACCTTTCGGCGCTGGCTTCGCTGATCTTCTCGGCCAACACCTGATCGAGTTGTTGGGTGAAGATTTCTTCGGCCCGGCCGCCGTGGAAATAGGCCGGCTTGCCGACCGTTTTCCGCATGGCCTTGAGGATCTGGCCGAAGATCATTTCACCCATCACCGAGTGGAATTTCTCGCGGGTTTCGTTCCCTTCGGCGAAAGCAGTCGCATCTTGGTTCGGGACCGCCGGCGAGATCTGCGCGGCTTGCAGGGCGGCGGGCGGCGGCAGAGTAACATTCATGGGAATTCTCTCGTCGGCGTGCGGCTATCCGTCCAAGCAGCGCATGGGTGTACTATTCGAAGACCAACTGGCCGTGGAGTTGTCCGTCGGCGGCCAATCCCTTGATGACGTCGATGATATCCTCGGTGGGAACCTGGATGGCGTTGAGCGCCTCGAGCAGGGCTTCCAGCTTGGGTTTGGCGGTTTGGCCGGGATCGATCGGCACGAATTGTCCGGCGCCGGTGGCGTTGCCCGTGCGGATGACGACGTTCTTATGCGCGACGACGGCCGCTCCGATTTCCACGTCGCCGCTGATCACGATGCTTCCGGCCCGTTCGTTGATCACCACCCGCGCGGCCGTCCGAGGATCGACGATCGGCAGCCGGAGCACTTCGGAGACGAATTCGACGGGCACGTCGCGATATTGCGGGGGAATGGTTACCGAAACGTTTGCCTGGTTGACGGCCAGGGCCAGCGGCATGTTGAGGTTCTGGAAGCTGAATTCGTTGTTGATCAGTTCGGCCACGTCCTGGGCGATCTGGAAACTGGCGTGGTTCCGGTCGAGCACCAAGGTGATTCGGCCGTCCTGGACGAACGGGTTGGGGAAATCGGCTTCGAGCCGGCAGCCTCCGTCGATTCGGCCGGTTCGCGTCAGCGCGGGGTTGTCCAGCGAGATGTCGCCTTCGGCGAATCCATAGATGCGACGGTCGCTTTTGTCCGGGCTCAACAGCGGCGTGAGGAACAACCGCCCGCCCGCCAGACTCTCCGCCTTGCCCATCGAACTGACCTTGCAGTCGAGCCGGTCGCCTTCCCGCGCTCCGGTCCCCGGCACGGTGGCGGTGACGATCACCAGAGCGACGTTGGCGGCGTCTTTCAGTTCGGTCAAACCGTTTTCCCCCAGCGGCTGGCCCATCAATTCCATCGCTTGGGCCAGGCTGCGGACGGTGGGCAGGAATTTTCCGTCGTCGCCGGTCCCTTCCAGTCCCACGACGAACCCCAGCCCTCGCAGCGTGATCTCTTCCTGCCCCTTCACGCGGCAGATGCTTTCGAGCGTGGTTTGGGCACCGGCCGGGACGCCCGACGCCCACAAAGCGAACGTGATCGCCGCCGCCGCGAGCCGATTGGCTGATCGGGATTTCATCGGCATCGATTCCATTCCTGATTGTGCTGGCTGATGTATCTGCCTGTAGGACGGATTTCCAATCCGTCGCCAAAAACGAATCCAAGTTCAAAACGGCTGAATTTTGTCGAGAAACTTCAGCAGCCACCCGCGGTCCCAACCGTCGCGGACGTGTCCGGCGGAGTTCCGCACCAGCCGCTTGTAGACGATGTTCTCGCTGAGCACCGTGTTGTCCGGCTGCACGTCTTGGGCGCGGATCATGCCGGTCAGCGAGATGTTCCAGACCTCCTCGTTGACGGTGATCGTATCGTGTCCCTCGATGATCATGTTGCCGTTGTCCCGGATATCGACCACCAGGCAGGAGACGCGGGTTTTCAGCGAGTCGCGCAGTTCCATGTTGGCGTCCGACTTCATCTTGTTGTCCACCTCGCCGCGGACCGTCGGATCGCCTCCGCTCTGTGGATCGGGAAAGAGCGACAGGCCGCGCAGCAACACCCAGTCCTTGAGAGCCAGCTCGCCGTGGGCCTTCTTCTTACGGTCCATCTCGCCTTCGCTGGTCATCACCGAAAGTTCGTTGATGACCACCGTGACCACGTCGTGCATCTTGAACGTCTTCACTTCCGGCAGTGGCGCGTGGTAGGTCCAGCCGTCTTTCTCCAGCGTCAACGGCCGGCGCTGACCGGGGGCACCGAACGGGCTGGCGCTCGGACCCATCCCTTCCCATTGACCGGCCGCCTCGCCGACGATCGCCATCGACAACAGAAGAACGGTCGCCGTCAAACAACTTCGCCTGGTACAAGAATCTCTCATGTTCGATTCCTTCAGTTGTCTCGTTCCCAAGCTCTGCTTGGGAACGCACTTCCGGGAAGCTCTGCTTCCCCGTGCGCAAAGCTGAGCTTCGCAAACCCGGGTTCCCAAGCGGAAGCTTGGGAACCGAAGTAACCGGAGTATGTCGGGTTCCCTTCCCAACGATCGTCGGTCGACGCAGTCTGCCGAGAGTTCGCGCCGCCGCTGGGCCGCGTGTCGACCTCCGCTTCTCGCACGCCGATGATTCGCACCAGGTACGCCTCGCGTTCCAACAGCGACTCGACGCGGATCGTTTCGCCGAAACTCCCGTCGTCCAGGGCTCGGGCCGTCGTGCGGACCTGGACGCTTGGGCCGTGGGCGTACACGGTCACCGGATCGCGCCGCCGCACCAACAGCGGCGAGCAGAGCGACTTCCTGTCGAGGACTTTTCCCTCGGGCAGGGCACGCGTGGTTTGCCAGCCGAGCACTTCCTCGACCGAATAGATCGTCTCGAAACGTTCGTCCCCGGCAGCGGCGGGCCGCAACTCGACGTCGCCGGCCTGGACGATCGCCCCAGACGCCAACGCTCGGACCGCAACCACCACCGACGGCGGAACGTCGATCCGCACGTCCAAGGGAAACCGAACGGGTCCCTCCGCGGAATCGACGGTGACTTCGAAACGTTGCCGTCCCGTCCACGGCGGACTGCCGCCGGCCACGCGAATCTCGCTGGCGGAATCGACGGCCCAGCGCGCCTGGCTCTCGGGGAGTTCCACTTCCACGTTCCAGGTCCGATCGGCCGAGACGTGTCGTTGCAGGTATTGCACCACCGCATCGCCAACGCGACCGTTGGCCCTTCGCGCCGCGGAGAACGACAGCGTCGGCTCCGGTTGAATGCGAACCGTGGCGGGCCCGCCGGTGATCGCTACCAGGCTGGCGCCGGAGAAGCGGTGCTCGGCCAGGTCGACGCCGCGCAACAAGAGCAGGTCCTGGAGTTCGCGGGCCCGGACGAAGCGCTGCGTGGAGGCGGCCGGCGCGGGAAACAACTCGACGGCGGCCAGGGTCTCGGCCTGTTGCCCATCGGCGGCGAAGATCTCGGCCACGTCGGCCAACGTGACCAGCGACCCGCGGCTTTGACACTGGGGACGCAGCCGCAACTCGGCCGTCCGAGCCGACGCCGGCGCGAGGGCCAGCATCGCGAGCACAACCGTCACCACCGTCTTCACATTCCTCGCCCGGCGGTCGCTGCCGTCGGGCCGGGCCGGCCGGCGCCTCATGCTAGTACCTCTTCAGATTGGTCACGGCCTGCATGATGTCGTCGCCGACCTGCACGACCTTGGAGTTGAGTTCGAAGGCTCGCTGGGTGGTGATCAGGGAGATCAATTCCTGTACGGGTCCGACGTTGGATGCCTCCAACGCGCCCTGCTGGATCGTTCCCAGACCGTCTTGCCCCGGCGTACCCAGCGTGGCGGTGCCCGACGCGTCGGTCTCCGAGAAGAGGTTTTCGCCTTCTCGCAGCAGTCCCTCCGGATTGACGAACTGGGCCAATTCGATCTGGCCGACCTGGGCGAGCGTGGTGCTGCCGGGCTGCTTCACCGAAACGGTGCCTTCGCCGCTGATCAGGACCTGGGTGGCATCATCGGGGATGGTGATCGGCGGTTCGAGCATCCGTCCGATGTTGGCCGACCCCATCACCAGGTTGCCGTTGGCGTTTCGGGAGAAGTTGCCCGCTCGGGAGTAGACGGTTCGTCCGTCGGGATCGCTCACCTGGAAGAAGCCGGGCCCGACGATGGCCACGTCCAGCTCGCCGCCCGTGTGCTGGAAGGCTCCCTGTTCGAAGTTTCCTTGGACGCTGGATACCCGGGTGCCCAGTCCGATGGAGATGCCCGTCGGCGTGTACTCGCCGGCCGTATCGAGGGCCCCCGGCATTTTTTCATGCCGGTAGAACAGGTCTTCGAAGTTCGCCCGGCCTCGTTTGAACGCCACGGTCTCGACGTTGGCCAGATTGTTGGCCGTCACGTCCAGTTTCGTTTCCATGGCCGACATCCCGGTGGCCGCCGTGTAGAGGGCTTGAACGCTCATGGCTTGTAGGGGGGTGAGTGGAGAGTGGAGAGTGATTGGGAGAACGCCCCCGCACTGCGTTGTGGGGGGGGAATGGTTATGGTTGTGGCTGTTGCTTCGAATCCTACGATTGACATCGAGTTGCGGGCCTGTGAACGACGGCCTGCGGTTTACGGTTTGCTCGCTCCTAGGCCCTCATCACCCGATTGACCAGGCCGTCGAGCATCTGGTCTTGGGCTTTCATCATGTTGATGTTTGCTTCCAAAGCGCGGGAAGTCTGAATCAACTCGACCATTTCGGTCGTCGGCTGGACGGACGACATCTCGAGGTATCCGGCAGCGACCTTCCGCTCGGCCGGAAGAACCGGCGGGGACTCGGCCAGCGGCTTGAACAGGTTCTCGCCCACGCTCACCAGGTCGCCGAGCGATTCGGGCTGGACCAGCGACAGGCGCTGGATTCCCTCCCGCTTCCAAACGACCCCCGCGTCGTCGATCCGCCAGTCGGGATCCTGGATCACGATGGGCGCCTCGGCGTCGTCCAACACGAGATGGCCTTGTTGCGTGGTCAGTTGGCCGTTGGCGTTGATCTCGAAGTTTCCGGCACGGGTGAGAAAGTCTTCGACCTGTCCCCCCACTTCCTTCCTGACTTGGAAAAAGACGCCGGCGTCGCGGATAGCCACGTCAGTGCGGATTCCGGTCCTCTTCACCGGGCCGGGTGAATAGTCGGTCACCGTCTGCAACACCATGGTGCCACCGCCCACGTCGTCCGCCGAGCCCGAACCGGGCACCGCCGAACCCTCTTCAATGGCCTCTGCGTAGCGCGCCTGAAAGACGGCCAGCTTGCGTTTGAAGGCTACCGTGTCCACATTCGCCAGGTTGTTGGCGATGACGTCCAGCCTGGTGCTTTGGGCGTGGGCCCCTTCGGCCGAGATGTAGAATGCGTTGGGCATGACCGCCTCGCACGGCTTGTCGAACTACGTTGTTCGCAGTGACCTGACGTGTTGACCGCGTGCGTCCCACACGCGATCGGCCGACCGTCATTAGCAACCGCCGTGCCAGAACGGCCGCGAGCGGCGAAAGTTTCCTCGCCGCGAGTTCGAACTTCTTTGCGCAGAAAGACTTAGGTACGTGCCCACTCGGCAAAACACGGGACATGCATGTTCCGTGGTCTTGATGGACGACCTGCGATAGCTGCCGATCGAAGGTGCAGAAGCGGCCGATCAAAGGCGTTTCCCAAATTACTTGTAACACGTAATTTTCCTGGTCAGATACAAGTACCCCAGCCGATAGAGTGTTAATAGAATTTCCCAATTCGCCCAGACGTACGGACCGCCCGAACATAGATCAAACGCGTAATGAAGGGAGTCGTAGATGCTTGTTCTGTCGAGACAACGGGATGAGAGCATAATAATCGGCGACCACATCGTGGTGACCGTTGTCGACATCCGCGGCGACAAGGTACGGCTGGGAATCGACGCCCCCCAGGAAATCCCCGTCCACCGTCGCGAGGTCTACGAGGCCATCCAGCAAGAGAATCGTCAGGCAGGCCGATTGGAGCGCAAGGACACTCCAACGCTGGCAAGGTCATCTCCCAGCCGATCGACGGGAATGGCTGGGTCATAAGCTGGCTGGCGGTAGCCGAGCTTGACGATTATTCGGATTATTCGGGCCTCGCAAATGCCCGTGTGTGAATGCGAGGCCTTTTTTCTTTCCCAGATCTTATCGGGTGCCGAGAAGGATCAGTGGGAGCATGGAAAAAAAGTGACGGCCGGAACCTAAATTACCTAAAGCGTGTAAATTGTCTGGTCGATATTGACACATAGGTGCGACCGAAGCGAGAAAACCGTACATGGTACCGGACGGGTCAATCGCAGTTTTCGATATCGCGCGAGTAGATTCGAGACACTGGAAACAAACTTTTTAGTCAGCAAGCTGCCTTTAAGGCTCTGCTTCCCAGCAAGGCGGCGTGCAGAGAAGTTTCTCCGGAATCGATAGCTCCCCGCAATCCGGCGAAGCTTGGACGTGACCCTATAAAGGAGGGGTGTCTGACATGACACGAATCAATACTAACGTCAGCTCTCTTAACGCCCAGAAATCTCTGGCGCGATCGAACGCCTCGCTGCAAACGGCTCTGACACATTTGAGCACCGGTTTGCGGATCAACTACGGTAAAGACGACCCGGCCGGGTTGATTGCCAGTGAAGCACTCCGCAGCGACATCATCAGCGTGCAGCGGGCCATCACCAACAGCGAACGGGCCAACCAGGTGATTGTCACCGCCGACAGTGCGTTGGGTCAGGTCAGCGGCCTGTTGAACGACATTCGCGGGCTGGTCACGGAGGCAGCCAACCAGGGTGCCCTGAGCGACGACCAGATCGCGGCCAACCAGTTGCAGGTCGATTCCTCGCTGGAAGCCCTCAACCGCATCGCCCAGACGACCAGCTTCCAGGGCCGGCGGTTGCTCGACGGCAGCTTGGACTTCATCACCTCGACCACGCCGACCGGCAATTTCAACAACATCACCGATATGGAAATCAACCAGGCCAACCTGGGTGCCGCGAGCCAAATCGACTTGGAGATCGAGATCTCGTCTGCGGCCGAAACGGCGCAGATCACCATGACCGGCAACACCGACACGCAGGCCAGCGCCACGCTCACCTTCGGTGCGGGAGCCCGGGTCACCGCCGCCAGCAGCGGTGCCGTGTTGGAGGTCTTCGCCAAGGACGGGCAAACCGGACTGACCGCCAAGACCGTCACGTTGGCGACCGCCGCCATTGCCGCCGGGACAGCGACCGCCAGTTACGCCGCCGGCACCTTGACCCTATCGGTCTCCACTACCGGCGCTACTTCGCTTGCAACCATGATCGCGGCGATCCAGACCTATACGACGGAGTGGGACGCCGTCGACGTCGGCGCTGTCACGCAATTCGCCACCGACGACAGCGGGGCGGCCACCACGGCCGCCGCCACGATCGCCATCGCCGCCACCAGCAACGGCCCCGATTACAACAGCATGGCGATCAGCCTGACCGCCGCCGACGTCGGCGCGGCCACCCCGACGGCCGTGTACAGCGCGGCCGCCAATACGCTGATCATCACGATCGACGACGACGAGGCGACGGCGTTGACGGCCATCGAGACCGCCATTGAAACGGCCACCGGCGCCAGCGGCGAGTTCGCGGCGACCATCACCGCGGGGGGCGATGCCAGACAGACCCTGATCGGCAGTACCGACCAGGACACCGGCGCCACGGACAATACCCTGTACACCGGCGGCGGCGTGTTGGATAACACCCTCACCTTCGAACTGGCCGGCAACAGCGGCACCGAGGTGTTCACTTTCGATCAGTACACCAAGATCTCGAAGATCGTCGAGGCCATCGACCTGGTGGCCGACGCCACGGGTGTGGACGCCTCGCAGACCGGCGGCATCCTCACGCTCGCGTCCACGCAGTACGGCGAGAGTGCGTTCGTCAAGGTCGACGTGATCAGCGAAGGGGCCGGCGGTGTCTTCGAATCCAGCCTCAGCGCCGCCCGGGACATCGGTACGAATATCGCTGCCACGGTGAACGGGTTCACCGCCAGCGGCGACGGAAACACGCTGTCGGTCAACACGTCGATGATCGATCTGAAGGCCACCATCACGGCCGGCGCGACCGACACGATCACCTTCTCGATCACCGGCGGCGGGGCCCTGTTCCAACTCGGTCCCGACGTGGTCACCAACCAGCAGGCACGCATCGGCATCACCAGCGTGAACTCCGCCACCCTGCGGGGTTCCGCCGGACGACTGTATCTGCTCGGCGAAGGTCGATCGGCCGACTTGGCCTCCGATCCCACCACGGCCGCGCGGATCGTCGACCAGGTGATCACCAAGGTCGCTTCGCTCCGCGGGCGTCTCGGTGCGTTCCAGAAGACGACGCTGGATACGAATATCGCTTCGTTGAACGATACCTTGGAGAACCTCACCGACGCCGAAAGCGCGATCCGAGACGCCGACTTCGCCAAGGAAAGCGCCGAGTTGACCCGATCCCAGATTCTGGTCCAGTCGGGCGTTTCGGTGTTGGCCATCGCCAACAGCAACCCGCAGAACGTGCTGGCCCTGTTGCGATAAGCCTAAGCAGTCTCGCCCACGAGAACCTCAGACGGCCCGCCCTGCGATTCGGGGCGGGCCGTTTCTTTTGGTTGGTCTGTTCCGGACGACCCGTCTTCCGTCGCAAACCCGCAAAGAGCAGAAAACTCCTAAACTTCGTGCCATCGATCGACCGATCCTTTTCCGATGTGACGGGGTAGACCCCCTATTCTCACAGGGTGCGCCGAGGGATCGATGGGTCGGATCCAAACCAACATCGGGCTGATCACCGGCATCCCCATCGGGGACACGATCGAGCAGTTGATGAAATTGGCCGCCAGGCCCCGCGATCTGATCACCGAGCGGACCGACGACCTCACGGCCGAACAGGTGGCCATTACCGACCTGATGGCCACGCTGGTCTCCGTGAAGTTCGTCTCGGACAATCTCGGCAAAGAGGGTCTCTACGACCGGCGGAAGGTCACCAGCAGCGACACGAGCGTCTTGACGGCCAGCTCCAGCGGCACGCCCCCGAAGGGAACCTATCAGTTCACCCCGCTGCGGACCGTCCAGAGCCAGCAACTGCTCGGCTCCGGTTTCAAGACCGACACCGAGTCGATCGGCGGCGGGCGGATCACCTTCCGCTTCGGCGACGACGTCCGCCGGAGCACCCCCTTGGAATACTTCGGCGGCGGTGCAGGCGTCCAACGCGGAATCATCCGCATTACCGATCGAAGCGGTGCCCGGGCGGACGTCGATCTGTCGACCGTCCGGACAGTCGACGACGTGTTGGAGGCGATCAACGGCCAGAGCGAAATCGACGTGACGGCCGTGGCCTACCGGGACGGCTTCCGCTTGATCGACAACACGGGTCAGACCGTCTCGAACCTCAAGGTGCAGGAAGTCAACGGCAGTACGGCCGCTTCGTTGGGCCTGGACGGGATCGACGTGGCCGGCGACGTGGCCGACGGCCGCGACATGCTCCGGCTCTACGACGATCTCGATCTGGATGCGCTGAACGACGGCAGCGGCGTGCGAACTCACGTCGGCCTGCACGAGATCGAGTACACGCTGCGCGACGGCAGCACCGGCAAGATCGATTTCTCGGTGATCCAGTCCGGCTCCTCCAACGTGCTCCAAGAGAAGACCTTAGGCGACCTGCTGGAGGCGATCAACGCCGCGGCGCCGGGCGACCTGCGGGCGGAAATCGCGCCCGACGGAGACCGCCTGGTGCTGACCGACCTGACCGAAGGCGGCGGAACGTTCGAGTTGGTCGCAGCCAACGGCATGACGACGCTCGCCGATCTGGGGCTCGAGGGCGCGACCGAGACCGACGGCGTGGTCGTCGGCCGACGGATCACCGGCGGCTCGCAGAGCGTGTTGCTGGCAAGCCTCGGCGGCGGCAGCGGATTGGGACCCTTGGGGACGCTCGAACTGCGCGACCGCAGCGGCGCTTCCGATACGGTCGATCTCTCCACGGTCGAAACACTCGAGGAGGTGGTCGACGCGATCAACGCGGCCGCCGTGAACGTCACCGCCCGAATCAACCGGGCGCGGAACGGGATCGAGCTGATCGATACCAGCGGCAACCACACCGGCAACCTGGTCGTGGCCAACGCCGACGCCACCAACACGGCCGATGAATTGGGCATCGCCGTCGACGATGCCGTCGAAAGCGTCAACAGCGGCGATTTGCACCTGCAAATCATCGCCGAAAACACGCTGTTGGCCGATCTCAACGGCGGAGCCGGCGTCGCCAAAAGCACCTTCCGGATCGTCGACGGAAGCGGCCGGGAACGAAAACTCGACCTGAAGGCTCTGAACGTCGAAACCGTCGGCGACCTGATTCGGGCGATCAACGGGCTCGACCTCGACGTCCGTGCCGAAATCAACCGAACCGGCGACGGCATCCTGCTGTGTGACACGGGCACGGAGCCGGGAACCCTCCGGGTTCTGGAAGGAAACTCCACGACCGCCGCCGATCTGCACCTGCTGGGCTCTTCGACCGAAGTGGATCTCGACGGCGCGCTCACCCAAGTGATCGACGGCAGCACCACCTACACCATCGAACTCGACGACGATCCGTCCACGACCGACGGCGTCCGCTCGCTCGCCGATCTCCGCCAGGCCATCAACGACCTCGGTGCCGGAGTGACCGCGATGATTTTTCGCGACGGCTCGAGTACCCCCTTCCGTTTGGGCCTCTCGAGCGATCGGCCGGGAGAAGCGGGCCGCCTGATCGTCGACACGTCGGCGATCGGCCTCGACGTGGAGGAGACGGTCCGCGCCCGCGATGCCCTGTTGGTCTTCGGCGACGCGAGCATGGCGGCCACGAGCATCCTCGTTTCGTCCTCGTCCAACGTCTTCCGCGACGTCCTGCCGGACGTGACGTTGAAGATCTTGAAACCCTCCGACAAACCCGTCGTGTTGACCGTAGAAACCAGCGACACGGACCTGGTCGCTACCGTGCAGACGATAGTCGACAATTACAACAAATTTCGGACCAAGCTCAACGAACTGACCAGGTTCGACCCGGAAACGGGCAAGGGCTCCGTCTTGACCGGCGACGGGACCGCCCTGCGGCTGGACCTCGATCTGTCGGCCCTGCTCAGCGGACGATTCTTCGGCGCCGGATCGATCCAGTCGCTGGCGGAAATCGGCGTGGACTTCAAAAGCGACGGCACCCTCGCGTTCGACAGCTCGAAGCTGAAGCTCAAGTTCGCCGACGATCCGTCGGCCGTCAAGGCGTTCTTCTCCACGAAGGGGTTGGGCGTTTCGGCGAAGTTCTCGGTGCTGCTCGAACAGCTCTCCGGCGTGGACAACTCGCTGTTGACCAATCGGGCCGACACCCTGTCGAACAAGATCGCTTCCAACCAGCAGCGCATCGACTTCTTGAACGAGCGGTTGGAGGCGGAACGGGAACGGCTCTACATGGAGTTCTATCGGCTGGAATCGGCCATCGCCAAGATTCAGAACGGGCTGTCGGTGATCGACGCGCTGAAACCGCTCGCGCCGTTGACCGCCGCCCCCAGGCTGGCGCAATAAGACCGGATACCTCGCTGAATCGAAAGGAATCGTTCATGGACCCCTCGGCGCGAAAACAGTACCTGGCCACCGATGTCCTCACGGCCACCCCGCAGAAGCTGCAACTGATGCTGATCGAGGCGGCCATCCGCTCGGCCGAAACCGCCCGCAGGAAATGGAAAGCCGAGAAGAACGACGAGGCCTGCGAGGCCCTGATCCACGCCCAGGACTGCATCGGCGAGATGCTCGCCGGCCTGAACAAGGAAGTGGACAGCGAGTTGACCAGGAAGGTGGCCGCCCTCTACGTGTTCGTTTTTCGCAGCCTGATGGAAGCCAACTACGATCGCGACGAAAAGAAGCTCGACGACGCGCTGGAAGTCTTGAAAGTCGAACGCGAAACGTGGCGCCAGGTTTGCGAGAAGCTCGGCAGCGAACTGCCCAACGAGAATGCGGCGTCGGTCGTCTCGCTGTCGGAGCAATTCCGCGGTGCTGCTGCAGCCAACACGCCCTGGTCGCCGCCGGTCGACTTCTCGGCACAGCCGGGCGTCCTCGAAGATCCTTCTACGTCCGGCTTCTCGCTGGAAGCCTAGGCGCTTTGCGGGCGACCTTTCCGAATGCGCCCGACCCTTCCAACTGGGCAGCCCGCGCCTGCCCTGTCGGTCGTGGCTAATGTTCCGGGTGAACCGGTTCCGATGAATCGGGAAAGCGGGACCCTTGCCTGCCGTGTTCCGTCCTTCGACGACAAGTTCGGCGACCCAGGTCTTTCAACTCCGCGCGACCGCGTTTCGCTCTCCCGCGATGAAGGTCTGCGCGGAACTCCGACCGACACGGCGGCTTTCACTTCGTCCAGCAGCACGAGTCGTCAGCCGCGGCGCGATACCGGTCGTCGGCGTCGGCGTTTTCGGGAGGGCTCTCAGTGGCGATGAGCAGACCGGATCGGATGGCGGCCGTCGTGTTCGTGGTGGTGTTGGCGCTTCCTTGCGGGGCGTGCCGGGGAAAGTGGCAATTCGCCAGGAGCGGATCTACTCCGACCGCTCAGCCGATCTCCGGCGTGCCGGCCGAGGTCGTGCCTGCGACGACCCCCGACGCGGGGCGGGAGTTCTACTACTGCCACTGGGACGCGCCCGGCGTGATCCCGGTCGGCTACACGGAGCCCGCGCCTGCGTTTCCTTCCTACGCAGAATCGGTCTTCGATCCCTCGCCGCTGGCGGCGGACGAATCGCCGTACGTGCCTCTGGCCGTGGACGAATCGCCGTACATGCCGCCAGTGGTGGACGAATCGCCGTACATGCCGCGCCGTCGCGGTGGGCAGCTCGGTGCCGGTTTCGGGCGGTGGTTCCGTGACGTGCCGAGCGACTACCGGAACTATTACGGCTGGAATTCGATGCGGGATCTGCTCTTGGGTGTCGCCGGCGCGAGCCTGCTGGCCAACACGTCGTGGGACGAAGACTTCAACCACTGGTATCAGCGCGACGTCCGCAGCACCGATACCGACGACTTTACCCAGGCGTGGAAGGTCTTCGGCGAAGGCCAAATCATCATTCCGGCCTTCGCGGCGTTGGGGATGCTCGGTGCGATATCCGAGGACCGGCCGCTGCTGGGCCGGGCGGGCGCTTACAGTGGTCGGGTCACGCGCGGCTATATGGTCGGTGTTCCGCCGATGCTCTTCACCCAGTTCCTCCTCGGCGGATCCCGCCCCGGAGAAACGGCCGTCGGCTCCCGCTGGAAACCGTTCGACGACGATAACGCGGTCAGCGGCCACGCCTTCATCGGCGCGGTGCCCTTCATCACGGCCGCCAGAATGGTCGAAAACCCCTGGGCCAAAGGCGCTTTGTACATGTGTTCCGGTTTCACCGCCTGGTCGCGGGTGAACGACGACCGCCACTATCTCTCCCAGGCCCTGCTCGGTTGGTGGATGGCCTACCTGGCCTGCCGTGCCGTGGACGAAACCGCCCGGCAGAACGAAAACCTGATCTTCACGCCGCTGGCCGGTCCGGGCATCACAGGCATCGGCGTGGTGATTCGCAGGTAACGAAGAAGTAGGCCGGAACAAGAAGTAGGCCGGAACAAGCGCAGCGCAGTTCCGGCACGCGGTTTCATACGGCCTTTCCTCGTGCACGCGGTCCCAGCCGTCAAATGCCGGAACTGCGCTGCGCTTGTTCCGGCCTACGAGCCTACACGTTTTCGTTGACACGGCGCTGGCGGCGGTTACAATGTCGCATAGTTGATGTGCCCCTACAGTCAGGCGTCCCCTTTTCGACAAAGGACTCGCAGCCATGGCAGACCATCGGGTAACGCGACGAGACTTCGTGCGTACGAGTGCGGCGGCCGCGGTGGTTGTCGCCGGATGTTCGGCAGACGGCTCTGCCGCACCGGCCGAAGAGCCGAAACTGCCGCAGATCCGCCTCGGCCCGCATTCCATCTCGCGGCTGGTCTGCGGGACCAACCCCTTCAGCGCCGGTTCGCACCTGTCGGTTTTCGTCAACCACGAAATGCGGAGCTACTATACGCCCGACCAGATCCTCAAGACGCTACGGCGGTGCCAGGAGGTGGGCATCAACTGCTGGCAGTCGGGCACCGGCAGCATCGAACTGTACCGGCGGTTGATCGACGAGGGCGGCCAAATGCACTACATCGCCATCGCTTCCGGCGACGCCTCCTCGATCGGAACGCTCGCCGCCGGCGGGTGCATCGCCATCGCCCATCACGGCGAAGTCACCGACCGGCTGTTCAAGAACGGCGAGATCGACACGATCCACGATTACCTGAAGCGGGTCCGCGACGCGGGCCTGCAAGTGGGCGTGTCGACCCATATGCCCGACGTGGTCGACGCGGTCGAGTCGAAAGGCTGGGACGTCGATTACTACATGACGTGCGTCTACGAGCGGCACCGCAGCGCCGAGGCGTTGGAGAAGCTGCTCGGCCAGGCGCCGATTCCGGTGGGTGAGGTCTATCTGCCGCTGGACCCGCCGCGGATGTTTCGGGCGATGCGGCAGACGAAGCGGCCTTGCCTGGCCTTCAAGATCCTGGCGGCCGGGCGGCTCTCGGAGCGGCAGCAGTGGGTCGAGCAGGCGTTTCGCCAGACCTTCGAGTCGATCAAGCCCATCGACGGCGCGATCATCGGCATCTACGACCGCTACAGCGACCAGCCGGCCGACTGCGCCGCCATGGTCCGCCGCTATGCGTCTGCGCAAGAATGACTTCTACGCTTCCTCGGTTGGGGGTGGCACGCCCTGAGGAACGAAGGGCGTGGAAGACCTGCCAAACCACGCCCTTCGTTCCTCAGGGCGTGCCACCCCATGGAACAGGTTGTTTCTGCGCGGCCCCCGTGGCGCCAGCAGGCGGACGGGGTGATTATCGCTCTTTCCTCTTCAACTCCGACGTATTCTCGGCGGCGAATTGCCGGATGTCGTCGGCGAAATCGAGCAAGCGCTCCCATTGTTCGACGTAGAGGGTCACGGGCATGCGCTGCAGCCCGTAGACGCTGATGGCGCCTTTCTGGCTCACCTTGCAGTAGAGCGAACCGCGTTTCGATTGCTCGGCTTCCGCCAGGAGTTTGCCCGCGTCCTCCACCGACAATTCGCCGGCGGCCAGCTTTTCGAGGATTTCTTCTTTTTTCACGGCTTTCGCTTTCTTGAAAGAGGGTCAAACGGATCACGGCCCAGGTAGGTCATGCTTCAGCATGACGATCTTCGAACGCGACATGCCGTTAGTCTTCAGGATCGAGCAAACGATGTCAATATTGGCTGCGGCCAACGGCTGCTCTTACTTCTTCTCCTTCGTCCCGTCCTTGCTTTCGCCCTTCTTCTCGTCCTTCCCCTTGCTCTTCGACTCGGTCTTGGCCTCCTTGGCCTCTTTGGCGCCCTTTTCGTAGGACTGGCTGCGGTAGTCGGTCTTGTAGAAGCCGGAGCCCTTGAACACGATCGCGGCGCCGGGGCCGATCAGCCGGCGGAGCTTCATCCGCCCGCAGTCGGGACATTTGCGCTTCGTCTCGGCCGTGATCGACTGAAACAACTCGAACTGGTATCCACAGGCGTCGCAGACGTAGTCGTAATGAGGCATGGTAGTTGGGGTGGTTTTCAGTGGTCAGTTTTCAGTGGTCAGTTTTCAGTTGTCAGTTTTCAGTTGTCAGTTGTCTCGATTGAACAGCGTATGGTTCTTCAGGGATTTTCGTCGTTCCATTTCCGGTCCATCGAAGTCGGTGGCACAAAGGAGTACGGGTTCCTCTTCTCTGATTCTATCTTTTCGCGCGTCGTGAACAGAGAAGAGGAACCCGTACTTCGCTGGCAAGGGATTCCGCTGTCTCGCCAGGCAGCCACGAAATCGCCCGAAGAACCCTTGATACCAAGAACTGACAACCGAAAACTGACAACTGACAACTGACAACTCTTCCTCACTCCTCATTCGCTTTGGAGACAATCACCTGGCTGGGGCGGACGACGCGGTCGTGGAGCTGGAAGCCGGTCTGGGTGACCAGCACCACGGTGCCCGGGGGATGGTCGTCGGAAGGCTGCTGGGAGATGGCTTCGTGCCGGTGGGGATCGAAGGGTTGGCCCAGGGCTTCGATCTCGGTGCAATCATGTTTCTCGAACACGCCGGCGAACTGTTGGGCCACCATCTTCACGCCGTCCAGCAGGCTGGCCGTGTCGTGGGTCTTTTCGGCCGCCTCGATCGCCCGGTTGATGTTGTCCAACACGGGCAGGAGGTCGCGCATCAAGGGGAGATCGGCGTACCGGTGCAGGTCCTGCATTTCTCGGGCGACCCGTTTGCGATAGTTCTCCAGTTCCGCCTGACTCCGCAACACGCGGTCCCTGGCCACCTCCAACTCTTCGCACAGGGCCTGCACGGGAACGGGCTGCGGGGCTTCCTTCTCCTCGATCCGTTCCTTCTCCGGCTCCTTATCGACCGCGGCGGCCACGTCGGCGGCCATCTGTTCGGCCGCTTCACGGTCGAACGTCGCGGGCTTTGACGGCTCGGTCGTTTTCCGCTCTTTCTTCGACACGCTTTTTCCTCCGCTGCTGCGGCCGATCCTTACGCCTGGAAGTACTCCTTGAGTTTCTGGAAGAAACTCTTTCGCTGGGGGGTCACGTCGCGCTGCTCCAATTCGGCCAGCTCTCTGAGGAGCTTCTCGTGCTCGGGGTCGAGACTCTTGGCCACTTCGACGTAGACCTGCACCAGCAGGTCGCCACGGGAACGCCGCCGCAGATAGGGCATGCCGCGGCCTTTGAGCTTGAAGACCTCGCCGCTTTGGGTCCCCCGGGGAATCTCGAGCTGCTCGCGCCCGTCGAGTGTGGGCACTTCGATCGTGGCTCCCAAGGCCGCCTGCGAATAGCTGATGGGCACATGGCAGATGACGTGCTGTCCGTTGCGTTCGAAGAGCGTGTGCTCGGCCACGCGGATGATGCAATAGCAGTCGCCCGGCGGACCGCCGTCGGGGCTCGGCTCGCCTTCGCCATGCAACCGCAGCCGGCTCTGATCGTCGATCCCGGCGGGGATGGTCACCCTGCGGGTGACGCGTTTGGGCACGAACCCGCCGCCGTTGCAGGCGGAACAGGGATGGCGGATCACCGAACCGGCGCCGTGGCACGAGGGGCAGGTGGTTTGCAGCGAGAAGATCCCGGTCGACTGGACCACCCGGCCGCTGCCGCCGCAGTAGGCGCAGTACTCGGCCTCGGTCCCCGGCTTGGCGCCGCTGCCGCCGCAGGTCTCGCATTTCTGGTGGCGCTGGAACTCGACCGTCTTGGTGGCGCCGTGAGCGGCCTCGATCAAGTCGATAGTGACCTGGCAGCGGATGTCCGCGCCGCGGCGCACGCGTTGACCTCGCGAGCGGCCGCCGCCACCGCCGAACAGGTCGCCGAAGATGTCGCCGAAGGCCTCGAAGATATCGCCCACTTCGTGGAAGTGCGGGGCCCCGCCGCTGGTGCCTTCCAGGCCGGCGTGACCGAAGCGGTCGTAGCGAGCCCGCTTCTGGGGATTGTTGAGCACCTCGAAGGCTTCGGCCGCTTCCTTGAACCGGGCAACGGCCCCGTCGTCGTCGGGGTTGCGGTCGGGGTGGTACTTCAGCGCCAGCTTGCGATACGCCTCGGAGATCTGGCCGTCGGTGGCCGAGCGATCCACCCCGAGGACCTCGTAATAACAGCGCTTTTCAGCCATCGTCTCCATGGCCGGACAGGGGGCATTCGTAGGGATATTTCATTGTACGCTATCTGCGGTCCAAAAAGGGCCACCCCGCCAGGAGGTGGCCCGGTGCTCGTCGCCTCGTCGTAAATCTAGACGTGGCCGGGGGAAAACTTCCGGCCGACGCCTAACGCACACTTCCCTCAACGGCCCGTTTCTCCTTGTCGCCCTTCTCCAGGTCGGTGACCAGGGTCTCGGTCGTCAGCATCAACGCGGCGATGCTGGCGGCGTTCTCCAGGGCCGTGCGGACCACCTTCAACGGGTCGATGATGCCCGCCTTGTACATGTCGACGTACTCGCCGCGGTTGGCGTCGTAGCCGGTGTTGGTCGGCTTTCCGCGGACCTCGTCGGCCACGACCGAACCGTCCACGCCGCAATTGTCGGCGATCTGCCGGATCGGCGCGGTCAGCGCCCGCTTGACGATGTCCACGCCGATCTTCTCGTCGCCTCGGGCACCGGAACGGGCCTTGTCGACCGCTTCGATACATCGCAGCAAGGCCACGCCGCCGCCGGGCAGGATGCCTTCTTCGGCCGCCGCACGGGTGGCGTGCAGGGCGTCTTCCACGCGGGCCTTCTTCTGCTTCATCTCGGCCTCCGTGTTGGCACCCACCGAGACCACGGCCACCCCGCCGGCCAGCTTCGCCAGACGCTCCTGGTACTTCTCGCGATCGTAATCGCTGTCGGTCTCTTCGATCTGCCTCTTGAGCTGCTCGATGCGGTTCTTGATGTCGGCCGTTTTGCCGCCTCCCTCGACGATCGTCGTGGAATCCTTGTCGATGGTGATCTTCTTCGCCCGGCCGAGCTGCTCCAGCGTGAGGTTCTCGAGTTTCATCCCGAGATCCTCGCTGATCATGGTGCCGCCGGTCAGGATGGCGATATCGCCGAGCATGGCCTTGCGGCGGTCGCCGAATCCGGGGGCCTTCACGGCGGAGACGTTCAACACGCCGCGGAGCTTGTTGACGACCAACGCGGTCAACGCTTCGCCATCGACGTCCTCGGCGATGATCAACAACGGCTTGCCCGCCGCGCTGACCTTCTCCAACAGCGGGATCAGATCGCGGAGGTTGCTGATCTTCTTTTCGTGGATCAGGATCAGGGCGTCCTCGATCAGGCAGTCCATTTCCGGGGCGCGGTTGATGAAGTAGGGCGAGAGGTAGCCCTTGTCGAACTGCATGCCTTCGACCACCTCGTAGGTGGTCTCGGCCGTCTTGCCTTCCTCGACCGTAATCACGCCGTCGTTGCCGACGGCCGCCATGGCCTCGGCCAACAGGTCGCCGATGAACTGGTCGTTGTTGGCGCTGATCGCGCCGACGTGGGCGATCTCTTCTTTCTTGGTGACCGCTTTGGCCATGGAGCCGAGGTGATCGACCGCCGCCTCGACGGCCTTGGTGATCCCGCGCCGCAAAGCCGCCGGGTTGCTGCCGGCCGCGACGTTCCGCAGCCCTTCGCGGAAGATGGCCCGAGCCAACACGGTGGCCGTGGTCGTGCCGTCGCCGGCGACGTCGGAAGTCTTCGAGGCGACCTGGTTGACCAGCTTCGCGCCCATGTTCTCGAAGCGATCTTCCAACTCGATTTCCTTGCTGACCGTCACGCCGTCCTTCGTGACGGTCGGTCCGCCGAACGACTTGTCGATGATGACGTTCCGGCCGGTGGGGCCCATGGTCACCGCGACCACGTCGGCCAGTTTATCCACGCCGCGGAGCATTTTGGTCCGGGCGTGATCTTCGAACATGAGTTGCTTAGCCACTTTTGGCGGTTCCTCGCTTCTAATGGTTCAGGTGGATTACGGGCAGGCCGCCAGGGTCACTTGATCACCTTGGCCAGGATGTCGGTTTCGCGGAGGATCTTGACCTCGCGCCCGTCGATCTCGATTTCGGTCGCAGTGTACTTGCCGAAGATCACTTCGTCGCCTACGGCCACCGACAGGTCGCCCCGCTCGCCGCTGTCGAGCAGCTTTCCGGGGCCGACGGCCAACACGGTACCCCGCTGGGGCTTTTCTTTGGCGGTGTCAGGCAGCACGATGCCGCCGGCCGTGACCGCTTCGGCCTCCATCGGCTCCACGACGATCCGATCATCCAAAGGCCTCAGGTTGATATCCTTCATGGTTCGATTCCTTGTCGTAATGTGGTTTGTGAGATTGAGGTTGATGTTCCAACGGGTTGTCTTTCCGGTCGGGATTCGGTCCGGGCGGTCGGCGACTGGTTAGAAGCCTCCCATGCCTCCCATGCCACCTCCCATGCCGCCCATGCCACCTCCCATGCCGCCCATGCCGCCGCCCATGCCTTCGGGTCCGCCCGGCGAGGGAGCCTCATCTTCCTTGGGGATGTTGGTGACGAGGCAGGAGGTGGTCAACAACAGGCAGGCCACGCTGGCCGCGTTTTGCAGCGCGGTCCGGACGACCTTGGCCGGGTCGATGATTCCGGCCTCGACCAGGTCGCAGAAGGCGTCCTTGTCGGCGTCGTAGCCTTCGTTTTTCTTCATGCGGCTGACGCGATTGACCACCACGGCGCCGTCCTGTCCGGCATTTTCGGCGATCGCCCGCATCGGAGCATCGAGCACGTTCCGCACAATCTTCGCCCCCAGGGCCTCGTCGCCGGCCAGATCCAGCTTGTCGAGCGCTTTGGCGCTTCGCAGCAGGGCCACGCCGCCGCCGGGAACGATGCCCTCTTCCAAAGCCGCCTGGGTCGCCGCCCGGGCGTCTTCCAACAGGGACTTGCGTTCTTTCATCTCCGTCTCAGTGGCCGCACCGCAGTTGATTTGCGCCACGCCGCCGGCCAGCCTGGCCAGCCGCTCTTCGAGCTTCTCGCGGTCGTAGTCGCTGGTGGTGGCTTCGATTTCCTTGCGGATCTGATCGGCCCGGCCTTCAATGGCCTCGTGCGAGCCGCCGCCTTTGACGATCGTGGTATTGTCGGCCGTGACGGTCACCTTTCCGACGGTCCCCAGGTCGGAGATCTTCACGGCGTCGAGCTTCACGCCGAGGTCCTTGAAGATCGCCTGGGCGCCGGTCAGCGTGGCGATGTCGCCGAGCATGGCCTTGCGGCGGTCGCCGTAGCCGGGCGCCTTGACCGCGCAGACCTGGAGGATGCCGCGCATCTTGTTGACCACCAAGGTGGCCAGCGCCTCGCCCTCGACGTCTTCGGCGATCACCAGCATCGGCTTGCCGGCCTTGCTGACCGCCTCGAGCAGCGGCACCAGATCCTTGGCGTTGGAGATCTTTTCCTCATGGATCAGCACCAGGCACTTCTCCAGTTCGACCGTTTGGTTCTCCTGGTTGGTGACGAAGTGCGGGGAGAGGTATCCGCGGTCGAATTGCATGCCCTCGACCACCTCGACGTGCGTTTCGGACTGGCGTCCTTCCTCGACGGTGATCACGCCGTCCTTGCCCACCTTGAAGAAGGCGTCGGCCAGCACCTGGCCGATCGACGGGTCGTTGTTCCCGGCGATGGTGGCGATCTGGGCGATTTCCTTCTTGTTGTTTTCATCGACCGCCGTGGCCATCTTCTTGATCGACCGGATCACGGCCTCGGTGGCTTTCTGGATGCCGCGGCCCAGCGACATCGGGTCGGCCCCGGCCGCCACCATTCTCAGACCTTCCTTGTAGATGGCCTCGGCCAGCACGGTGGCGGTGGTGGTGCCGTCGCCGGCGACTTCGTTGGTTTTCGACGCCGCTTCCTTGACCAACTGCGCTCCGAGGTTTTCGTTGGGGTCGTCCAGCTCGATGTCTTCGGCCACGGTAACGCCGTCTTTGGTCACTTTCGGCGCTCCCCAACCCTTGTCCAGCACGGCGTTGCGGCCGCGGGGGCCCAGCGTGCTGGTCACGGCCCGGGCCAACTTGCTGACGCCGACGGCCAACGACTGCCGCGCCTCGTCTTCGAAGACTATCTGTTTTGCCACAGCGGATCTCCTCCTGTTGCTGACGGGAATACGGTTTGCCCGGCGTGCTCTCGGATGCCCCCCGCCGGGTGGTGGTGTTCGCTCCTCAGGCTCGAATCGGCGTACCACGACCACATTTGGCAGCCGACGGCGTGATGCGGACCTTTAATGCAAGCCGCGTGCCAACGGGGAGGCCGTTTGGCGCAACATGTTTATCGAGGCAAAGTTACCGCTATCCCGTGCAACAAGACCCCCGGCAGCTTCCCGATGCCCATGTCCCGGACATGCCATTTTGGCAGCCACGTAGGTCAGGGCTCGCCCTGACGGATTCCCCTCCCGACTGGCCGGGCCGTTTTTTTCCCGGTTCGGCGGCCCGAGGGCAACAATCCCCGTTCGGCTCGGCCGCGGCGAGCCTCGCAAGTCGTTGCGGATAAGGCAGTTATGCGATCCGGCGCCGATGCGATACCTGGCTCGAACCCCATTGTTTCCCGCCCCACGCCACCGTGCTGTACGGACCAGGCCCGGACGAGTTCTTCGTAACCCATTGTACTGCAACGGGTTAGACCGTTTTTCCGCCCCTTGACATGAGGCGTTCGGTCAGGTCCCATGGGCGGTTGTTGCGTTGGTGCAAGACATTTTGCAGCAACGACTTACGACATTGTTTTCCGATTTTTGCCGATTTCGCTCGTCCGGAAGCAACAATTCCCAGCCCGCCGCGCGGCGCGTATCCGCCGTCATCCCGCGATCGAATTGCCAAAGAGCCCGCCCGCACCGAGGTGCCACGGATGTACACCTATCTCTTTGTACACTATCCCCGTCCGGAAGTCAAGCTCCTTCCTTGGCCACCGGCACCGCTCCAGTTGGACCCCAACGGGGCCGAATGCCCCACGGGCTCGCACACCCCAACGGGGTCGAACATCATAGCCCAGGGTCAGCGAAGCGGCGCAGCCGCGAAGCGCCACCCTGGGTTGCGTGGCCGAGAGAAAACGTCAACCCCGAAGGGGGTTGCACTCTCTGAATAACGAATATCGAACAAGGAATCTCGAAGTGTGAAGTGGAAGAATCGCCAAACCGGGCATCCTTCGCAGTTCGAGATTCCCTGTTCGATATTCGATATTCCGTCCCCCTTGCCGGAGGCCGTTCGAGAGCCGAAAACCCGCAAGCAGTGCCGTCGTCGCGAGGGTATCGACGTCTTCCACGGCAACCAGTGCCACGCCCACCCGGAACCCGCCGCCAAGCACGCGCACCGGCGTCCTGTATTACGAACTACGTGTGATTGTCGAATAGTTTCATCTGTTTACCGCGTTCAAACAGTTCCATTCCAGAAACACTGTCGTATCTCTCACGGAGTCTCTTGTCGAGACTAAACAGCCGTTTCCTCGCCGTATCGACCAACTGAGAGTAGGTCGTAGTGAATACATGCCCGCGATTATCAAGGTCCTGTTTCACGGTAACCTTGCCCGCAATACTTTCCCCCACAACGAATGCCGTGATGAATGGTTTCGATGTCAGTTCCTTACAATTAAGGAAGTCTTCGACATAGCCAACCGCTTGATTGCGGTGCTCCCTGAGGAGTTTTGCGTCACCTTTCTTCAATTCAACGATTAGGATCCGGTCTACTCCTACCAAGTCGGTTTCTCGATCAGTAGACTCTGTACCTGTCACGGAAACAGAGGAATCAGGCCGCATGATCAAATCGGGGCGTTTCTTTTCGTTGAGGAAGGATACTTTCGACCCATCCACCTTGAATAGTTTTTTTGCAACCGTATGCAGTTGCCTGTTGGAAGCATATTCTGGCGAATCGAATTCCGGGCCGAATAGCCAGCGTGCTTCCGTAACCAGTGGATGAAGTACGTGCAATTCATCGACTTCCGGATCGCCAGACAGCTTGGAGATGGCCTCAACAATGGACAATCGGCGGTCGATCTCATCCAGCACGAGAAGAGCGTCTTTGATCGTCCACTCGCCCAGAAGACGGTTCAATCCGTCCACATCCTCCTCCGAAAACGCGGCCAACTTCCTCAGCAACTCCTTCCCGCCGCGTGTCTGCTCCAGGTTGATTACCGCTTCAACAGCAATACCTACAGTCTCGGGTGTAGCCGTGGGATGTGCAGTGACGACATGCTCCACGGTTTCATCCACTTCGTATTTGCCCAAGGGCGACAGAGAGGCATATCGGTCGTGATAGTCCTTTCGGACTTGTGCCTTTGTCTCGTCGAGATTCTCCTTCGCAATCTTGCCAAATGCCCCTTGGATGTACTTGCCGAGATCTGAGTACACACGCTGCATCACAGCGGTGTCTTTGAAGCCGGTCCAGTCTTCGTTGATCTGGTCGGCCAGGTCGGACGTCTTGATGACAAATGTGTAGCGTTTTGCGAATCGAGTCCGTCCGTCAATGACAGTCTCTTTTCCCAGCATCCACGACGGTTCGCCGACGAGTCGGCTCGCCTGCCAGAAAGCAACCCCTTGATAGATCGTGGACCGGGCCGCCTTCTGCGTGTCCACAAAGCACACATCGAAATTCTTGCCGTTGACTTGGACCGTGCCCGAATCAACAAGCCCCGACAAGTCTTCCAAGCGAAGGTCTTTCCCGTTCACTCGAACAAGAAACTGCGGATCGTGAAGGAATCTCGCAGATACGACGTCCCTTATTCTGTCCGGGTCTGGCAAATGCCGCGCAACGGTCACTTCAAGCCGTGTTCCATGTCCGTTGCCTGTTGAGGAACTCTCCTCTTTGAGGACAAACGGTTGTTCCCGGCTGTGGGTAGTGATTGTGAATCGCCACTCCTCTCCCTCGGCGCGGGTGATGACCTGATACTCGTCGTTAAAACACAATAGACCATGCCTTCCGACTCCGTTGCGTCCATACGCAAGACGAGCACCGGTTCGTCCTTTCGGAAACTCCACCTTAGTTCCTTGATGCTTTGCGCGGTTGTATCCCAGCTTCATCCACCGGGAGTGGAACTGCTCCTGAGTCAATCCAGTCCCGTCGTCCTCGATGACCAGCAGTTCGCCTTTAGCATCTGGAATCCGAATAATTACCGTTGATGCACCTGCATCCCATGCATTCGCTACAAGCTCAGTGAAAGCAACATCCGGGGAATGGCCCAACGGTCCGAGGGTCCGTATCAAGTAATCGTCTTCAAAAAGTGACCCCTGCACAAAGGTCTCGTCGAGAACCATGTCACTGACCTCCCTCATACGAGTGTCGTATGCGCACGACGTTTCGGAGCTGTACCAGCACCTCTTACGACGTCATCGCCCCGATTCGCGGGCAATCGAGGCCACCCTTCGTTTCGTTCAAAGTGCTGAATTTCGGGGACATGTGCGGGACACGTCCTCAATTTGGCTGTTTGGGTAATTTGGCCGGTCGGCCCGGTTTTCTGGGGCGGAGCGGGCGACCGGCGGCTTGCTCCAAGCGTTCGACGAACGCGGCGCGGGCAGCACCCTCGATCTTGTGGAGGAGATCATACCACGCCGTTCGACGCACTGGCAAGATCGCCGGTGTTGCCGGGCGACAAGAGGAATTCCGAACGCCCGCCCGATCGGCACGCCGAGGCGTTTGACGCCATGCCCGCGCGGGTGGGACACGGCGGCGGTTTTTTGAGCGGGCCTTC
>DATLAN010000262.1:0-12998 GCA_035527455.1 Thermoguttaceae bacterium
CCGTGGAAAAAGGGGACAGGCACCGAGCCGGCAGCACTTCTCCGCGGCTTTCACACCATTTGCGGCTCGGAGCCAGTCCCCATTTTCCACTCGCCGCCTACAGTCTAACCGAAAACCGGGCGGCACACCAGAACGACATAAGGCGACCGGCCGGAAGGAACTTACCCGTAGCTGGATTCGCAAGAATTCAGCCGTAATGCGAAGAACCGAATTCTTGCGAATCCGGCTACGAACTTTCCATCACTTCGACGTTTTCCGGCGCCTCTTCGAACAACTCGACGAACCCCGCGGTACACAGAACGCGATGGTCGTCTTCGGTGCCGACGACGAGCATGGCTTCAACGCCCTGCGGCAGACGCTCGACGCCTTCGATCCCCAACACGCTTAGCGCCGTGGCCCACACGTCGGCCGTCGTGGCGTTGGGGGCGACGACGGTGACGGACGGGACTTCTTCGACGGGCAGCGACGTCCGGGGATCGATGATGTGGCTGTAGCGGCGGCCGGCGATCGTCAACCCTCGGGCGTAGTCGCCGCTGGTGCAGACGGCGCCGGCCGCAAGACGCAGCTCGGCCAGCCTGCCCGGGCCGAAGGGATTCTGGATGCCGACCGTCCAGGTTTCGCCTTGCGGCGGCCGACCGAAGCAGACCAGGTCGCCGCCGATCTCGACCAGCCCGCCGTCGAGCCCCGCACGCCGCAGGACGTCGGCCGCCCGATCGATCGCGTAGCCCTTGGCGATGCCGTCGACGTCGAGTCGGGCCGTGTCGCGGCGTTTGACGGCGCCGGCGTCGGTCAGTTCGATGAACTCCCACCGGGAGGCCTCGCGGGCGTCGTGGAGTTCCGTCTCATCGGGCGGTTGCCCGCGCTCGGCCGCGCGTTGCCAAAGTTCGATCAACGCACGACACGTGACGTCGAAGGCCCCGCCGGTTTGCTCGTTGGCCGCCCGGGCCGCCTGGAGGACTTCGAGAGTCTCGACCGAGAGCGTGACCGGTTCGTCGGCCGGCGCCGCGTTGAAGGCGGAGAGTTCCGAATCGTGGATCCACGTACTCAGCAGGGTCTCGAGCGAGCGGAGCGTCGATTCAGCCTCGGCCAGCGCGGCTTCGGCAAGCGGCTCGCTCCGGCGGGGTACGACGGCCGTCATCTGGCAGCGGGTCCCCATGACGCCCTGATACCGGCGGACCACCGCCGCGCGGCTGCGATCGTGCCGGCCGGCCGTTTTCCACAGCCCGACGCCCACCAGCGCGATGAGCGCGAGAATGAGCCCGGTGCCGATCCGTTGGTCTTTTCGCATCGCGTCGTCCGCCGCGTGATGAACTTCCCTGGGGCCGTCGAAAGGCGGCATGCGGGACGGATTTCCAGGTCCGATGCTCCATTGTAGTATCGGTGCCGAAAAGTGGACCGGCCCCCCCTTTTCGGCGAATGCTTGCAAGTCGCGAATCCGCACGGGATAATGAGATTCCATGACACGCCCACCCGACAAAAGGACCACGACCATGACCGACACATCCCGTCGCGATTTTTTCAAACAGTCCGCCGCGCTGGCAGCGGCCGCCGCCGTCGGCCCGTTGGGCAGTGCCATGGCCAATGCGGCCGACGCCCCGGGCTCGAAAATGAGACTGGGACTGGTGACCTACCAATGGGGTAGGGACTGGGATTTGCCCACGCTGATCGCCAATTGCGAGAAGGCCGAGGTGCTCGGGGTCGAAACGCGGACCACGCACGCCCACGGCGTCGAGCCGAGTCTTTCGGCCGAGGAGCGGCGGGAGGTCAAGAAGCGGTTCGACGACAGCCCGGTGGTCCACGTCGGCCCGGGAACCAACCAGCAGTTCGATTACCCCGATCCGGGCGATCTGCAGAAGTCCATCGAGGCGACCAGGGCCTTCGTCCAGCTCAGCCACGACACGGGCGGCAGCGGCGTGAAGGTCAAGCCCAACAGCTTCCAGAAGGGCGTCGAGCCGCAAAAAACGATCGAGCAGATCGGCAAGTCGTTGAACATCGTCGGGAAGTTCGCCGCCGATTACGGGCAGGAGATCCGCCTGGAGGTTCACGGTTCCTGCGGGCCGTTGCCGGTCATCAAACAGATCATGGACGTGGCCGACCACCCCAACGTCGGCGTCTGCTGGAACTGCAACGGCGACGAACTGAAGGATCAAGGGTTGGAGTACCACTTCGACCTGGTTAAGGATCGCTTCGGCGCCACGGCCCACGTTCGCGAATTGAACCTCGGCGGTTACCCTTATCAGGACCTGATCCGGCTGCTGGTCAAGATGGGCTACGCCGGCTGGATCCTGCTGGAATGCCGCGTGGAGCCCGCCGACCGCATCGCCGCCTTGATCGAGCAGCGCGAGGTCTTCGCCGAGATGGTGGCCAAGGCACAGGCGTAGGGAGCCGCCGGATCGTGGAGTTGAAGCGGCGTCTGAAGACACCCCCCGATAGCGTATAGACTCAGGGGGAAGACCGGCGAAGAATTCGTAGTCTATCCCTCTTTGGGCGTGTCGACCGAAACGGTTACGCGGACTGCGCAAGCGACGGGGCAACGGTCGTGCTTTACCGGCTGGGTAAGTAGGGTTTACCCCTTGAGCATACGGCAAAAAGAGGGTAAACAGGAGTATAGCGCCGCGGCGTCTCTTCCCATGTCATTCTGCGCACATCCAGATCGCAATGAGCACTGAAGAATCTCTCGATCCCCAGCTTATCGAACAGACCAAGCAGCAGATCCGCTCGTTGGTCAACGAGATCGCCCAACTGACCAAGGAGGACGTGGCCCCGGCCGAGTTTTACGGGGAGTTTCTGCCGCGGGTGGTTTCGGCGCTGGCGGCCATCGGCGGGGCCGTGTGGACGGTCAACGAAGACGGCCGCCTGGCCCTGCAATACCAGGTCAACCTCCAGCAGACCAATCTCCGCGACAACGAAGAGGGATTGGCCCAGCACGGCCGGTTGCTCTACAAGTGCCTTTCCGGGGGCGAGGGGATGCTGGTGCCGGCACGTTCGGGAGCGGGTGAAATGGGCGACGCGCCGGCCGCCAACCCGACCGACTTCCTGCTGGTGCTCGGGCCGCTGAAGACCGACCTGGAATCGGTCGGCGTGCTGGAAATCTTCCAGCGCACCGAGGCCGGCCCCAACACGCAGAAGGGTTATCTGCGGTTCCTCTTGCAGATGTGCGAGCTGGCCACCGATTTCCTCAAGAGCCACCAGCTCAAGCACTTCGCCGATCGCCAGGTCCTCTGGAGCCGGCTGGAAGATTTCACCCACAACGTTCACACCGCGCTGGACCCGCGCGAAACGGCCTACACCATCGCCAACGAAGGCCGGCGGTTGATCGAGTGCGACCGGGTGAGCGTGGCCATCCGCCGGGGCAACCGGTGCAGGATCGAGGCGGTCAGCGGACAGGACCTCTTCGACAAGCGCTCGAACGTCATCCACCTGCTGGGAAAGCTGGCCACCGCGGTGGTGAAAACCGGCGAACCGGTCTGGTACACCGGCGACACCAGCAACATGGCCCCCCAGGTCGAGGACGCCGTCCAGGAGTACGTCGACGAGTCGCACTCCAAGAACGTGGCCGTGCTCCCGCTGAAACGCCCCCAACTCGAAGAGGAAGACGATCCCAACAAACGCTCCGATCCGGAAGTGCCCATCGGGGCCCTGATCGTCGAGCAGATCGAGGACAGCCGGGTCCCGCAGAGCATGGTCCAACGCGTGGAGGTCGTCTGCCGCCACAGTTCCACCGCGCTGGCCAACTCGCTGGAACACAACAGCCTCTTCCTGATGCCCCTGTGGCGATTGCTGGGCAAGACGCAGTGGATCCTCAAGGCGCGAACGCTGCCGAAGACCATGACCATCACCAGCGTCATCCTGATCCTGCTGTTCGGGCTGTTCTTCTGGCCGGCCGACTTCGAGTTGCAGTCGAAAGGCTCCCTGGAACCGATCGACCGCAACGACGTGTTCGCGCGGATCGACGGCGTCGTCGAGCGGATCCACGTCGAGCACGGCGACTTCGTCTATACCGAGGAAATCGAGGCCGACGCGCTGGCGGCCGTGGGCGGCCTGTTCGGGTCCGGAAGCCGAACCGTCGATGAAGCCTTCCTCGCGGAACTCTCCGAGACGCTTCTGGCCGCGCAAATCTACCAGAAAACGATCGATGAAATCGTCGGCGAACTCCGCCGGACGTATCTCCCCGATCCCGACAATCCGGAAGCAAGCCCGGGAAGCGCCTCGCCGGACGACCTCGTCGGGATCGTCGACAGGCATCTGAAGACGCTATTGGTCACGCTCCGCAGCGACCAGCTCCAGATCGCCCGAAACGAAATCCTCGGCAAGAAGAACGCCACCTGGTCGCGGATCCAGGCGATCGACCGGGCGCGGAACGACCCGCGGCTGACCGCGGTGGAAAAGGACCGGCTTTCGGGGGAACGCCAGGTGCTGCTGGCGCAGTTGAAGAGTCTCGACGAGCAATTGAATCTCTACGACAAGGAGTTGCGGGAGGAGGAGGTCCGCAGCCCTCGCCGCGGCATGGTCATCACCTGGGAAGTAAAGGACCGTTTGAACCGGCGGCCGGTGCAAAGAGGGCAGGTGCTGATGCAGATTGCCGATCCCGACGGACCGTGGCAACTGGAACTCGATATGCCCGAACACCGCATGGGACACATCGCCCGGGCCCAGAAAGTCGTGTACGACGACCTTCGCGGGCGGCTCCGCGAGGTGTTGCGGGAGAAGAACGCCGACATGACCGACGAGGAACTCGACGCCGTGCTGAAGACCGTGCCGAACTGGGAGTTGTCGGCTCGGCTGCGCGATCTGTTGGGCGAAGAGTTGGGCGCGGCGTGGCGCGAGCAGCTCGGCGAGTTGCTGGCCGCGTTGCCGGAGTCGGAGGAGGAAGAAGACGTCGCGCTGCGCGGCAAGTTGGAGGCCGTCGGGAACGAACCGTCCTACGCGAAGTCCCACGCCATGCTCAGCGACCTGCTGGAAGAGATCCCCATGGGCGCGTTGCGCGACGAGTTGTGCGATCTGTTGGAAGACGGCCTGGACGACCGTTTGCCGGTTACCTACATCATGGCCACCGATCCGAACGTCGAGTTCGTGGGAAAAGTCAAGGAGATCCACGGCCGCGCCGAGGCGCAGGGCGAGGAGGGCAACACGGTGCTGATCAAGGTGGCCATCGACGACAACGAGTTGCCGCATCCGCTTCGGCCCGGGGCCACGGCCACCGCCAAGGTCTACTGCGGCCGTCGCTCGATCGGCTACTGCTGGTTCCACGACGCGATCGCCTTCGTCCAG
This sequence comes from Thermoguttaceae bacterium, assembly GCA_035527455.1. Lineage (GTDB taxonomy): Bacteria > Planctomycetota > Planctomycetia > Pirellulales > Thermoguttaceae > DATLAN01. The sequence goes on from DATLAN010000262.1 coordinate 5,272, forward strand.
TCGCGGATCCTGTTCCGGTTCTTCTGAGTCGGTTCGAGTGGCCGCCTTTCCTATTCGAAACGAACACACGTTGCAGGGAGCCCTGGTCATGCGAAGTCGCTTACATCGGCACGGCCAAAGTAGCCGTATTCATAGCAGCCATCTCGCTCCGCGAGATGTGGCTTCGTCTCGCGGAGCGAGACGGCTACTATTCGTACTATTCGGCATCTCGGCGATCCTCTTCATCGCAGCCGTCGCGCCCGCCGCGCCGGCGGCCGAACCGATCGTCCTGGAAAACTGCCTGCTGGCGTTGATCGACGAGGCCGACGTGCCCGCACAGCAAGCGGGCCTGTTGATGGACATCCCGGTCGAGAAAGGGCAGCCGGTCTCGGCCCACGAACTTCTGGCCCAGATCGACGACCGACTGGCCAAGCGACAGGTCGAGGTGGCGGAGTCCAAGCTCACGGTGGCCGAAAAGGAGGCCGCCAACAAGATCCACATCGACTACGCCACCGCGTCCACGGAAGTCGCCCGGCAGGAACACCAGATGGCCGTCGATGCCAACGAGAGAGCCAGAGGCACGGTTCCGTTGGCCGAAGTACACCGGCTGATGTTGAAGTGGAAGGAGTCCTATTTCTCCATCAAGCAGGCCGAAATGAACTATGAGATCGCCAACGAACAGTTGAAGGTCAGCCAGGCGGAACTCAACGCCTCCAAAGAAAACCTCGAACACTACAAAATCACCTCCCTCTACGACGGCGAGGTCGTCGACGTGATCCGCAAGCGGGGCGAGTGGGTCCAAATCGGCACGCCCGTCCTGCGGGTGGTCCGGATGAACAAGCTGCGGGCGCAAGGCTACTTAAGCGCCGAAGATGTCAAACCGAGCGCCATCGACAAGGCCCAACCCGTCGTCGTCGACGTGCAGATCACCCGGGAAGAAACCGTGCGCGTCACGGGAAGGATCTACCACGTGGGCGAAGTCGTGCAGGCCGGTGCCCAGTTCCCCATCGAAGTGGACGTGGACAACCGGCGCCAAGCGGACGGCTACTGGTTCCTGCGTCCGGGACTGCCGGTGACGTTGACGATCCCGGTGCGGTGAGCGGGAATGATGAATGAGGAATTATGAATGATGAACTCAGACCGTAAGACCGGCACGCTTCCTTCCGCCAACACATGGCCGGGGCTCGCGATCGGGGGCTCGGGGCTCGGGACTGGGGACTGGGGGCTCGGGGTTTGGGACTGGGGGCTGGGGGCTCGGGGAGACGGGATCGCCACGCCACGAATCCCGAACCCCCAGCCCCGAGCCCCCAGCCCCGAACCCCCAGCCGCGAATCGCACTTCCTGATTTATGGTTACTCTCTCCGACAGTCTGGTTTCCAGTTCCGCGCGAAAGCTGCCCATCCGCAAGCGGCCGGATCTCTCTGCGCGCCGACAACAGTATCTCGGCCGCAGCTACTGGGTGGTGAAGGAACCGGTGGGGTTGAACTACTACCGGTTCCAGGACGAGGAGTTCGCCATCCTCAACATGCTCGACGGCGAAACCAGCCTCGACGAGATCAAGGAACGCTTCGAGGCCGAGTTCCCCCCGCAAAAAATCACCGTCGAAGAGCTGCAGCAGTTCCTCGGCATGCTGCACCGCAGCGGGTTGGTGATCGCCGGCGTGGGAGGCCAGGGACGACAGCTCCGCAAACGGCGCGACGAGCGCCGGCGGAAAGAAATCCTCGGCCAGATGACCAACATCCTCTGCATCCGCTTCAAAGGCTTCGACCCCGAACGGTTCCTCAACTGGCTCTTCCCCAAGGTCGCCTGGCTGTTCAGCCCCGCCATGCTGGCGATCTGCGTGCTGCTGATGATTTCGGCGGGCACGCTGGTGGTCATCGAGTTCGACGTGTTTCGCTCGAAGCTGCCGGCGTTCTACGAGTTCTTCAACTTCTACAACGCCATGTGGCTGGGCGGCACGCTGGGAATCATCAAGGTCATGCACGAGTTCGGCCACGGGCTGACGTGCAAGAAATTCGGCGGCGAATGCCACGAGATGGGCGTGATGATCCTGGTGCTCACGCCCTGCCTGTACTGCAACGTCTCCGACTCGTGGATGCTGCCGAACAAGTGGCATCGCGCGCTGATCGGCGCGGCGGGAATCATCGTCGAGGTCACGCTGGCCTCGATCGCCACGTTCATCTGGTGGTTCACCGAACCGGGGCTGTTGAACCACATCTGCCTGAACACCATGTTCCTGGCCTCGGTGAGCACGATCCTCTTCAACGGCAATCCGCTGTTGCGTTACGACGGCTACTACATCATGGCCGACCTCGTGGAGATCCCCAACCTCCGCCAGAAGGCCACCAGCATCCTCAGCCGCAAGCTGGCCCATCTGTGCCTGGGCATCGAACCCCCGGACGACCCCTTCCTGCCCCAGCGGAACCAGATGTTCTTCGCGCTGTACTCGGTGGCCGCGGTCGTCTATCGGTGGTTCATCCTGGCGTCGATCCTGTATTTCCTGTTCCAGGTCTTCAAGCCGTACGGACTGGAGATCATCGGCAAGATCATCGTCTTGATGTCGCTGTACGGGCTGATCGCGATGCCGGCCTACAAGGTCTTCAAGTTCTTCTACATACCCGGGAGAATCGAGAAAGTGAAGAAGCCTCGGATGTATACCAGCCTGGCCGTGCTGGGCGCGGTGGTGGCGGCCGTGCTGTTCGTCCCGCTGCCGTACAGCGTGATGACCACCCTGGAAATCAAGGCCCGAGACGCCGAGCCGGTAATCGTGCACATCCCCAACGGCGCGCGGCTGGAAGAGGTCTACGTCCGGGCCGGGGATCGCGTCAGCCGGGGAGACCCGCTCGCTCGGCTCTCCAGCACCCAAGTGGAACTGGCGCTGACCGAACTCCTCGGCGAGCACGACCGCTACAAGTGGGAACTGTCCAATCTCCACTACCTGTACGGCAAGTACGGCGACAGCCAGGACGGAGGAAACCTCCGCGTGGTTCAGGCGGAGTTGAACCGGGTGGAAGAGCAGCTCCAAAAACGGATGGCCGATCAGGAGCGCTTGATCCTGCGGGCTCCCCGATCCGGCATCGTTCTGCCCCCGCCCACCAACGCCGGACAAGGCGAGATCGAGGGCCATTTACCGATGTGGTCCGGCACTCCGCTGGAACCGGTGAATCTCGGCGCCTTCCTGGAAGAAGGAAAAGAGTTCTGCGTGATCGGCGATCCCCGCTATCTCGAAGCGACCTTGGTGATCGACCAGACCGACATCGAGTTCGTCCGCGAAAACCTGCCGGTGGAGATCAAGCTGGACGAACTGCCGCACGACGTGCTGAGCAAGTACGGCGACACGGACGAGGATCTGAAGATCGACGAGATCGCCAACGTCAACATGAAGTATGCCCCGCCGAGCCTCTCCACGCGCACCGGCGGAGAACTGGCCACCACGACCGACCCGAAAACCGGCGCGCAACGCCCCCAGAGCACCTCCTTCCAGGCCCGCGTCTGGCTGGAAGACGCCCACGGCGAGTTGCGCGTCGGGTTCCGCGGCCGAGCCAAGATCCACGCCGACCCGCAGCCGCTGGGCAAACGCCTCTGGCGGCTGATCCAGCACACGTTCAACTTCAAGCTGTAGCAACGACCATGAGCAGTGTGGCCCATTTCAGTCTCGCTCAATACGAGTTGATGGTCGAAAGCGGCGCGTTCGACGGCCCGCACCATCAGCGGATCGAGTTCATCCGGGGGGAGATACGGGAAATGACACCCATCGGCATTCGACACGGAGCGGTGGTCGACAGGGTCACTCGGTTGAGCACGCAGCTTCTCCCACCCCACCGGGCGGTGGTGCGGATCCAAGGCACACTCAGGGCACCCGCTCTGGAAAGTGCCCCGGAACCCGATGTTCTCTGGTTGGTTCCCAAAGACTACTTCCAGGGCCATCCCGAACCCGAAGACGTTCTCCTGCTGATCGAGGTGGCCGAGAGCAGCCTGACTTACGACACCGGCGAGAAGGCCCGGCTTTACGCCGAGGCGGGCATTGCCGACTATTGGGTCGTCGATCTCGTGGAGGATTGCGTCGAGGTGTTCCGCGATCCGCAACCGTCCGGGTACCGCAGCCGGCGGACCCATCGCGGCGACGAAGAGATCCGCCCCCTGGCCTTTCCCGACGTGGCTCTTCAGCCGTCGGCCCTGTTTCGACCATCCTAGGGCATCGGACCGATCGGAGAATTCCATGCCGCCGGATTCGCCGCCCCTGAAGCCTGATCCCGTGATCGAGGCCTACAAAAAAGACGTGGACCGCACGTTGTTGCGCGAGAACCTCAAGCTCTCGGTCGAAGAGCGGTTCGAGAAACACATGCAGTTTCAGCGATTCGCGGAGGAACTCCGCCGGGCAGGCAAGGAAGCGAGGCGTCGGAAAGACAACTCGTAAAGTTCGCCCTCAAAACGCCGCTCCGGGCGCCACGCCGCCGAAGCCGCCCATGCCCATCCCGCGGCTGTAGATCTTCTGAAGCTGATCGACCTGCTGGCCTTGGAACGACTCGTTGGCCTCTTGGAGGCCCTTCAGCAACTCGTTCATGCCGCCGGGCGCAGGCGCAACGTCGGCGTCGGTGGTGCCGGGTTCGATCACGGGAATGACGCTGATGACGAAAGGTCTCTGCACACCATCGAAGTCCGCCTGAGCGCCCCCGCCCCCGCCCATGCCACCCATCCCCATGCCACCCATCCCCATGCCGCCGAAACCGCCATAGCCGCGCTGCGGCTTCTTGCGGACCGGCGGCTGGCCGTCGCCGCTCTTGTTCCCGCCCACGCGGCGGAGGTTCTCCAGCACCCGTTCGATCTCGCGGTGGACGTCCTGCGACTGGCTGACCACGATGCTGAGGTTGTTCTCGAACGGGGCGATCGAGCCGCTCCCGCCGACCATGTCCCATGCCGTGGGTTCGACGGTGCAAGTGAGCAATTCGATCAACTGGTCGAAGTCGGCCCACTCTTCGCCCGACTCGTCGCGGAAGAGCACCAGGTCGGCAACCGGATAGACCTTGGTAGCCAAGCGGTACTCGGCCTCTTCCGGCGTGGTGATCAGCAGGACCTCGTCTTGGATCACGTAGGTCAAATCCAGCTCGCGGAGCATCAGCCGCAGGGCCGACCGTAGCGTGACCCCTTTGAGGTTCTTGGTGATCGGCGTGTCGGTCGGAATTCCCACCTCGTCCAGGGCCCGGGTGTCGATCTGGATCTCGATGTCATGATAGTCTCGCAGGAAATCGACGACGTCCTGCAACTGGGTCTCGATGAACTCCAGTTGCGTCGGCGAATCCAGCGCCGCGTTGATCCTCGCCTCGGCCTCTTCCGGCCCGTCGGCGGTCAGATCGACCGGCCGGTACTGGGGCAACGTGCCACTGGTTGCCCGTCGAACGGTACCGCTCAACCGCGGCCCTTCACCCCGCTCGGGCACTCCGCGATAAAAGGCGTAGCGGCCGCCTTCGGCCATCGCGATCACCGTGGCCGCGCCCCAAATCCCCTCGGCCGTGAACACGCCACGCAAATCGGTCGATCCGGCAACGAACTTCGCGTTGCCCGAGCCGATCACCTTCACGTGAACGTCGCTTTGGTACTCGTCGGTCGTCCGGTCCTTGACGGTCGTTCGGACCTGGCCGGCGGTGCGATCCTCATCCACTTCCACCGCCAGCGGCGTCAGCAGCACCAGGCCGCTGGCGTGCAGGTCGTCGCCGCGGCAGACGACCAGGTAGGCCCCCTCCTTTTCCAAGGGCAGGGCCAGCTTGTGCGTCCGGTCGCGATAGTCCTTGCCGTCGCCCAACACGACGGCCGCCTCGTGCTGCGGGCGGATGCCGGCCAGGTTGATCCGCTGGATGCCGCCGAGGTTCCGCTGCATCAGCGTGAACTTCATCAGGTCGATGCGATAGACCTTCACGTCGCAGGCGGCGACGTTGCGGAACTTCAACTCGACCTCGACCGGCTCGCCCGGTCTCAGCGTGGTCACCTCCGGCAGCGCGATCCCCTTGCGGAGGAAGTACGCGATCGATCGGGCGGCGTCGGAGAAGCGGTCCTTCACCCGCTCGTACTCCCGCACGGCCTCCGCGGCCCGACCCAGGCTGTGGTAGACCTGGCCCATGATGTAGACCGCCCTCCACTTGTTCGGGCTGTCGATCTGCCGGCCGGTCTGTTGGTCGGTCCGTTTGGCCTCGGCCACCTTCCGGCACATCGCCAGTGCGGCCTCGTGCTGGCTGCCGGCGAAGTGGCAATAGCCGATGATGTACCAGTAGGTGTCCAGCAGGTCGCTCTGGGGATACCGCCGCGCGTAGCGGTCGCAGGCCGCCACGACCTTGCCGTAGTCTTTCAACTCCAGGAGCGTGTTGGCCCTGGAGAAAGCGGCCTGATCGGCGGCCGGGTCGTCCGGATAGGCCGTCAGGAAGCCTTCGAGCATGTCCGACGCCCGGTGGATCAGGTCCACGCGGTTGATCTTCTGCCGGCGGAGTTTTTCGTCTTCCGCCGCTTGGGGCGCCTTGGCGTAAACCCGCTGGGCCAACGCGTACGTGCCCGCCGCGAGGTACCCTTCGGGCGGATACTCGCGCAGCAGGCGCTGCATCACGTCGACGCTGCGGACGAACTCGCCCTGCGAATCGAGGAAGCCGGCCACGCCGCTCTCGCGCAGGAAGCTGGTCTGGACCGTCGCCCGGAAGATCAAGTAGCTCCGCTCGTACTCGCCCATCTCGTGATAGGCCGCGCCGACCTTGACGATCTTCTCGAACGGGATCTCCTCGTCCGGCCATTTCTCCTTGACGATCTCGAAATAGCGGACGACCTGTCCCGCCGGGCCGACCTCGAGGTGGACGTCCAGCAGCATCTTCACCACGGATTTGTACGCGTTGGGATTGAGTTTCCAGTGATCGAACAGCTCGCCGAGATGTTCTTCGGCCGTTTCCCACTGGCCCTTCTCGAAGTAGAGCTTCCCCAGCGTGTTAAGTTCGTCCGGCGTGAGGCGATAGTCGTCGGCGCTGGATGTCCCCGAGGGCAGGACGGCCAGCGACTTCGGCTCGGAGACGACCAGTTGTCCGGCCTGATAGGCGTTGCGGATGACCGTCGGCCCCGCCCGATATTGGCCCGCCAGGTAACCGTACAACTCGTAGCGGATCGTGCCGATGTCCCGCCGATTGCCGACGTAGAACGTGATCGCCCCGGGCGTGATCTCGAACCGTTCGAACGGCCCGCGGACCGATTTCTCGATGACCGTCGTCCCGCTGGGGATCGGCTCGGTGATGACCAAGTACTCCAGATCGGCGACATTCGACGAGGTGTCCTTCCGCCGGACGGACAACTCGACCATGGCCCGCCGGCCGACGGGCAGTTGCGTCACGGGATTCACGAACGGCACGTAATCCCCTTCGAGCACGCCGAAGCCCCGGCCGATCTCCCGTCCGTCGGCTTCCAGCGGGGCCGGCTGATAGGTCCGCGCGACGCGCCAATCGTCGACCGTGCTTTGGAGTTGCTCGGCCGGCACGAACCCGCCCAAAATGCACTGATAGGTATATTGCCCCCGGCCGGTGATCTGGAAGTTGATGCGGTGTTTCTTCTCGTCCTTCAGCAGAGCGGAAGGCACGTCGATGGTTCGCGTACCGGTGCTTTCGTCAACCTCCAACACGGCGGCCTGCACGTCGTTGACGAAGACGGCCAGCCTGTAGGTCAGGGCTTGCCCTGACAATTCCTGCTGGCCTTCCCCTTCACCCGGCGTCAGGGCAAGCCCTGAC